>JBGCFB010000404.1:0-39018 GCA_045106685.1 Bacteroidia bacterium | reverse complement strand
ATCGGTCAAGCAACTAGAGAAGGCACTGACAAGAGCCATCCACGCATACAATACCGATAGACCACATGACGCTTTAATGGGAAAAACGCCTGTCGAATTTGAAGCATACATCAAAGAACTTCCTATACAAAACAGGCCTGTTCTAGAAATTTTTACATTTGAGTATCCTAACGATTCTGTCAAGGACCCTATGCAATTATCAATCGAGTTTAACCTGTAACTTTTTGTCAACCTATTTTAGGCATAGACAAGCTAGCGCCTTGCGGCGCTAATCATCCGCCATCCTCACGATCCTCGGCTGAAACTGCGCGATGATATCGACGAGTTGGCGCTGGGCGGCCATCACTTGATGGATGTCCTTATAGGCTCCGGGCGCCTCGTCGAGGCCGCCGCCTATCAGGCTTACGCCATGCTCGCGGAGCGTCTTTTTGAGGCCGTGGCGCGTGAAGCTGTTCTTGGCCTTGCGGCGCGACATCAGTCGGCCTGCGCCGTGGGAGGCGGAGTGCAAGGAGCCTTCGTGGCCTTTGCCTCGCACCACAAAACCCGGCAAGGTCATACTGCCCGGAATAATGCCTAACACGCCTTCGCCCGCAGGCGTTGCGCCCTTGCGATGCACGATGAGTTCTCGGCCCATATGCTGCTCCTTCCAGGCAAAATTGTGATGATTCTCGATGCGCACAGCAGGCGTTTCACCCAGCGCTTCGCTCAGCCGATCATGGATCTGATGATGGCAAGCGGAAGCATAATCACCCGCCAGATTCATGGCGAGCCAGTACTCCTGCCCGGCTTCGTCGTTGAGGTCGAGCCAGGCCAGATGTTTCGTCTCCTTTGGAAGGCGATTTTTATCCATCGCGAGCCGTGTATAATGTCCGGCGATGGTAGCGCCCAAGCCGCGCGAACCTGAATGCGTCAAGATCGCGAGGTAATTGCCTGGAGGAAGGTTCCAATCTTTGTCGGCCTGTTTGAGCGATATTTCTCCAAACTCGACAAAATGATTTCCGCCACCCGAGGAGCCGATCTGCTTCCAGGCTTTATCCTTGAGGTCGCGCACCACTTTGATATCCGAAAACTCGGAGCGTTGCAGGACAGCGTGATCGCGCGGTTTAGCAAAGCCTTGGCCAGCACCAAACACGCTGTTCTCTAGCAAAAGCTGTTCGAGGTTGCCACGGTGCTTTTTCATGTATTCGGCTTTTACATCACACCCGCTCAGGCACATACGGCAACCAGTATCGACGCCGACAGCATAGGGGATAATTGCATTTTCGGTGGCGAGGACTCCGCCGATAGGCAACCCATAGCCCTGGTGGGCATCTGGCATGAGCGCTCCGGCAACTGCTATCGGTAATCGCGCAGCAACTTCCATCTGGTCCAGGGCGCCGTCTTCAATATCTCTTTTGCCAAAAATCCGATACGGCCGCGCATCCTCCAGCAGACTGGGAAAAAGCGGTGCGTTGAGATTGGCTTCTTCTGGTTTTATCTGACGTGCCGTTTCTCCGAGTATTTCGTGTTTATAAAATTGCTCGGGATCACGGATAAGCGTAGTCAGTAGATGCAACTTTTCATCTCGGCTACGCTTCACATAGGCCTCGTGCCGCATGGCGATGAGGGCTTTGTTGATTGCTCCGCCCTTGGGGAAACCAAGATTGAGCAGTTGTTTTTTCTTAATGCGAGACATGGTGGGAGCCTGTTTTGGGTTGGGAGTTTGGGGTTTTGAGTTATGATCAATTGTTACAAGATAAACTCAAAACTCTTAACCCAAAACCCAAGACAGTTTCAGCTATTTACGAGAATGCCGAAGGATGTTTTAGGAAAGATCGTCTAAGCTTTTAAACTCAATCAATTTTTCATGAAACCTTTATCATTTTTATTTATCCTTCTCGCAAGCGTTTTGCTGATTTATCCTTCTTGCAAAGAAGATGACACCACACCACCGGAGGACGAGCTTCATGCTGCCTTTGCGGAATTTGATACGACTAATTTTTCTATCTACCTCGATGGCGACGAAGTCGTTTTAGAAACAAACGGCCTTCCTAATCACACCTCGCCATACTGGTCTAATACGACTGCACGCAGCGCAGTCGATCCAATGGGGGGAACGCTTACTACGCCTGCTGCGTCGAGTAACCATCCACTTTTTGTAGCGCCTACTGCTACGACATATGAAGACATGGCTCCTGGCAATATTGATGACTTTAATGGTTCTTATACCTTGCGTGTTCCTGTAAGTCCTGAAAAGGCTTCCAGTAGCTCGGCTACAGGCCTGGGCGCTATCGGCTTTGCAGTGAGCGGATCGATGATCTATAATGATGAAGAAGGTCCCAATGTGCCGCTTGATAATGCTGTAGGGTCACTCGACTATACCGCAGCGCATACTGGTCCACAGAGTTATCATTATCATCTCGAGCCAAAAGCCTGGTCGGAGGATGATGACAAGTTGATCGGTATTATTTCCGACGGATTTTTCCTCTATGGACGCAGGGATTATCCATCGGGTGATTATCCTACTGACCTAGATGCGTCTGGTGGCCACTTTGGTCCTACGCCTCATAATCCAGACGGAGAATATCATTACCATATCCAGAATGAATTATACCTGAACGCATACTACATTTTGTTCCCTGGAGATTATCAAGGGACTCCCAATACGATCCAGTAGCATGCAATACAATAGTATAGTGAGTGTGGTAGTCGCACTTGTGGTATTTGCTTCAGCCTGCACGCAGGTTGGGGTGAATACTGCAAGTCATGCCTCGCAGATAATACTCAAAGCGGACCTTGCGCTGGATCAGGGAAAGGGACTGTTGCTATATCAAAGCGAGCCCTTTACTGGTACTGCTGTGGAGTATTGGGAAAATGGGGAAAAGTCGCTGTCTATTGAATACAAAAGCGGGAAGAAAGAGGGCCTATATCGCAAATGGTTTGAAAACGGCCTCCTCAGTTTTGAAAGTAATTATACAAACGGCAGGAAGCATGGTGTGAGCAAGAGCTGGTGGCGAAATGGGAACCTACGATCTGAGGCGCAGTTTGAGCAGGGAGTACCACACGGCGTGCAATGGCAATGGTACATCAGTGGAGCGAAGTTCAAAAAGTCCAATTTGGTGCATGGAAAGACGGAAGGACTTCAGCAATCCTGGCGCGAGAACGGTAAGTTGTACAACAATTTCGAAGTAAAAAACGGACGTATATTCGGTTTGAAAAGAGCAAGTCTGTGTTATGAGCTTAATGATGAAAAAGTCGTTTATACTAAATAGCCTAGCGGTTTTCGCTAGCCTTTGTTTAATGGCATCATGCGGACAAGATGCGGCCACGTTATCACGGGTTGAGCATTTGCCTTTTTATGAGGATGCAACCTTCACGCCGCACTGGCTACAGCCAGATGATCAGGCGTTGGCGGACTTTCATAAGATTCCGGCCTTCTCACTTGTCAATCAGGAAGGTAAGTCGATCTCTGAAAAAAGCTTCCAGGACAAAATCTACGTAGCTGATTTTTTCTTTACAATCTGTCCGGGAATATGCCCTAAGATGACAGCCAATATGGCTGTATTACAAGAAGCATTTGAAGATGATGACGAGGTGCTACTGCTCTCCCATTCTGTAACGCCGGAGCGAGACTCTGTAGAGACTCTCAAGGCTTACGCAGACGCCAAAGGCGTATTGGCTCATAAGTGGCACCTCGCCACTGGCAGTAGAGAAGAAATTTACGCTCTTGGGCGGCAGGCATATTTTGTAGAGGAAGACCTCGGCATCACCAAAGAAGTTGATGAATTTCTGCACACCGAAAATTTTGTCCTCATCGATAAAAACAGACACATACGCGGCATCTATAACGGTCTGAATGCGACGTCTATCCAACAGCTCATCGTTGACATCAAGGCACTGAAACAGGAAGGTTGATCCCTGTTACAAATCAATCATCGTTTTGATGCGATCCTTGTGCATCCGAAAGCCTCTTCGCTTCTCTTTATACTGAAGATACAGGACATTGGAATGGCCTGCCACGTTGTCTACCAGCAAGGTGTTAAAGACGGTGATACTTGCGATATTTTTAGGTTTTGTGTCAAAATCTGCCTTTACTACATAATGATCTTCGACTACCCTAACGGACTGGAAATGAGGCAGTAAGACCTCTTTATCGAACGTCCATTTAGTATGCAATAAAAAGTAGCGCGTAACCTGCTCCTGTGTAAGTGAAGTGTCCTGTACATTTCCCGTGATGGTTTCCTCAAGATCGTCTTTATCAATATTCACTTCAAGCTCGACGGACTGCTGAGTGATCTCCAGATTAAAAATAGCGATAGGCACGTCGTGCTGAGGTGACAAGGAATATTGGGATAGCAAAATTGTAATCAGGAGAATATTCATATGGCAATTAGCTAATAATGTGCGTCAAGCGTTGAATGGATAGGAAAAGCATTAGGTAGCCCTTGGATCGCATACATAGCATGAGGTTTAATAATTGACCTAAATAGTAGAAAGCCTCGCGGGATATTCCCAACGAGGCTTCTACATTCAAACATGCGAAACAGTTTTATTTCTGAATAAGCACGCGCTCTGTGGCAACTTGTGCTCCACGACGGGAACGCACGTAGTATATGCCATTGCTTAAGTGAGATAAATCAATCTGCTGATCGAAGCGTGTTCCTGCTTGCGGCTCGGAATATTGAAATACTGTTTTGCCCATAGCATCCACAACCTGAAGTTCGATCGCATGGGGACTTGTCTGAGCGAGGCTTATCTGAATATTTCCTTGCGATGGGTTGGGCGCAACGGAAAGGCCAAGGCCGGTTTCCAGCACATCTTCCAGTGCGGTATTGACAGCATTAAAGTCGATACGAAACCCTTTCAAAGTGCCTATATCGTCGTTTGCATTATCACACATTCTGAGCTTCCAGATTCCGTTCGGATCTGTGCCGTCATTGAAATCGTCCAGATCTCCTTGTGGCTTATAGATTCCTATATAAGGTGCTGCCCCTGAAGAAAAGTCCAATGTAGCACTTCTGGATATTCGAGTGAACTGAGCCCCCACACAACTTGCACCAAAGTTGTCACCGCTTCCTCCAACACCATCAACAAGCACGACTTCTTTGCCAGACGGCGAGATCAATGAGATCGCAAGATCGCTCAGGTGAGGGTGTTCTATATATAACACCATACCATCTACTTCGATGTCAGTACCCAAGGCTGAGCCAACCGCAGACGTCACATTGATCTCGATTTCATTCGCATCTGAGCAAGAGTTGTCGGGAATTTGGTAGTCAACACCACAATTATTGTTGTTTACTGGGTCGATGCATGACCAGTCAGTGAATATACTGCCCCAGTTGGCAGGAGATGATGTCCTTAAGGGGTAACCTGGGTCAATGACGCCTGTAGCCGCATTGTATCGGATATATTGATCTCCTCTGAAAAAATACAGCTTTCGTGATCCAGGATGATATAATGCAGCGTCAACGCCTTCTGTAAAGTGGTTGGTGAAGACTCCTCCAAAACCAGCATTGGTGGGAGGCTGTGCATTAAAATATCGGTTGGTAGCAAGATCATAGTCTACCCTAATAAGCTCGGTACCTTTAAAGAAAAAAATTCGTAATGTGTCTCCTGAAGCAACTTGAGGCCAAGCGAAAACAGCATCGATCCCTTCTTGAAAATGTGGAGGGAAGAAATTTATAAAAGTCGTAATTGGCACAGGTGCAGTATAAGCGGCTTTGGTATTTGAGTTGATAACAACCGTTTCACTTCCTCGGTATGCTACTATTCTACCAGGAAGGATGTATGCCGCATCAATCCCTGTCCAGCCCGTAAGGCCTGTCCAGCGGCTGTTCATATCTACCGTTGCTGTACTTGCCCCATCCCAAATGCGATCTCTTGTTTCATCGCCGCGAAAAAAGTGGGCTTTATTATCTGCATCATTAACGAAAAAAGCGGCATCAAGGCAGCCTTGCGCATAAGTCGTACTTGCAGAAATAAGCACAAGCGTTGCAAGTGCTAAAACGGCTTTTGTGCATACTGTGTAAAATGTCTTCATCATTGTTTTATTGAGGTTTGAAAAATGCTTCAAAGGTGTTCCTCGTGTGTATTTGAGTACAATGATATCGCAAGCATGAACCGTATTTAGCGAAATGGCTACGAGCGGCAAGCCCTTTGGTCACGAACGGAAGTCTCCATGTCATAAACGGCACCTGCTTTTTACGCATAAAAAAATCCCCGAAACTCCGTGCGGAATTTCGGGGATTGAACATATGTCTTCAAGTATGATTAATTCGTCTTGACGATCTTCTCGATCGCGACGCCGTCGGCGGAGCGTAGTTTGATAAAGTAGGTTCCCTCAGGCAATTTCTTAAGCGAAAGTGTTCTGCTCACGCGCGTATCGCTTCGCTCGGTTGAGTCCGAAATGCGCATTACGATTTGACCCAGGCTGTTCAATATCTCGATGTGGAACGTCCCAGCCTGATGGCGATCAAACTGAAGGAAAACCACATCCTGAGTAGGATTGGGAGAAAGCGTAAGCCTATTGATGTACGCAGCTCCCTGGAGGCTTACAATTCTTGTGTCTGAATATGTCGTACTACCATTCCAGTCTACCATTTTGAGTCGGTAGTATTGGATATTCGTCAAAGCAGAACCGTCTTCATACTGGTATGCGATATCGGCACTCACTTGCGCATCAATATGCTGAATAGTCATAAAGTCGTTTCCAGAATTTGATTTTTCTATTTCGAAATGTGCGATACTATGATCTTCAGCAGCTGTCCAGTTTAGCTCCACCGTTTCTTTTGCTTCATTATAAAAAGCCTCAAAGCGAGTAAGGCTCAGCGGAATAGGTGTTCCATTATTCTGACTATCAAAGGTTGTGTCAGGCGTACCGCTGATGCAGCGTGGGACTTGCGGAAACGAATCGGTGACCACATAGAAATAGCTGAAGGTTTCCAGACCTTGTGCAGTAGTCAGCGTGATAGATCGCTGGATACCATTACAGGCATCCAGGTCGCCGTGGTTTGTATCAAATTCGTAATCGTTGGTGTATTTGCCATTGTAAGCACCACAAGGCGCAACGATCCCGTCACCAGGTCTGTTGCCTTGCTTGAGCTTGTAACCAGGCTGGAGTAAGGCAAGGCTTCCTGTTCCGTCTGGACCAAATCGATAGACAATAGGAAAGCCATCTGCTGCCCACCCGATTTGCATAGGTCCGGCAGGAGGTGTTGTTGTCGTAGAAAGACCGACATTGGTGGACTCTACATATTCGAACATGTTTCCATGATAGTGATATCCCTGTGGACCTGTATGCCCCGAAGAACAATCGAGCGCAACCAGATTTCTGCCATTACCTTGATTGGTCGTCGGCTCGAACACCCAATCCCAGTTATACTCACCTGTATTCGGATTTTCAAAAATGAACGGAGTCGCTGGAGCAGGCGCAATCAACACTCCATTTAACGCTACACCAAAATAATTATCAGGTCGGTTACAGTCAGTTACAATGGAAGTCGAGGTTGTTGCCAGAACTGGATTAGTAGGAACTTCAAAGGAATAGGCTTTAGGAGCAGGGACATTATTGTTTGTAAAACAGTATTGATGGCTGGGGAAATTATTGGTATTGATTTGACGCTTATTATTAACAACTACCTCAGTATATACATTCGGAATGGCTGGAGTCGCGCAACATCCCGTATTCGTATAACTCAGTGGCGTATTAGGAGGGCAAGTCTGAACGCAGACGTCAACAGCCGTTTCGCTGCCATTTTGGATGAGGTCACTACATGACCAGTCTCCACGAATTTTATCTGCTTCGTTTTCCAGCTCTTGCCTAATAAGCTCCTGCTGAGGAGTCAATGAGCCAATCAAATTGACTAGCTCCAGCGTGTCATTCTGAAGGTCGTAAAATTCTTGCACACAGGTACTGAATTCGATTAGCTTATAGCGCGCATTCCGTATGGTCCAGTCGTTGCCTATCTCGCTATAGTTGTAGGGCCTTGTCGGGCCGGCGGTTCCAGTGAGCAAGTGCTCAAAGCTCATGCTGTTATGAATTCCACCAGGCAAGTTTGCTCCGGCAACTTCCAGGATCGTAGCATAAATATCTGCAGCATGGACAAGTGCACCTTCGGTCGCGTTTTGGCGTGTAACACCAGCTCCAGCGACGATCAAAGGAACATGTACACCACCTTGGTACACGGTGGACTTGGCTTGCCCTGATGGATATACACGACCTACGCCGCCTGGGGTACCATTGTCTCCGATATAAATAACAACCGTATTGGCAAGTACTGCAGGCGGAATGCTGTCCAGCAACCTACCTATTTCTGCGTCCATTGCTTCAATAGAAGCAAGGTATTTTTGTCTGTCGGGATTAGTATTTGTTCTGTTGTGCAAATTGGCAGGAGGAACATGAAACGGTGAGTGGGGAGCTACGTGCGCAAGCCACATAAGCCATGACGAATTTTGGTTTTTAATCCAATCAGCTGCCTTGTCAGTAAAATATGAAGTCGCATACTGAGTCTCAGGGGTTAAGACTTGCGATCCGCTGGCGAATTTATCCCAGTTGTAATAATCAGAAACCTGCGAACTAAAGACACCTTCATAGTAGTCTATGCCATGCTCGGTAGGATGGTCAAAACCTGAGTTCGATCCGATGTGCCATTTGCCGATTAACGCATCAGTGTATGCGCCATTTGTTACCGAATCCAATGCTCTAAACACAGAATGATGGCTCGAATCGAGATCGCCTGGAACATCTGGCACTCCAGACTTGACTCCGTACTTTCCGCTCATGATTGCAGCTCGGGTAGGTGTACATTGCGGAGCAGCCCAGGCGTTCTGAAATGTAACTCCTACGGAACGCAAGCTATCGAGAGTCGGCGTATTAGGTGCTGCTGTCACAAGGGCGTAACCGTTCGTTACATCTACTCCAAGATCATCTGAGATAATCAGTAGGATGTTGGGTGTTCCTGGATTGGTTTGAGCATAAATATGGGATAAACTAAGAGCAAGTAAGAAGCAGGTAAATCGAATTAAGCGTTTTCCCATGTTTGATGTATGTAAGATTGAATCTTGAACGAATAGCAATTAGACCTCCTGATAAAGGGAAAGTTTAGTTGTTGAAATACTTTATTTTTTTTTGATACAAAATGAAGAGAGATTACACATGCACCCTATCGCTCGTTATAGGCTAAAAATAGACAGGATGAAAACTTTGCTACTCACTGCGCTGATGGTAATCAGCAGCTTAAGTCTGGCCCAGCGCGAATTTGGTGTCCATGACTCGACGTTCTACATATTGAATGCTGATACTACGATTGTCGCAGGTCAAAAGAAGCTCTATGCTTCGACATCCGGAGGGCTAAGTCTGATCCGTGATTTTACCACGGGAGATGATCGTTACTTCATTCGTGACTTTGATATTGTCACAGATTCTGTCTGGTATACCCTTGTTGGAAGCAGATTTGGAGGTGATACGGATTTGTTCAAAACAGTGGATAAAGGCGCGAATTGGTTTGTTGACACTTCGTTTTTTAGTGTTTCGCGTGGCCTGGTCGCAGACAATTTTAATTCCATCAATCAAGTCCAGCGTCTATCAGCTGATACGCTTGTGCTATTCGTCGGCTACTATGAATCCGGCTTGGTGTATTCCATCGATGGAGGCGACTCCTGGCGGCCCTGGTTCAGGAACCTGATCGCTTTCTATCATGGCTTTTTTATGTGCGAAACCGATTATTATTTGTTCGGGATCGAAGGCGACGGTTTTCCCTCTTCCATGTTCAGAGTTCCCCGTACGCTTTTATTCTCGCCTGATACTAATAATGTGTGGACGCACTGGACTGGAGGAACAGTTTATCATCCAGCTTGCTACGACCGCGATACTGCTTGCATTTTTGCCCCCAATTCTATCAGTCTTTATAATCAATACCTTTTTCACAAAAACTATATAGATAGTATCTGCTCTACAGCGACATCAGTTGAAAAAAATGAAGTAAGGCCAGGTATTCACCTGTATCCCAATCCTCAAAAAGAGGGAGAGGATATTATTTTGGAACAAGATATAAATCCGAAA
This sequence comes from Bacteroidia bacterium, assembly GCA_045106685.1. Taxonomy (GTDB): domain Bacteria; phylum Bacteroidota; class Bacteroidia; order J057; family J057; genus JAUIGE01. The sequence continues at coordinate 28,976 of JBGCFB010000404.1, read as the reverse complement.
GTACTTCCGTATCAAATTTTCAATATCCGTGGGATGATCGTGCAGAAAGGAAGAACATTTTCACAAGCAAACACATCAATCAAAACATCAAGCCTGGGGCCGGGGCTTTATATGATAATCGTTAGGGATGGGGAAGTGTTTTATGTGAAAAAAATAATGATTCAATAAGCATTGTCATGACTAGTTGCACTACCTCTGTTAGCGCTTATCCACGCGGCTTAAAGCGCTGACAGAGGTTAGTAATCCAGATGGAAAGCGTCCATAGGAATCACTACAAAAAAAGGGCGCCTGAAAAGGCGCCCTTCATATCTTCAATTTTCTGAACCTACTTTACTTCAGTTTGAAGTCATTCATAAAGTTGGTGTCAAATTTTCCTGAGCGGAAAATCTCATTATCCATCAATTGTATGTGGAACGGGATCGTCGTTTTTACACCTTCGATCACAAACTCCTCAAGGGCGCGCTGCATCTTGGCGATGGCTTCTTCGCGCGACATCGCCGAAACGATGAGCTTTCCGATCATGGAGTCATAATGAGGCGGAATGATATATCCTGAATAAGCATGCGTATCTACGCGGACCTTGTGGCCACCTGGCTTATGGAAATATTCAATTTTGCCTGGAGAAGGACGAAAATCATTATACGGATCTTCAGCATTGATACGCACCTCAATCGCGTGGCGATTGGAAGGATAGTAATCTACTCCCAGGATCGGCACGCCGGCTGCTACTTTGATTTGCTCTTTGATCAAGTCATAATCAAAAATCTCCTCCGTAACAGTGTGCTCAACCTGAATACGAGTATTCATTTCCATGAAATAGAAATCGCCGTGCTTATCAAAAAGAAATTCGACTGTGCCGGCACCTTCATAATTCACAAAGCGCGCTGCTTTAACAGCAGCTTCACCCATACGCTTGCGCGTTTCATTATCCAGAATCGGACTTGGAGACTCCTCTACCAATTTCTGGTGGCGACGCTGGATCGAGCAATCACGCTCTGAGAGGTGACAGTGATTACCATGCTGATCGCTGATAATCTGAATCTCTACGTGGCGAGGTTCCTCGACAAATTTTTCGAGATACATGCCATCGTTACCGAAAGCAGCAGCAGACTCTGTACGAGCCGACTTCCAGGCAGCTTCCATATCCTCTACGCGCTCTACTTTACGCATTCCCTTACCACCACCACCGGCAGTAGCTTTGAGAAGGACAGGATACCCAGCTATTTCTGCTTCTTTTTTGGCATGCTCCAGAGAATCCAGGATTCCCTCAGAACCTGGTACAACAGGAACTCCTGCTGCACGCATGGCTTTCTTGGCCGAAGCCTTGTCACCCATATTATTGATCACATCCGAAGAAGGACCGATAAATTTGATTCCGTGCTCAGCACAAAGTTCCGAAAACTCAGCATTCTCTGAGAGGAAACCATAGCCAGGGTGGATCGCATCTACCCCGGTGATCTCAGCAGCAGCGATGATATTCGCCATGTTGAGATAGCTGTCGCGACTTGGAGCCGGACCTATACACACGGCCTCATCGGCAAAGCGAACAGGAAGACTCTCGCGGTCAGCAGTAGAAAAAACTGCTACCGTTCCGATTCCCATTTCGCGACATGTGCGCTGTATTCTCAGGGCAATTTCGCCCCGATTTGCTATGAGTATTTTTTTGAACATAGAAGTAGTTTGCTTAAAGTCTCATATTCAAGACTGGAAATTTCCCCAACCTGAAACGTGAAACCAGAAACTTGAAACGAACAGTACTACAGCCTATTAAGCTGGCTCAATCAAAAACAATGGCTGATCATATTCTACTGGCTGAGCGTTTTCAGCAAGTACTTTTACGATCTTTCCGCTATACTCTGATTCGATTTCATTAAAAAGCTTCATCGCTTCAATGATGCAGATAGTCTCTCCTTTTTTGATTTCAGAACCGACCTCTACAAATACCGGCTCTTCTGGAGAAGCAGAACGGTAGAAGGTGCCGATCATTGGTGACTTGAAGGTGATCAGATTATCGTTGGCAGGAGCTGCAGGTGCCGGAGCCTCTGCTGCTGGAGCAGGTGCCGCAGGCGCGACCGGAGCCGGAGCTACAGGTGTCGGAGCAGCAGCAACAGCAACCTGAGGTGCCGCAGGAGCAGCATAGATTACATTGGCTTCAGCATCCTTTTTGTTGCGAACCTTGATCTTAAACTCCTTACGCTCAATTTCCACTTCGGTAAGCCCGTAGCGGTTGATAAGTCGAAGTAGGTCTTGTATTTCTTTAAAGTCCATATCGCGAGTGGTTTATTTAGCTCGTTCTACATATTTGCGAGTCGCAGTATCAATCTTAATCTTGTCCCCAGTGTTTACAAAAAGAGGAACTTTTATTTCAGCACCACCTTCTACCTTCGCAGGCTTAAGCGTGTTTGTTGCTGTATCACCTTTGATTCCTGGCTCAGTGTATTCGATTACACGAATCACATTCTGAGGAAGCTCTACAGTCATGATGGTGTCATCCGCAGTGTTGAAGAGTACATCTACGCTTTCGCCTTCGATAAGCAAATCTGTGTCAGAAATACGCTCCTTCGCAATTGGAATCTGCTCCCAGGTATTAGTATCCATGAATACCAGGTTAGCTCCTTCGTCGAAAGAGTACTGATATGTACGGCGCTCAACACGAATGTCGTCAAGCTTTACATTGGAGTTGAATGTATCGTCAATCGTTTTACCAGATTTGATACTTTTCATTTTGACACGGTAAAAACCGGCAGAACGAGCCTGCTTTACTTGCTGGAAGCTCACAACAGTGTAAATTTCACCTTTGTGGCGAAAAGCTAAACCGTTGCGAATATCGGAGATACTTATCATTGAGTAGATTTATTTTATGTTTCAAAAAGGTATGAGCCGCGCAAAAATAAGAAATTATCCTGAGCGATGGGGTATTTCAGGATTTGGGGCTTTTTGCTAATTCAAAGACCTCTCCCCAGGCGACTCTATGTACGCGCTTTTTGGAAGGATAAAGAACTGCATTAATCATGGCACGTGCCACCGTATTTGCTGGAATAGGGCGATATTTTTTGATAAATGGCAACAAGCTTAATGGTAATAACAACCAATAGGAAAGCCTTTCTCCCAGCCGGAATTCCTTGCGAGGACCAGTAAGAAGCGATGGCTGGAGAATGGTGATTTTCTCAAAAGGAAGTTTAATGATAGCCTCCTCCAATTCGCCTTTCATCTTAGAGTAAAAAACGTTGGACTGAGTACTCGCGCCAGCCGATGAAATAAGCACATAATGCTTCACGCCATTTTCGGCTGCATTTATCGCGGTTTGGTATTGATAGGTGAAGTCGATTTTATACTGGACCTCCTTAGAACCCGCTTGTTTAATGGTAGTCCCTAGTGCTGAAAAAAGCACGTCGCCATGTAACGCTTCTTTCCAAGAGTCAGGCTTATCAAAATCGACGAGATGCTCCTTATGCTTAGCGTCAGCTTGTTCAGGATCTCTTCTGCCAAAGCTATGAATAGCTGAAAACTGAGCATCTGATATCAACTGTTCTAAAAGCGAAGACCCAACCAGTCCTGTTGCTCCAATTATGAGTGCAGTAAATCCCATTTAGTAAAATTTCATAAAGCAGAACTGTGTTGATTAGATTTTGAGTTTTGGGTTAAGCCCTTCGGCTTGTATCATTGCAGAGTCAGCAAAAAGCACGGCTTAAGAAAAACCCAAACGTTCCCTGAGCGGAGTCGAAGGGAACATAGCCTAAGGCAATTATCGGTGGCTTCGACTCCGCTCAGCCACCTGTATTTCGGCTTTGTTCAGGGCAAGAGTTTTGAGTTTCTTTTTTTACACGTATGCTCAAACTCACAAAACCTACCTATCCCGGAGCCAGCCAGTCAAACGGCACAATGGGCAAATTTCGCAGAAGCCAAAAACCCAAAACCAGCACGAGTATTCCCCATGAAACCTTGCTTGAGTACAGGATGTTTTTCCACCGGGCTTTAGGGTAAAAATGATTGTGAGTCCGAATCGTGAGATTGTACACAATGACCAGTAAACCCATGTATACCAGCACGTTATCATTGGCAGCCTGATACCATTCTGCATTGGCGAGGTGGTGAATCGCTCGCTGCGAACCGCAGCCAGGGCAGTGAAGACCTGTCATGCCGAAAAATGGACACTGCGGATACATCGGATGACTCGCCGGATCATACCGTTTGTATACAAAAATGGCGGCTACAAAAGCAGCCGCCATTACAATCGTTATAAGGATTGATCGTTTCATTTTATTGGAAGGCCTCCGGATTCATCGCGGCCATGCCTCCTAATGCAAACATAAAGATCAAATAGAGTACGATAACTGCAATTCCAATGAAGAAACCAATCTTGGTCCATTTCTTGGCATCAGCGGCGGCCTTGTTGGCACCAGCATAATCGCCAGCTTCAAATTTAGAATTTACCTGGGAGGCAAATACAATTCCTGCTACACCGAATGGCAGACAGCAAAAAATCGTAACAAGAATAGACTCAACGAGCCAATTCTTTGGAGGGGTAGTAACATTGTCCATGAGAGCGTAAGTAAATGTTTTGTGTTTAAAAAATGTTGTACGCTAAAGTACATGCATTTTCCAAAAAGTCCAACTTTTCACTTATACGGCGCAATTCTTCCTTTTGTCAGGGAGCGTAAAAACTGCCGTTGTACTCTTCGCCTTTGTATCGGAAATGATATGAATATCGTTCTCCGGTGCGGAGCGGCTTGGTAGGGATTTTAAAAGAATGTTTCCCCATTTTATCCTTCACTACACCATAAATCCAGATTTTTTTTCCATCCTCATCAAAAAGATGCATTTCGATATAACCCCCATAGTTTATGTCGAAGTCAATCGTCACAAACTGAGAAGACATATTCGTCTGGTTGATATATAGGCGGGGTGGGTCCTGCTGAGCAGCGAGGGGCGCTGCGGCAAAGCCAAGAGTAAGGATAAATAGAATTACGCGGATGAACATGCTAATGAATTATGGTTACAGTTTCCTGAACGAAATATAAGGCTTAAAGATTATTTTCTACCCACCCACAAATGATATGTCCTGCCAAAATATGCATTTCCTGGATGCGGGCAGTGTCGCGAGAAGGAATTTGAATAGCAACATTCGCCTGGGCAACAAGTGGGCTATCGCCGGCTTCGCCAGTCATGCTGATGACGGTGCAATCCGCAGCTTTTGCTGCTTTGGCAGCCTCTAACACATTCGGACTGGAGCCGCTTGTCGAAATTCCGATCAGGACATCGCCGGGTTTGGCTATCGCTTCTACCTGTCGTGCAAAAACCTGCTCGTAGCCATAGTCATTGCTGATCGCTGTTAGTGCGGATGTATCCGTCGTGAGTGCGATTGCGGCAAGTGCTTTGCGTTCTTTGCGGAAGCGACCCGATAGTTCCGTAGCGATGTGCTGGGCATCTGCTGCCGAACCTCCATTACCACAAAGCATGACCTTTCCTCCAGCTGCCAGCACGCGTGATACATGCTCAGCCGCTTCTGCGATCGTTTTTTTGCAGGATGTGATGGTTTGAGTAAAAAGCAGCTGATGTGCGTCTACCTCGTTTTGGATATATGTAAAAATGCCTTGCATTGTCTGGCAAATATACGCGAACTTCGTGGCACAGTGTTTGGCTTTAGTGCCTCAGGTACTAATTCTGCAATTGTCAATCGTAAATCTGAAATTGTCATTCCATTTTGCTGAATTAGCCTTTCATCAAAAGCAAATAGTCTCAAACTAAAATAACTATGTCTATTCTCATTACTGGTGGCTGCGGATATATCGGGTCGCACACGCTTATCTCACTGTTAGAAGGTGGAAATGATCAAGTAATTTCTATTGACAATTACCTCAATTCATCTGCCCAGACCATAGACAGAATAGAGCAGGTAACGGGAAAACGAGTATTGAATTACGCCATTGATCTTTGTGATGAAAAGGCGCTGAATGAAGTGTTTGACAAGCACTCGGATATTACTGGCATTATACATTTTGCCGCACTGAAAGCCGTCGGAGATTCTGTAGAGAAGCCACTCTTTTATTATCGCAATAACATGCAAGGGCTTATTAACTTGCTTCAACAATGCCAGAATCGCCATATCAAAAACTTTATTTTCTCTTCTTCCTGCACCGTGTATGGAGAAATTGATCCGAGCTATTTGCCAGTAAAAGAAAATACGCCTCTACAGCCAGCGAACTCACCATACGGTTGGACCAAGCATATGGGAGAGCAGATTATGCAAGACTTTCTTGCTACTGCTCCCGAAGACTTCCAAGGTATAGCCTTGCGCTATTTCAACCCTGTAGGTGCACATCCTACCGGACTCATCGGCGAATTGCCAAACGGTCGCCCTAGCAACCTTGTGCCATTCATTACTCAATCTGCGGCAGGTATACTTCCTCCTCTGGCAGTTTTTGGAGATGATTACCCAACACGTGATGGCACCTGTATTCGCGATTATATTCACGTATCCGACATCGCAGAAGCGCACGTTCTAGCGCTTTCGTACCTGATGGCAGGAAAGCAGGATGGTAAATTTGATGTCTATAATTTGGGAAGCGGAAATGGCGTCACCGTTCTTGAAGCAATTCAGGCTTTTGAGCGTGCTTCCGGGCGCAAGCTTGAGTACAATATCGCACCTCGCCGCTCAGGCGATGTGAGCGCGATATATTCGGACAGTTCCAAAGCTGCGGAGCAGCTAGGTTGGATTCCAAAATTCGGAATCGATGACATGATGGCCTCTGCCTGGAAATGGCAACAGGGGCTTGTGGAAAGTCAAAGTGCATAGTAGAAATTTAAACGTTCAGAGGGGGATTTCCCGCTCCTTGCACTTTTAATTTTGCACTTAAACTCAAGGATCGAACAGCAAAGACTTTTTACAAAGTCACGCCTTTCGACAACAATGCCAACTCAAGATCATTGCGCTTGAGAGACTGGCCAGTAAGCGTAAAGCGCTGCTGTTCAGTAAATAGTGTAAATAGCTCACGCCAGGTGCACACAAAAATATCAAAGCTGCGATGCTGCTGAATGAGGAAAGCCTTGCCTTTGCTTTGCGCATTCTTGCGCTGTTCGCGCATGTAAGGCTCTGTGCCATCGGCTATCATGTATAAGCGCCAACGTAGGTTTTCGTTATTCAAGTGTGGATGCTTCATCACTGATCGCAAGTATGCTTGCGCCAGACGATGGTCTGCCTGTCCCAGCTTCTTGCCAGGAGCTTTTGCCTCCACCAAAATAACATCCTCCCGCACCATCGATTCGGCGCCCAGGTCGGGAACGAGTAATCGCTTGGTCACCAGCATACCTTCACGCGCTGCTGCTTCCCCCGCTTTTTTACTGCCATCCAACAATGGAGCGGCTTCTTGTAAAATAATATCACGCTCAGGATTAGAAACTGCTTGTGTCAGGCCTTCGTCGATCAGCCAAAGGCTAGAGGTGAGCACATCGCGCAGCGAAGCTCTTTCTGCTGCAAAACGTGAAGCATCTTCCAGGAAATACTGAAGGTTGGCTACGCGAGTATGGCGGTTGGCAATTTGGTTGATGCTCTGCGATACTTCACTGATCTCACTTGGAGCGAGAATCGCCTTGAGGCGATCTTTGTCACGCTCCTTGAGTGGTACCGCATGCTGAATCGCACCGATGAGTTCCATCCTGGAAGGATGGCGCAAGCCCATTTCAAGCAAACTCACAAAAATGCGCTGCTGCTCACGTTTCAGGCCACGGAAAAGCTTAGGCTCAGAGGTGTATAGTTCGTGAAGTAAAGCCTCCAGCTCTTTGAAGCGGGCCTGGTCATATGCGTTTTGTCCAAACGTAGGAATCACGCCCAGCACCTGATATTCGCGAAGCAGGCGAAAAGCTGCTTCCTGCTGGATGAACTGCTCCTCTTTTTCATCCACAAAATCATGCATCTCCTTCAGCAAGGATTTGAAGATGGAATGACTCTGATTTTTACCTAAAAGGCGAGAGCCTGGATCATCGGCATCCACACCAAAGTCGTCGAAGAAAGAAGACTCCACATACACACTGTGGTGAAAGTCTACCGGATTATTATTAAACGAAGTGAGCTGCTTGGCGGCTTCTCGTTTTTGTTGATTGAGAAAATAGTAATAGTAACGGTCGCCAATGCGGGTTTTCCAACGGATAAAGGTAATGTCAAATGAATAGCTTTTCCCTTCTGCCTCATCATCGAGAATCACAGCAAACACGTCATACTCTGCGATGATGCGCGAGTAGTTTAGTTCTTCGCCATTGATACTAAGCGTGTACTGGTTTTTGCGATTGAGGAAAAGAAACCAACCAAATTCCTGGCAAAGAAACTCCATGAAGGCATCGTTGGTGAACGATGACGAAGTCACGCCAAACAGATTGGTGAGGATCACTTCCGTACCGGTTGGCGCAGTGGTAGGAATCGGCTTTGGCTCTGTGGTTTCGTAGACGTCCTTACCACGTGAGTGAATCGTAATGCTATACTCCATGGGCTGGCCGTCAGGATTGGTGACGGTATTCCAGGTAGCATGGCGAGCGAAAGTGGTAAAGGAAAAGCGGCCTTTACCTTTTTGGCCGTGGATGTAGGAAGAGCGCTGGTAGGATACGTTTTTGATCGAATCGAGCAACGTTCCAAAGGTGCGAGGCAAGGTCTTGTGCGAAATGCCTGAGCCATTGTCACGCACGCGAATCTGGTCGACATGCTCGATCTCATTGGCATCAAATTCGATTTCAATACGTGTAGCTCCAGCATCAAATCCGTTCCAGATCAGCTCTGCAATTGCCTCCTTATAATCCTTCGTAATACCCGCAGATTCGATACTGCGGTCATTGATCTTTACGTGCTTTTTATCAATCGCCATTTCGCGCTTTCCTTAGTTGGAGCGCAAATATCGGAAAAGGGATTCAGGAGATTGCAATTCAAAGAAGAAATCTTGGGGATAATGTCTAGTTTTTTAATAGTGCAACAAGTGGTTGCACTATGGACTTTCTGCGTAATCAGGGCTTTATGCATTACAGAGCGTAATTTGGATAAAACTGTCTATGCTTTTTAAATTGGTCAAGCACCGCTTGCCCAAATTGGTTGGCAACATCACGCTAAATTATCCAAACTCCCAACGATCGAAGAGCTAGAGCGAGAATTGAAAGATGTGGAAGAAACGGAGAGATAGACAATTGCCTTAAAGACTCCAGATTAGTTTAGCTTTTAAGAAAAAATCAAAATGCTCACTCTAAGAACAACCCTGATTTGCACGTGCTTGATGTCCGCTCTATTTGCTCAAAAAAAAATTCCGATCGTTTTAGGAGCTGGTTTTAAAATGGATTCCGTAACCATTCTTCTTAATAGAGATACGGTATTCAATAAGGTGCTGAATTCTTCAGTTGTAACTGGTTATGCGGATGAGGTTGTTTTGCAAAAAGGAAAAGACAGATATCCTAAATTGATTTTCATCATAAACGGATATAGTGCTCTCACTTTTCAGATTGACCCTAAAATGCTGAGAAAAAACAACATGATTATTGTTCATGCATTTTCTGTAAAAAAATTCCCACCAGTATGCCGCATCGGGATAGAAATAGCTAGTAGGAAAAGAAGATTTTTCTATTAAAAACCAAATAACAGTAAATGGAATCAGCCTAAGTAGGATTATGAGCAAAGCTAAATTTGATACTCCTACATGCTATGTCTTATTTTTTTGATCTCGTTTCAAAATCAACACCACTCCCACTAGCAGATAACCATAAAAAGTACTACTTTTGTCCCCTCGCTTTTCCACGAGAAGCATTTTTCATGCGACTTTAGCTCAGTTGGTTCAGAGCACTGCCTTGACAGGGCAGGGGTCACTGGTTCGAGTCCAGTAAGTCGCACAGCTTTTTTAAGGCCGCTTTGTCAACGCAAGGCGGCCTTTCTATTTTTCTCCCTTATATTTACCCCCAAAAATAATCCCGTTATGGATATCAATTTTCAGGAGTATATAGATAAAGCGGTGGATTGGGCGATTGTTACTGCTCCTACCTTGCTTGCAGGCATTGCCGTAATTGTTATTGGATGGTGGCTGGTTGGGCGTATTCAGCACATTATGGAGTTGGGCCTCAAACGCGCCAATGTCAGTAAGGACTTGATTCCATTTTTGATGTCGCTTGCCGGTGTAGGCATGAAACTGGTCGTTATCCTGATCGGCCTGGGGATTATGGGCTGGGAAATGGGCGCACTCGTGGGCGTACTCGCCGCAGCCGGCTTCGCCGTAGGCTTTGCCTTGCAAGGCAGCCTTAGCAACTTTGCAGCTGGTGTTATCATACTCTTTTTCAAACCCTATCAGGTAGACGACTGGGTAGAAATCGACGGCAGCTTTGGAAAGGTGGAGAGTATCCAGATTTTCAATACGGTGATCGTAACGCCAGGCAACAAGACACACATCATTCCTAATGGAAAAGTGGTCGAAGGCACGATTACCAACTTTTCTAAAAAAGGCATCACCCGACTTGAGCTCGCAGTCAATATGCCCTACAGCGAAAGCTTTCCGCGCATCAAAAAGATTATTCAGGATGCGCTAATCACTGTGCCAAATGTGCTGCAAGACCCAGAGCCTGAAATAGGAATAGAGACTTTTGATTCACACTATATTCAGCTTACCGTAAGGCCATACACGCATCCTGATCACTTTTGGGATGTTACTTTCCAGAGCCACGAGGCTATCAAGCAGGCTTTTAGCGCGCACGGTGTTATGATGGCCTACTCTGAAGGTGTGGAAATGGGTAAAATTGGAGACTAAGGTGATTTGATGATTAGCTGATTTAGTAATTAGCTGATGGGGAACTTCTTAATAATCAACAGTGAAAAACGCCAACAGCCAACAGCTAATAGCCAATAGCCTCAAGGATTGGCGCAAGGCCGGTAAACGCATTGTGTTTACTAATGGCTGTTTTGACTTGCTGCATCTTGGCCATATCGACAATCTCGAGATGGCGCGCTCATTTGGTGACGTGCTGATCGTGGGCCTCAATGCAGATGCTTCGATCAAAAGGCTCAAAGGCCCTTCGCGGCCTGTCAATGACGAGACCTTCCGCAAGCGCATGCTGGAAGCATTGGCTTGTGTAGATGCTGTTGTGCTTTTTGAAGAAGACACCCCTTTTGACTTGATCAATACAATCAGACCTGATGTATTGGTCAAGGGTGGCGACTACCTGCCGGAGCAAGTAGTAGGCCATGACCTCATCGCATCATATGGCGGTGAGCTCAGGATTATTCCACTTACGGCAGGCTTCTCTACGACCAGTATGATCGAACGGATCAGCCTTGCAGCGAAGAAAGCCTGATAATTAAGTCGTGAAAGTGAATTTTTTGAGCATGGAACGAGCAACGATCTATTCCAGTTCGCCGTTCAATTTCCGAACTACGCGAAGAGCATCGTTTACGTGCTGGTCGATTTTGCTCTGTGAAGCAAAACGGAACTGGATTTTTCCATACTTGTCGATCACAAAAGTCTCACGACCAGGGATGAGTCCTAGCATGTCATTGGCGACACCATAGGCTTTGCGTATCTTATTTTTTGGATCACTTAACAATACAAAAGGAAGGCGGCGGCTTAGCGTAAATAATTTGTGCGAATTCACAGAATCGGCACTAATTCCGATAACTTCAGCTCCGGCCTCCAAAAAATCTTCATATTGATCTCGGAAACTACAAGCTTCTTTTACGCAGCCAGGAGTTTCGTCTTTTGGATAAAAATAAACAACCACCGTCTTATTCCCTTCAAATTGCGCTAGGGACACGGTTTTTCCTTCCTGATTCTCTAATTCAAACTCGGGCGCAGGATCGCCGATCATCAATCTTGACATGGTTTCTTTTTTCGAATGGCAAAAATATAATATTTTGGGCTGCGTTGATAACTAAATTTTGAAAATTGCTCTACTTATGAAAAAACTTCAACTCATTTTAGCACTGGTAGCAACTTTGTTTGTAAGCCAAACTCTTACAGCACAGTGTACACCAGACCCCACTCCGACATCGACCGGGTTCTATCCGGGTGATTTCCCTGATGGTGAAATAGGCAAAGCCTATGACGCCGTCATGAATGCCGTACTTCCTACAGATACTACTGCAACTGTTCCTCTTGTAGGTACATTGACTGTGAGTTTCTGTGCATTTGAAATTGATACTATTTATCTTCCAGATGGCCTCTCTTATCAGTGTGACCAGCCTGGATGTACATGGCAAATTGACCATACGGGAGCCATCAATCGCGGTTGTATCCGTGTTACAGGAACTCCTGCATCTATGAATGCTGACGACAGTATCGAAGTAGTTATTAAAATCATTCCAGGATATGTGGATACAATGAACAATTACTTCTGTAATACAGATAGCCTTCGTAATGAGCTTGGTATATTCTGGGGAACTGTCCAGGCCTTGTTAAGCCAAACAGCCAAATTCAAAATGAAGATAGATGCTGCTACTAGCATTGATCAGAATCTTGAGAAAGCGCTTGGTATGAGTCTTTTCCCAAATCCAACTGCCGACCGCACACGTCTTCAGTTTGAATTGCCTGAAACGAAAAACATCGATGTAACCGTTTTGGATGCTACCGGTCGTGAAGTCCAGCAGATCTATTCTGGTAAGACAGCAGGCGCTCTGGATTTTGAAATTGATACACAAGACCTTCCTGCTGGCATGTACCTCGTACGTGTTTCTGTCGAAGGTGCTGGTCAGGTTGTGCGTAAACTCAGCGTACAATAAACCTTTTGTTCGAATCGTAACACGTTAGATTTCCCCCATTGCTCAGCTTTCAACGCATGAGCAATGGGGGATTTTTAGAATTATCACTACCTTCTCCTTTTTGTAATTCCAGAACCAAATTCATTTCTATATGCGTTCACGCTTTTCTATCACCTTAGCCTACCTTGCGCACCTATCCATACTCCTACTGGCGAGTGCAAGCTTTTCTTTTGCTCAAAATGCTTTGCTAAAAGGAAATATCACTGATGTTACCAATGGTAAAGCCGTTGTAGGTGCAACCGTTACTGTCAAAGCTGTTTCGGCAGGGACGTTTTCTGATGATGATGGCTTTTATTCCCTTAGCCTTCCTACTGGAACTGAGCATGAAGTTGAAATAAGCTTCATTGGGTATGATAATGTCAGCTTCACAGTGACACTTGACGCCAGCGGTGCCACCCGCGATGCAAAGCTTACGCCTGAAGATTTTCAGACCGACGATGTGGTGATTACCGCTGCTCGATCATTTGAACAAAAACAATCAGATGTCACGGTTTCGATACAAGTCGTGAAGCAAGAAGCCATTGACTTGCAAGCACAGCCCAATGTCGAAAATATCATTACTCAGATTCCGGGTGTAGATAATCTCGATGGTCAGATCAATATCCGAGGCAGTTCGGGTTATGCTTATGGAATCGGTAGCCGGGTAATGGTGATGCTCGATGGTCTTCCTTTACTTTCTGGTGACGCTAGTTTTCCTGAACTTAGCTTGATTCCGGTAGATAATATTTCACAAATAGAAGTAGTAAAAGGTGCTAGTTCTGTATTGTATGGTTCTGGTGCGCTTGGTGGAGTAATTAACGTCATCATGGCTCAGCCTACCGATAAGCCTCGCACTTCGGTGCGTCTGCGTGGTGCGATTTACGATGCGCCTTCCAATCCAGCCCTTCGCTGGCGCGAGCCAGGAAAAGGAAATGGCTATCAAGGCTCTGCTCACCTATTCCATAGCCGTCGATTTGGCGATCTGGATGTTACGCTTCAAACTGATTTGATCAAAAGTGACGGCTTTGAGCAAGGAAGAGACAAAGAAGAATTTCGTGGAATTCTTCTCACTCGTTTTCGCCCAAAGAAAATAGAAGGGCTCAACCTCGGTCTGAACCTGAGTGCCCGTGTAGACTCCAGTGGAGACGCCTTATTCTGGGCAGGTTATAATCCTGACACCTTAACCAATGTCGCGGGAGCTGACAGCGTAACAGGCGGAGCCTGGCGGCCGAATCCTGGCGATGGCGTTTTCCGTCGTCAACTCAATACACGCCTCGCAATTGATCCCTATATCAAGTACCTTACAGCAAAAGGAAACCTCTTCTGGTATCGTGGTCGCTACCTGCGCAACGTCAACAGCAACACTTCTGGACAGTCTTCGCAGAACTTTATTCTTTATAATGACTTTTTGTACCAAACCACGATTGCTGAAAAAGTAAACTGGGTAAGTGGTGTCACTTATAACTTCTCCCAAGCTAATGCAGACTCACTGTATGAAGGAAGTAAAAGCGGAAATTCCTTAGGTGTGTATTCGCAGCTTGATGGAAAATTTGGCAAACTGAATGCAAGTTTAGGAGTGCGTCTTGAAACAGTAAAAATCGACACCCTGGAACGCGAAACACGTCCAGTTTTCCGTGCAGGTTTGAATTATGAACTATGGCCTGGCGGTAATGTGCGCGCCTCATACGGACAAGCTTTCCGAGTACCTTCGGTGGCGGAGCGTTTTGCAAATACACAAGCAGGAGGACTTTTTGTTCAACCTAATCCTGCCATCAAATCAGAGTTTGGTTACGGAGCAGAATTGGCGTTCCGTCAAGGCTTCAAATTTGAGAACCCCCAAAATAAGACGCTTGGATATATCGACATCGCGGCCTTTACGCAGCGCTACCAGAACATGGTGGAGTTCGGTTTCAATGGCATCGATCTGGATGCGATTTTGGAGGGAAGGATTGTGCCAATTTTTAGTTCTGAAAATGTCTCGGATGCACGCGTAAACGGAGTTGAGTTCACCGCTAATGTATCGAGCAATTGGAAGAAGTGGTTTATCTCCTTCAATGGTGGTATTACACTCCTCGATCCTCAAAACCTGAATCCTACCGACAGTGCCAACCAGATTATTCTTTCTGACTTTGAACAGCTTCAGGGTATCGAAGCACTTATTAGAATCAATGATATTCTGGAAAATGGAAAAGCGGATAATCCAGCAACGCTCAAGTATCGCAGTAGCAATACGATCCGCGCCAGTCTGACCATCGGACGAGACCCGATATCCCTTACTGGAAACTTCCGTTACCGCAGCTTTATCGAGTCGGTCGACCAGTATCTCTATGTGGTTGTTCCTGAGCTTGGTACCTATCGCCAGCAAGTCAATACCGACGGCGATCCTATTCTGGATCTGATCCTTAATTATCGTTTTGGAAAGGGCTCCAGCCTCTCGTTCAATGTCGGCAATGTCTTTAACTACGAATACGCGCTCATTCCTGGAAATCTGGGCGAGCCTCGAAAGTTTACGCTTCAGTGGGTTTGGCGATTTTAGGCTTTGAGTAGAAAGATCATAGTGGAAAATTAAAAGTAGAGAGTCAGGTAGTGCCCTGCTCTCTACTTTTTTGTGGTTTTTTTTAAAAGCACCTTACAATTTTACCAAACGCAGCACCTTTACTTCATCACCGATCCAAAGTCGAATCATATACGTGCCCTGGGCGAGCTTTGCGATATTGACAGGAATTTCATGCTGACCGCGAGGCTTGCTCAGCGATTCACTCCGTAAAGTCTTGCCACTCATGTCGATCACATAATAGGTAAGTTTGCTTTTTTCTGTCAAAAATACCCGCAGATAGGTAAACTCATCCTCGCTGGGGTTCGGATATAATACAGGCTCACCAGACTCCCAGTCAGGATAAAGGTGAACAATATTACTCAGTACAGTATTGCCGCCACTGATCGTGCGCATACGGTAGCTTACGCTGCTCATCCCCCAGGTCAGCTCATCGCTGAAGCGATGCGACGCTGATTCGTCATGACGCTTATCCGCAACGCGCGTCCAGCGTCCGTTTACCAGTCGTTCAAGCGTAGCAAATTCCCATTCACCTTGAATATCCCAATCGAGCTGCGCGACATTCGCATCGTCTAGTCTCCCGCTAAGCGCCTGCTCCATCGCTGGCAGCACGATGCAAAACGGCACATACACTTGCTGCGTCACAGTCCCGGGGCAACCACAAGGTCCATCAACCATCAAGGTGATATCATGCCAGCCTGAGTCAGCAAATACATGAATAATATTCGTTCCGGATACCTGTGGAGAGCCATCATTGAAGTCCCAAACGGCGTTTCCGCCAGTCACAGGCTGGTTCGCATACGCCTGAAATTCGCCCCAATTCATATTGCCGCCAGTAGGATAGTCGACTTCCAGTTTCCAACGACGCGCATCGTGACCCTGTGTCGTACAGAATGGGCCCGTATCTACCACGCCTGAGGCGATGCTATCGCCGCCCCAAACATCCACCATTACCCAAGGGCCATTATCCGAATAATAGAGACGCATCTGGGTAGGGATGTTATTAGCCGCAATACTGCGGTTCCAGAATTCGATGCGATCGACTGCTCTGGGCTGACGATACTGCCACTGCAACCAGCTGGTTGTTTGGCCAGTACCGCTATTCCAGGCCGTACGATTATTAAGTCCGTCTGTCAGATACGTAATATTGCTGGAGGTTGCGTGCGAAAATGTCATTGCGCCTGGAGCAGGCGTTGTGCCGGTAGCGCCGAGCTGCGTAATATGGACGCCTATCGTCGGAATACTCGTCCCTGGCACCTGGGTTTGACTGGAAAAGAAACTACTTACTCCTGGACAGTTTGCGGAGGATGAAAAACTCGGCACCAATGTATCCACGACCCGCGCTACTACTGGCACGCGGCCTGTACTGGCACAGACTTCATCGGCATAGACAATCTGTGTTTGCTGCAGAGAAGGAATCTGGTAATTCGTAGCCTGAGTCAAAATGGCTACTCCGCCTTGCGGGACTTGATACCAATCGGTAGCAGTACTGACGCTGAGTTCGGCCATTTCACCTACACAGACTTGATCATGATATACCGTAAGTGACCCAGAAAAATCACTATCAGTGCCATCATATGGGCCACCTGAGAAGAAATTGAGGGTGTCGCAATCTTCATAGCGTCCCAAACTCGCTCCATCGTAAGGTCCGCCGGAGAAGAAATTTACGGTGTCACAATCTTCATATCGGCCAGCATCAGCGCCATCATATGGGCCACCCGAAAAGAAGTTGAGTGTATCACATCTCGCTTCTAACAAAGCTTCTGCTGCGCCGTCGTTTGGTCCTCCTGCCCAAACCGAAAGGTCGGGACAGTTGAGTAGCTTACTTGCTTCTGAAGCGCCATCGTAAGGGCCTCCGCTATAAGGCGAAACCATGGTGTCAGGGCAGGACTTGGGGGCGAGTGCCATATGACTGCCATCGTAAGGTCCGCCCGTGAAGAAAGCGATGGTGTCACAATCTTCATAGCGACTTTTATCAGCACCATCATAAGGACCT
Organism: Bacteroidia bacterium; assembly: GCA_045106685.1. Classification (GTDB taxonomy): domain Bacteria; phylum Bacteroidota; class Bacteroidia; order J057; family J057; genus JAUIGE01. Next base: position 11,681 of record JBGCFB010000404.1, on the reverse strand, counting down.
CCACTAAAGAAGTTGATGGTATCACAATCTTCGTAGCGACCTAAACTTGCGCCATCATAAGGCCCACCAGAGAAAAAGTCAATTGACTCTACAATGATGGTCTCACAAAAAATACTATCGCAATTCCCATTTGTTACTTCCAAACAGACGACATAAGTACCAGGTACATTGAACGTTACCGAAGGAGGATTGGCGCCAGCGTAGGTTTTGATATCGGCGCTACAAAAACCACCCGCAGCACAGAAGTTCCAGTAATAGGTCGCGCTGGTAAGGGTAGAAGTGGTCGTATTGGTAAATGTTACAGGCTGTCCTGCGATAACAGGCGTGGTGTGTGTAAAGCCGGTTTGAGGTTTTGGATAAATAAAAATCAAACGCTGAGAGGTGTCAGCTTTGCCATCATTATTCGACACCACCAGCCCTACTAAGAATGTGTCAACTGTATTGTAGGTATGAATAGGGCTCGGTAAAACTGAGGTGAAGCCGTCACCAAAATCCCACAGATATTGCAGGCTATTGCCTACAGTAGACTGATTGATAAATGTGATGGGATCGCCGACACATCCTGGCAAAAAGTCGAATGCGGCACTTGGCGCAAACGGATCACCTGGTTCACAGTTTTGGTCGGGCGAAGGCGTTGCAGTCACTTGTAAATAGACAGAGTCCAGCGCATTCTGAGGCATGACTACCTGAATCCATAATCCTGAGTCACGACGACATTTTAAATTCAAGGTAATAAAGGCTCCATCGTCCACGCAATTACTGAAGTTCATGCTATTGCAACTTCCGTTACCCACGCGGTAATTCACCTGAAGCGCATTGGCTGTAGTGCGTTCCCGCAAGCTAATATCGAGGTCCATTTTTGTGGCAGTATCCACAGTAATATGGAACCAGCCAGACTTGAGCGTTTCGGGGTTTCCTAAACAGCCCATTCCTACACTGTCGATTTCGCCAGGGCCTTCTCCGATCGTCCAGCAGTCTACAATTCCAAATGTCTCATATGTTCCTGGAGCAGTTATCGAAAGCTGAATGGAATCCTGGCAGTAATCACCCGGAAAGTTCTCCATCCAAACCCTTGGAACGACGGTGGCATTTGGGAAATTACAGCCCGTAACCATCAGGTAATAAGTGCCAGCAGTATAACAGGTTTGTCCCCAATAAAGCCTTCCCGGATCAAGTGGATTCTGTTGCCATACCCTTGCAAGCGGCAGCTCTTCCAGCCCCGCAGCAGTAGAGTCACCTGGCACTACCTGCCGGAACAGCATCATATCATCAGCATCATAGTCGATGTTATTAGAAGCAATATCAGTACGTCGGTGTTGCACGCGCATACGTCCTGAGCCTTCTACTTCGAATTTGTACCAAATCGTTTTCAATCCGCAGGCGTTTTGATCGGTATTGTCGTAGGTCGCGCAGGTAAGATTTCCTTCACAGCCTTCAAAGGTTCCATTGCGAAGTGAAATGGCGCTGTAAGGTGGATTGCAGATAGTCGTGGGACTACCTGAAATCACATTCGCAGTACTATAGTGATCATATTGAACAGTTGTGCCTGGGATATTCTGAAAGCGAACACCGACCTGAACCTGCATATTGGGCCAGTACGAACTGTAAACCGCGTTGTAATATGCGTTTCGGTCAACGATTATTACATATCTGTCGGTTGTAATTCCTGTACAAGGATCACGGAAGATCCGGACCGTTTGTAGATTTTGGCAATTAGTCCGGGGCAGCGTACTGGTAGCCACAAAGCTGAGTCGCGCTGTAGTAGAATCAATAAGCGGATATACGTTATTGGTTACTTTATAAATATTGAAAGGCAGGCGCCCAACCTTCCCTGGCGTGAGTGGATAGACCGAAATGTCGATATTACCTGGCCCTGAAACTTCGAATGTATACCAGAGGTTTTGGCGAGGATTGGTCGGGTTTGGAGTAGAATAAGGCAAGCTACTGCTGCCAACCCTACAACCATCCACAGGGTCAGTACTATGCGCGGTAGTCGTGCAAGTGATAAAGTCGTTGGAAGCAGGGCGACCATACAGGTCGACAGGAGCTCCAGCAGCGGCGCGATACTCTACGCTGTCTCGCGGTATTAGTCCAAAATTATACGCAGACCTGGCATGATCGTAGCGTGAATCCATCAAGGAGTCAAGATAAATTGTCGGTTGGTCTGATCTGCCTATCCAGCTATCACTGGCGAAACTTATCAGCGTATACGTGCCGGGAGGTAAGCATTGTCGCATGGCACCGTTAAAGCAATCTTGTACGATAGTAAATGGAGGCGTTGCTGCAGTGATGTCACCTTGGTACAGACGTGAGTTCAAGGCAGTGCCAATGCGCACATGTGCTGCTTTGGCAAGTGTGAAGACACGGTAAACCACACGATTTTCAGAAATGGTACAAGGGTTTATCCCTGCAGGGAACGGCAAATCATTTTCGCAGTTAAAAAACTCCCTCGTCAGAGTCCAGGTCGTATCAGTATGAGGAATAGTATCCGTATGATCATTGTGGAAAATCCATGAAATAGGTTGCCCATTATTGACTTGCTCAGCGGTAAGTAATTCATTGAACTGCGGAATATTGTAGGGCACGTTGGGGGTCAACGAAAACCCCGTTTCGTCACCGATTCCCTGGCCAGTATTTCCACATATATTAGGATTGGCATAAGTGCCTCCCTGGTGGTAACTCACAATCGTGTACCATCCTGGAGCGATAAAATCACAACTCAACATGCGATATGTTCCACCGCAATCTCTGAGCATACCTGTCAGGCTATTGGTACTCAATCTTCCTGCAAAAATTCGATGTAAGACTCCTCCACCATAGAAATGACGGGTAGTCTGATCCAGCAGATACAATGAGATACTGTCCGCAAAGTATACCTCACGATAGACTTGTTTGGTAGAACCGCCGCAAGGTGCATTACCTAGGATCGTCAATGGATTATTGAGATCACAGGTGAAGTAGGTTGGAGTGGTGATAATCGTATTCCCAATCCTCAAGGTGTCGAGTACTTCTGGAGCATTGGGGTTTGTAAATCGTGTCTGAGGAAACGTATCCAGCTGTACCCACGGAGCATCCAAACGATTGATATCGGTAATATCCGCAAATGTAACCAGGGTGTATGTCCCAGGACTTACACATACCTTGAATGGAAAATATGTCGACTGACAGCAAGTCAAGTCTTGCAGACCTTGAAGCGTATCGTTTACAACGGGCGCAGTACGCGCATCGCCGCGAAATAATTTGTATCGAAAGTGTGGCCAAACTCCGCCTCCTACAGCAAGGACACCATTGTCAGCAACCTCGATGATTCTGTATAAAGCCCGATCATTAAAATTGTAACCGCTATAAGCGAAATGGCAAGAATCACCTCCTGGCATCACCGTCGTCCGACAATCCAGTGGCATCGGTGTGGAATTATACCGAATGCCTGGAGTAAGCGGATTAAGTAAGTTTATAGAGTCAATTTCAGTACTAGAAAAAAGCCCGAATCTGTTCACGCTAGTCTGGCCTAATGTCAAGTTTAAACGTGAAGTACGACCCAGATTTGAATAGCCAGGAAGACGGTCATGCAAGCTCTGCCCCAATACTTGTACACTATAAGTTCCTGCTTCCAGGCAAGGGATATTGGTAGTTTGGCTGGTTATTATAAAACCCGCTGCTTGCTGCAGATTACAGCTGTCGGCTGCAGAGCCGCGGAAAACTCGTAAGTATAGATTGGGCTGAGACTGGTTGAGAAGACTTTGGAAATTGACGTCGGCTTGTATCGGTAAATCAAAGGTCAGCCACCAGTTTAAGTCATAGTCGACATTGTTGATATTGATCGTATCCTGAATAATGGGCGGGCAATTGTATAAGCTCATCCGCGCATTACAGGCCATCGCATCGGTGATTTTTGCCGTTGCAGAGCTGAGGGTTCCCAGCTGATGCGTTACGGGTAAACTGGCCGGATTCGGTCCAGCTGTGGGCTGTGTTCCAACCTCTTCTAGTTGTACTTGTAAGCGGCCGAAGTAATCGGTCGGGAAGCTAACCTGGATACTGTAGGTTGTATTGGGTTTTAATTCGCAAGGATAAAGTTTTCCTGTGAAACTGCTGCTTCGATCCTGAAGGAGTTGTGCGCAACTATCGACCAGCGGAAGGCCCGTAGAGTCGAGCCGAATGTCGCCTTCATAGAGTTGTATGGCAAAATTTCGAGGCGGAGGTGTGTTGATATCAAAAGGAGATTCTCGAAGACGGATCTCCAGCGCATCAATATGATTATCCGTGGTAAATACATGCCAGCTTGTTTTGCTATACGTGCTGTCAGGACATAGTAATTCTCCAGGAAAAAATGATTGGCAGCCTATTTCGTAATTCGTTGTGAGCACGGAGCCGCCCAGAATCTGGAAGTCATGCGCCTGTGCAGCATGGTCGTGGTCGATTTCTGGTGCGCTGGCAGGACTGGTTTCCAGCACCACGAATATGCTATCGTTATTTGACAAGATTCCACCTACCTGAAGCAGATATTCTCCTCGGCGCAGACAGGCATGGGTGTATCCTTCGTAGCGATTGAAGAATGGTTCGATTACTTCAGTTGCTCCAGGTAAGCATCCGTTGGCGCGATAGAGCGCCCAGCCTGCTCGGTCGGGCAAGGTCGTCGTATCCGTACGTCCTAAAACAACGATGACTTCCCGGGTGGTAGGAATTGAAAATCGGTACCAAACCGACTTGCCATTTGGGACACCACCACCTGAATTGCTGGGGAAAAACTCACCGAGCTGCGTTGTGGCATTGTTGAGCGGAATCGTATCACTGGAAAACACACCGTAACCGAATCCACCATTGCTGATCGACAGCACCTCTGCGTTCGCGCAGTTATCATTGGCAGGTGCCTGTGCCGATATCGCTCCTGCCCATAATCCTGGGAGTAGCCATAAAAAGCAAAGCCGGAGGTAGTAGCCAGGCATGATATGTTTTGTTTGAGAAATGATGGCTTATTTTTTTGAGGAAAGTAACTGTCGTGAGTTTTGGGTTTGGTGTTTTGGGTTCAATTTGATGATCATCAACGAACCCAAAAACGCTCAACACAGAACACAAAACCTACCTTCTATTAGCGTACTCCACGTCCACCAATGCTGCGTGCCCTGTTATTACTCGAGGAATAGCCCAGGAAGTAATAGCGGTTAGCGATTCTTAGATTAACTTGAGTATCAGCATAAGAGCCTCCGCGTAGCTGTCTAAGGTAGCTTCCAGTGTTAAATGGCGTGTTGCGATATGGCCAGTTTGCTACATCAGCATAGCCGTTTGCATCGAGATAACCATCGCCCCAAGCGCCGTCATAGGCCAATGAAACTACATCCGATGTAGCCATCACGCACTGTTCCCAGAGGTTGCCACTCATTTCCATAATGCCATAGTAAGAAGCTCCTGTTTGTAAGCGGGAAGTAGTAGCAGCAGTCGCTAAAATGCCTACACGGGCAGGCCCTTGGCCTCCGTCACCTCCGGCCCATGTTTCGGTAGTATTGTCATAAATGGCGTTTGCGTTGGGAGGGTTCAGCACAACTTCGGTCCCGTCCTCAGGAGAACTCAGGCTTTGGGCTTCTGTGATATCTGTGCTTCCCCAGGCAAAACCGCCCACGTAGGGGCCTTGGCCGCGCGTTGCTTTTTCATACTCGGTTTCTGTCATCGGACGTAGACAAGACCAATCCAAATAAGCCAGCATATCAGTCCATGAAAGATAGTTACACGCACGATCAGGACGATCAGAAAAATATACAAAAGGAGGTGTTCCTCCCGACGTAAGGCGATTGCGGTAGCTGTTGAAGCTATTTAGGAAATTGGTGCTCTGGGTTGCTGCATCAGCGGTATTTAAAAAGTCTGCATACTGCCCTTGGGTGATCTCATACTTCATGCAGTAGAACGGATTCCAACCTACTGGATAAGCCGCTGGCAAGGTCGTGATATACGAGTTGCTGGAATAGAAGCGCAGCGTAAGTGCAGTGTCTTCAGTGACGGGGAAGGCTTGTCCGTTTTGGTTAAAAGGGTAGTTTTCTGTCGTCCCATTTCCTCCCAAAATAAAGTCTCCTTGTGGCACGAATACCATTTCAACCCCAAATACACGCACATCAAAATCGCCCGTTACAGGGTAATTGGTCAAGTCAAGGGTAACAGAAGAAGCACCACGCGCGGGATATAAACCCGTCGTATTTTGGCGGAGCATTACTCCTGTATTATTTGGGCCAGCATCGATCCCTATGGCTGAACCATCCGAAAGTGTCGGTTGGTACTGTCCAAAAGTATGACTTGCAGTACTGGTGTTAATGAGGCCATGGGTCCAGCCAGTAGTGGGCGTAGCGCCACAGTCGCGCCATTTCACAAAAACCCAGGCAGCATCCCAGTGATTAGGGGTTCCCACCCCATCGATGCGCCAGCTATTATCCCAGGCCAGGTCAAAGGTTACCGTGCCATTAACTTGATCCACGGAGACGTTGCTTACGCGCAGGTTGTTGCCATAAGTGACAGACATGCTTACCAGTGCGGCGGTGAAGCACAGCAGGTGTAAAAATCGAGCGACCATGTTTTTATAATGTTTGAAAAAGAATGAATGTCAATATTATCGTACCCCGCGACCACTCGTGTCGTAGTTACGATTGCCGTTCCAGAAAGTAGAGCGGTCAGCTGTCTTTAGATATCGTACTGCAGTGTACCAAGATCCACCGCGTAGCACCAGAGCACCGTCTGTCGCGAGGGGCCACCCTGCCTGATTGGCAAGGCCGTTAGCACTAAGTTGTCCGTCACCATATGTGCCAGTGAAAGCCACACTACCTGTAGTACTTGTCACACCAAGTACGCCCACAGTTGCTTCTCCCACATTTCCACTCAGCTCCATGGCACCATAATAGCCTGCTCCCGATTGTTCGCGAGTAGCGTTAGTGGGAAGCGCAAAAATGCCGCAGCGGACTGGGCCACGACCACCATCTCCTCCAAATAAATTATTGAAGCTATAATGTGCGTTGGCGGGCAAAAGGTTGGGGATTTCGGTGCCATCTTCCGGTCCGGTTATTTCTTGTAAATCAAAAATATTAATCGTTCCCCAGGCATATTCGTCAGTAACGACAGCTTCAGGGCCTCGGCAGGCTTTTTCGTACTCTAATTCCGTCATAGGACGCAAGCATGCCCAGTCGAGGTAAGCCGCGATATCATTCCAACTTAGGTAATTCTGAGCGCGATCTTCTCGCGTTGAGCCATAGAGTGAAAGCGGGTTTACTCCATTGGCGTTGAGTCGTTGTCGATATGTGCCAAAATTGCCAGGGTAGCGACTGAATTGCGCGATAGGCGGAAGACTGTTTAGAAAGCTCGCGTATTGCCCTTCTGAGATTTCATACTTCATCATATGAAAGGCGTCATAGCCTTTGGGAAAGGCGGCAGGAAGGCTTACAATCTGATTGGCACCAGACGAGTGCGTGTTAATCGTAACTGCCGCTTCGCTGGTAATAGTATCAGGCGTAGCATCACCGCGGACGGTATTGATCGAAAAGGCATTATTACTTGCAATCCCTCCGATACCAAATCCGCTTTGACTCACATAGACCATTTCGATGCCCAGGACACGCACATGATATGCGGTATTGGCGAGCATGTTCGGAACTTGCAGCGTGATGCGCGTGGCAGGATCAGCTGTGAAGAGTCCGGCACTTGTGCGCCGAAGCAGTACGCCCTTCAAATCGGGGTCAAGGCCTGTGGCTGAGCCATCGGAACGGATAGGCTCCAGGTTGCCGAAGGTGTGATCGGCCAGGGTAGCGCTAAGGTTGCCGTGCGACCAGGGGGCTTGCGGACTTGCGCCGCAAGGGCGAAATTTTACAAACACCCAAACAGCATCCCAATTATTCGGTGCAGAAACACCATCAAGACGCCAGCTATTGTTCCACTGTACATCTACCGATATGGTTTGAGCTAGCGAGTCCCGCGTAAGATTAGATAGTGAAAGCCCATTGGCTAACACGATGGCGTGCATGCACAGAATGCCAATCAGCACAAACTTAATAAGCAAGGAAACGCGCTTCATAGTGATTGAGAGTAAAATTCGTTGCCCTTAAAATATCAAATTTTATCAATATTTGAAAAAAGGGTACTTTCTTTTACGCTTTGTTCACCATTTGCGGAAATGGTAAACATTTCCGCAAAAGTTTTTTGAGAGATGCCTACAATTGCAGATTGACGATTAGCGAACGAGTGCTTCTGGCACTAATATACCTCCGCAATCATACAACGAACGCTTCCTCCGCCATACGTTTCGATTACATCTAGTGGGACCACCAACGGCTCTGCGTGTCGCTTGATCGCCTCAATCTGTTCTGCTTCCAGCGAATCATAAGCGCGTTTTGACATCACCATAAATGCCTTCCCTTCAGTATTGCGTACTTCAAGCATATTGCCCGCGAATGCGTTCATTTGCTCTAAGCTAATCTCTACAACTTCATAGTCTGTGTCGACCAGGCGCTGAGTAAGCTCAAACTGCTCAATAGGATCAGATACCGAATCAAGGCACACAATCGCAACTGAATGACCAAGTGCCATCATTACATTGGTGTGATAGACAGGCGTTCCTTCGCTACCAACAGCATGGAACAGATGTCCTTCGACCTGTAGCTCCATACAGAAGCGGGCGAAGAGATGCGGATCGGTACGCGGAGAGACACAGGCGTAGGCAATTTGGTTGATCCTATCGAGGATCATGCTTCCTGTTCCTTCCAGGTACAGGCCTTCTTTTTCAAAAGGACTGAGGTCAACGATCTGGGCTTCGCCATCGACGAGTGCTTCGACGATATCCATGCGGCGCTCCGGACGACGGTTTTCGGTTTCCATTGGGTATAACAGGACACGGCCATTTCCATGGAAGGACACCCAGTTATTGGGAAATATGGAATCAGGTGTATGTGGTTCAGGTATATCCTCAAACACATTTACCGTTACTCCCACATTGCGCAACATTTCCACCATCGCGTCAAACTCCTCTTGCGCTTTTGTGGCTACTTTTTTACTCGAACCGTCTTTATCGTCTTGCATAAAGGCGTTACTCTCGGCCGCTTGAGGGTTGTATCCAAAAGCGACGGGGCGCACCATAAACACCGTATCGGTGGTTTGGAGCAGTTGTTTGTTTTTTGTTTGTTGCATGTGTGGTGGCTAAATTCCAGCTGCAAATATCTATATTTTTCCTGCTCATTTTGTAAGAAAAAAAAACATGCTGCGACTCCTATGATAGATGACACATTCTCCATCGGCATGGGTAAGCGCAGTTCCTCTTAGTATGGCAAAGTCTGTAGACCAAGAAGCTGCATTTCTAGACCTGATCACGCAACATCAGGGCATTATACATAAGGTGTGTCGCACCTATTGTGATGCACCAGAAGAGCGTCGTGATCTTTTTCAGGAGGTTGTGCTCCAGCTATGGCGGAGCCACGACAAGTTTCGAGGCGAATCGAAGCCTAGTACCTGGATGTATAGAATTGCACTGAATACCGCGATTTCCGGTTTTCGCAAAAAAAGCCGCAGACCGCAATACACTGGCCTGCCTGACTATGTCCTGGATATGCCAGCTCCGGAGGGTGATCCGGACTACTTTGAGAAGCGCAGTTTGCTATACCAGGCAATCGGCCAACTTTCGGAAGTAGAAAAAGCCGTGGTGATGTTGTATCTGGAAGAAAAAAGCTACGACGAGATTGCCGAAATCATGGGCATCACCGTCAATTATGTGGGTGTAAAACTCAACCGTATCAAGACAAAGTTAAAACACCTAATGCAGCCGTACACATGAATCTGAACGAATTAAAAATATTGTGGGACAGCCAGGATGCTGCTGTACAGCAAGATCGTGTGAGCAGGGACGAAGTACTCAGCTTGCTGAAAGGTCGAAGCCGCACGGCGCTCGGTCGTATCAATCGTAATATCCTTCTGGAAATGGCCGTAGTGGCCCTTTTTGGAGTATTGTGGATATACATGTTGATAAGCAGTCCTACTGCACCGAGTCCCCTTGAAATAGGAAGTGCTTTTGCCTATGTAATCCTAAGCGCCATTTTTTACAGGTGGAAATTCAAAAGCCTGAACGCAGCTGTTTTCGAAGGAAAAAATCTCAAAACAGCCCTCCAGCATACTGTTCGTGTGATGGAGCGTTTTATGAAAATTTACTCTTGGGCCGTTTGGATTCTGGCACCATTGTCTATTCCCATAGGCTTCCTTTACGGACTCCAACATGATGGACTTGAGGTCGGTAACTTCCCTATGCGTGCCTGGGTTATCATGGGCGTTTTCTTTGTGGTGTTCAGCCTTATTTCGGTTGTTTTTATCAAATGGTACCTCCGAAAACTCTATGGCCAGCACTATGATGCGCTAAAAGCGGCCTTGGCCGAATTGGAAGAAGTGGAATAGCTTTTGGCAGTTGGCATTTATTATACAATTAAAAGCTCATTTCCTGTCTTTAAGCTAACCGCCAAAAGCAAATAGCTAAAAGCCAAAACCAGAATTTCCTGTAGTTTCGCTACATGGATCCTCGTGCATTGCTCGCCATCGCGGGCGCTTATTTATTCCTGCTATTTATTATTTCATGGCGTACAGGCCGGAATAGCGACAACCGTACATTTTTCTCTGCGAACCGTAGCTCGCCCTGGCCGCTTGTGGCCTTCGGCATGATAGGTACGACGCTGAGTGGCGTAACATTCATTTCTATACCAGGCGTCATTGGCGCGGGAGGCCTGAACCAGGGCTTTTCCTATATGCAGGTATGTCTGGGTTACCTGCTGGGGTATGCTGTAGTATCGCTGGTTTTGCTACCGCTTTATTACAAGCTCAATCTCACTTCTATTTATGCATATCTGAAACAGCGTTTTGGTTTTGCATCTCATAAAACCGGCGCCTCCTTCTTTTTGCTTTCACGTATCATCGGCGCAGCCTTCAGGCTTTACTTGGTAGGTATGGTGCTCGACGCTTTTGTTTTGGGTCCGTTGGGGATTCCATTTTGGGTGACGGTGGCAGCGACGATTGTGCTTATCTGGCTATATACATTTCGGGGCGGTATCAAGACTGTCGTCTGGACCGACACCGTCCAGACCGCAGCGATGTTACTGGCAGTCATACTCACCGTTTTTGCCCTCGCCAATGCGATGGACTGGGGGCCGGGCGATATGGTTCAAGCTATTCGTAAAAGCGACTACAGTCAGTGGTTTTTCTTTGAAGGTGGCTGGGGAGATCCCAACAACTTTTTCAAGCAATTTCTGGGCGGAGCTTTTCTCACGATTGTCATGACTGGCCTAGATCAGGATATGATGCAGAAAAACCTGACCTGCAAGACGCTGCCGGATGCTCAGAAGAATATGTTCGTTTTTTCAGGCGTTTTGTTTTTTGTCAAATTGATGTTCGTAGGCCTTGGAGCATTACTTTTCATTTACGCTACCGAAACGAATATTGCCATAGCGAGCGAAGGCTGCGCCTTGTGTTTGCAGGAAAGCCTCGACCCGTTGATGAGTTGTGGATTTAACTGCGAACGCACCGACCAGCTTTTCCCAAGTATTGCACTTGGGAGCTTACATCCGTTGGTGGGAGCAGTATTTTTGATCGGATTGATTGCAGCCGCCTACTCCAGCGCCGACTCGGCGCTTACGGCACTTACCACTTCTTTCTGTGTTGACATTCTTGATATGGAAGAAAAGCAA
>JBGCFB010000403.1:0-4303 GCA_045106685.1 Bacteroidia bacterium | reverse complement strand
GGCTGAGGGAACGATACAGGTTGATAGGTGCTGTCCGTTTGGAAGGTTCTATACCAACCCTTTTCACCTTTACAATTCACCACAAAGCGAACTGTAATATACCCATGCAAGGTGTCTGAAGCTGGAAGGCTAGGTAGCTTGTCTTTGAAATAAGCCCTTACCGATTTCAAGCCTTCGCCAAAACGCGCTCTCGTCTGGTAATATTCATACACCCGATCTGGTTCGCAAAGCTGGTAGTCAGGGTCATCGATTTTTGGATCAAACTGTATGCTTCCAACTTCGAACTGAGGGATCTTTTCACCTGGAAATAAAGGCGGCCCAGTTTCCTCTTTTTCACAAGAAACTAGCACAAGGGAGCATATTAGCACCGCTGATAATAAGAAATGATTTCGCATCTTATTAGATTTGTCGTCTATGGAAGCAGATACATATCAAAATCTCCGAATCGCGATTGTAGGTTATGGCAAAATGGGCAAAGCTGTGGAGCAGGAAGCCCTGGCGCGTGGCCATCAGGTAAGCGAACGCCTTGGCCGTATGGACCAGGACCGTCTTGCCCAACTCGATCCGGAGGAGATCGATGCGGTAATCGAGTTCACGCATCCCAAGAGTTTTTGGACAAATATGGAAGGGCTGCTTCCTACTGGCATTCCGGTTGTTACGGGTACCACGGGCTGGTATGACCGCAAGGATGAGCTGGATGATTTGGTACAAAAAAGCAATGGAGGACTGATGTATGCGGCCAATTTTTCGGTGGGGGTGAATGTGATGTTCAAAATCAACAAGGAGTTGGCGCGCATCATGAATCGCTATCCTGAATATGATCCACTGTTGGAGGAGCAACATCATCGCTATAAAGCCGATGCACCTTCTGGTACAGCCGTGGCGCTCGCCCAGGATATGATCGATTCCTTGGAACGTAAAAATACCATCGCAAGTGACGAGTTGCGTACGCGCCCTCCCCTACCCGATGAACTGTCGGTGGGCTATGTTCGCGCTGGCGGCATCATCGGCAAGCATGCCATTTCCTACACCTCTGATATCGATCAGATCACCTTATCGCATGAAGCTTTTAATCGCAGAGGCTTCGCCCTTGGGGCGGTGATTGCGGCGGAGTATATGGTTGGGAAGAAGGGCCTGCGGGAGTTTGGTGAGCTGTTTTGATTTGGCTCCTTTCATTAATTATTCTATTTTTCATCTGTATATTTTAATCACTCACTAAAAACTTAAAAGATGACTATCTCACAAAGAATTGACGCTATACCATCAGGAAACAATATTTTTGACACAGAAATAACTGTCACAGATGTCCCCAGTAAGCACTTTCTGGCTATTACGGGAAATTCGATCTCGGAAGGAAGTACCACCAGGGAAATAATCGTAGAAGTTATGCCACTAGAGCAAGCCCCAGGTGGTACAATTTACCTGTCATCAAATGTAATTAATAGAGCGAGCGGAGAAAGTGCTATCAAGGTCACCGTCTCACAGAATGGCCAAACGCTTGGAACTAATACTACAAATTATTCGAGTTGAGGTAGTTCCTTTAGAGGGCTTTCAAAATAAGATCGGAAAGGTTATACGCCACTTAATACATGCCCAAAAACCCATTCTCAAAAATCGCTTCCATCCTTCTCTTGGCAGCCATCGCGTTTCTCGCCTATATCCTTATCCCCAGAAGCTATGATGTGCTGCCGCATGAAAAAGTAGCCGATACGCAGTTTTGGGATTTACCGACAGGGTCGAAGATTGGCTATGTACGTATCGCTGCGAAAGGCTCCAGGAAGGCTTCGCCAATCATCTATTTGCATGGTGGGCCGGGCGGCGTCATATCGACATCGACGATTAGTATGCTTACGCCTTTTGCTGAGGAGGGCTATGATGTCTATGCGTATGATCAAATCGGTAGTGGCAGCTCGGCAAGGCTGGAAGATATTGAGCAGTACACTGCGGCCAGACATCAGGCTGACCTGGAAGCGATCGTGAAGGCGATTGGGGCGGAACGGGTGATCATTATCGGGCAGTCCTGGGGAAGTATTTTGGCGACTTTGTTTACAGTGGATAATCCCAACAAGGTTGATAAAATTATCATGACTGGGCCTGGGCCAATATTCCCCATCAACGAAAGTCTGGCACATGTAAAAGCTCCGGATAGCCTACATATACAAGCGCCAGTCTTTTCCAATCAGGACGGCAACCGTGAAGTATATACCTTTAGGTGGAAATGCGTTCGATGGGCAGCATCTGTTTGGGGCAAAAAGCTCGTCCCGGACGGTCAGGCCGACGGCTTTTTTACACATCTAAATAGCCATCTCAATCGGTCGGCTTTGTATGATACTTCGCTCGTGAAAGCAGCGCATGGCGGCGGCGGATACTATGCACATATCAGGACCATGAAGAGTCTTTACCGCATACAAAGTCCACGCGAAAAGATGAAGGCATTGCGGACTCCTGTGCTTATTCTGAAAGGGCAATATGACAACCAAAAGTGGGGCTTTACTCAGGAATACCTAACACTTCTAAGCAATGCAAGCATGAGCATCATACCCGATGCGGGCCACTTCATTCATGTGGAGCAGCCTGAGTTGTATTATGAAAAAATTGGAGCGTTCTTATATTAGAGGCTCAAGTAGCGAATCGCAAAACCACGAATACTAATACCCCAAAGCCCATGAAAACAATCCTGGCCATCTTTTGGATGGCACTACTGACGCTGAGTTGCAATGCTCAAAACTCAGTCACTACGAACGAAATCATCAAGACCAGCGACAATCTATTTGGTGTGAAGTCAGCAGATGGCTCGCTCTTGATAGACACATTATATGGCAGAATTAGCATCGTGTATGCTGGTGCCAGACTGACGCTCCCTACCGCAAAACGAGAAGTAAACCCAAAGCCGCTGGAGTATTATGTCGTAAGCAATAAGGCACACCAAAAAGCCTTGTTTAACAGCGATGGAAAGGTCGTTTTTGACTTCGTTGATTGCCATAGCATCCAATTTGATCAACACACCCAGTCGATCGTAACGACTGAGCTTACAGCAAGCAACAGCCTGAGAGGCAAGCTCTATGACATTTCTGGCCAAGCGGTATTTGATACGACGTTTGAAAGTGTCGCCTTTATCAATAATTCTGACTTGATCGCGCTTATCGCCCAGGACGGATCGATTGATGAATATTATCTGTATAACCCATTTACGAAAAAGCGAATGGGTCCTTTTGATCATTTCAATATCTATAATAAAGATTCCGGCCCACCACTGGGAATGAAAAAGGAGGACTTCGTAAAGTATACCAGTCTCGACGTCATCGCCGTGCGAAAAACAGTGGACAGGGACTATGTGTGGGGAATCGTCGATATGAAAGGCGATGAAATTCTGCCAATTGAATATGATTACTTTCGGCTTGTAGGTAATGATATGAAAGGAACCTATTTGAAAAACGCAGAAAAGCCTGAAGATGTAGAATTCCTCTTTTATTCAAGAAAGAGCGGCTCTACATACAATATGCTATTTTTAGACGCTGACATGCAGGTCTATGAGTTTAAAAGAGAAGATGGGCAAAAAGGTGTAATACGGAAGGTTGAGTAGGGAAAACAAAACCATTTCAGCCTAAACAGTTAGACATGATAGCGAAACAAACCATAGGAAAAGAGTTCCTTGCTTCTATTTTGAACTCAATAAACAAAGAAGATAGAATAGAAGGCTTTGCCATTATGTGGCTTGAGGAGATCATCGAAATTTCTCACCTCAACGACTTTGGGGACTTGTTTGAAGAGGCGTTAGCCATAAGAAACTCAGATAAGAGATTTGGCGACCCTTTGGCGGGGGCGATTACAAATATCATCTCCGCCTGGAAGCCTAGTGCATATAAGTGGCCGAAAGATAGAGCAGAACTTGAAAAAAAGTATTCTTTTGATCATGTGCTCAGGCACTTCCCTCAGGGCGAGCAGTCAAGCAAACCATCCTTATTGACAAGAAGGCCTGAGGATGTAGACAAAGCAATGGAGTTGGCACGTGATGATTATGACCTGGCAACAATTGCTTCCTCGCTTGCGATCTATGGCCATTTTGAAGCAGCACAAAAAATCATGGAGAATGAGCTTCTTGCATTTGATTTTCGAGTAAATACATTGAAAATTGTCATGTGCATCGAGCTTTTTAGAAGAGGGAGTTGTCTAAAGTAGTTTTTGTGTTTTTCGGATGAAACAAGTTGTAAATCCGATGAGATTCATAGCAAACCAATTTCTGGCTGTTGTTTCATATCTGATCAGCAGGGCTTTATATGCATCGAGCCAAGCAAAAGCATGT
>JBGCFB010000402.1:0-5646 GCA_045106685.1 Bacteroidia bacterium | reverse complement strand
GCCGCGTTTTTCGATATACTTTGCGATAGCAGAGTCGGGGCGTGTCGCTTCGAGTAATTCTATTTTGGTGCTTCCTACTTTGAAAAAGCTGGTCATAACACCTTCACTATCAACGGCTTCCCGCTTATAAGGAGCTTGCCCTAGAAGCGCTGTGTATTTAGCTTCAGCAGCTTCAAGGTCTGCTACTGCAATTCCGATGTGTTCGACCTGAGTAGGGTTCGTAGGCATGGTTTTGTGTTTGGGGTTAAGTGTTTTGAGTTCTTATAGTGCCTTTACTGTCAGGCCAGTAGCCAGCAGCTAGAAGCCAGTGGCCTCCTACAGCATATCCTCAATCAGGCGTTCATATTTTTCTACAAACTCATCATAATGCTTTCCTGTTCCAGGACCGCTAAACCCAGTGTGGATGCTGCGGATATTGCCTGTTTTGTCGATGAAAATGCTGGTTGGGTAAGAGATGATATGGTTGAGCATTGGAAGGGAAGCGGCTGATTCTTTTTTATTGGCACGGCCAGCGATCAGGAAAGTGTACGTTTCGCCTAATGGTTTGCGGAAGCGATTGATCGCTTTTCCTGCTTTGACAGGATCAGTGCTTGCCTCGTAGGCTAGTGCGACAATCTCCAATCCGCGATCCTTATAGCGCTTGTACCACTCGTTATACAAACGTGTTTCATCCAGACAGTTTGGGCACCAGCTTCCCATTATTTGTACGATGACGGCTTTACCCTTAAATCGATCATCAGTGAGGGATACCATGTTGCCATCCAAATCCGGAAACGAAAAGGCAAGGCCATCATAACCTTCTTTTAGATACGTAAGTGAGTCTGCTGCGCGAAGTTTGGCTTCTTCATTGCGGACGGCGGAGAAAGGCGTTTGATAATGATTGCCGCTATAAAATGTACCCTTCATATTTCCATCTCCGTCTACTGTTCCTGCGAAAGCGAAAGCATGCGCTCCATCAAATGTGGTCAGAAGGAAATTATCGCCAGTAAGGCAGCCTTCAAGAAAACGGTAGTCACCGGTTTCGGTAAGGAAAGTTCCGCTGATAGCATTTCCGTCCTGGGTAAACTCGCCAATCGCCGGCCAAGTATCATCAGGCTCGCCAAAGGTGGTTTCCCAGCGACCGCCAATTGAGATAGCTTTATCACCATTCGCCGTTGAGGCGCAGGCCTTTGGCGAAGCGACAGCTGTGAATGGAATCTTATAATCGGGACCTTTTGCAAAATTCCTCCAAAATCCTGCTAGTCTCTTGCCATTATCTTCCAGGTGCGCATGAAATTCAGATTCAAAATGCGGAATGCGTACGATCATGCTGTCACTTTCAGTAGAAATCTCCTGAGCGACAATTTCTTCAGCAGCATTGTACATTATGATGCTTGGCTGGCCTTTTTCATCCACGTTTACTTTGGCGCGAAATGGCAGCGATGTTTCACCGAGATCAAGCTCAAATGTCCAGTCACCAGGGTTTATGGTCATCGTCGTTGGCTTTGTTGCTTGTTCTTCGCAGCTAGAAAAAAGAATACTGAGAAAAATAATGAGGAAAAAGGTACGCATGATAGATACAGTTCAAAGTTCAAAGCAGTTCAAAGTGCAAGGAGAGTTCAAAGCCGTAGTTTTGAACTCTCCTTGCATATAAATTCAGTTGTTATTCAGGCGTAGAGAAATTCATGAATTTCTCTACCGAGGGCAATTTTAATCCAGATTAAGACTTCCCTAGAAGTTCTCTTTAGGGTGCTTTTTCTGGCCACCATGCTTTGAAGCATACTCTTTTGCCTTTGGTACAAGCTGCTGAAGTCTTACGCTTCTTTTCTCTGGATCAGGGTGGGTGCTCATGAATTCTGGCGGAGATTGGCCACCTCCAGCTTTCATACGCAACCAGAATGGTGCAGCTTCTGTTGGGTCGTACCCGGCCATTGCCATAAGGTAAAGTCCCATTTCATCAGCTTCTGACTCGTGCTTGCGGCTAAATGGAAGCAAAACAGCTACTTGAGAACCTACTCCGTAGGCCGTATTGAATATTTGCTGGGTTGCAGCAGGCTTGTCCTTCATCGCTACTTGCAATGCAACACCACCTAACTGTGTAACCAATCCCTGGCTCATTCTTTCATTTCCGTGCTTTCCTAATGCATGAGCAATTTCGTGGCCCATTACTACCGCTAAACCATCAGTATTTCTACAAACAGGAAGGATTCCCGAATAGACCACTACACGACCACCAGGCATACACCAAGCATTGACCGTATTTTCTTCAACGAGATTAAAGCTCCAGTCAAATTTTTCAAGCTGATCGGAGATGTTGTTTTCAGCATAATATTTTTCCGTGGCCTTTTGGATATTAACGCCGATTTCACGCACCATTTCGCCTTTTCGCGAGGTATTATTGACCTGGCTCGTGCTCAGAAACTTCTGGTATTCAGTAAGCGCCATGGCGTTCATCTGCGATGCAGGAAGAATATTGAGGGACTTTCTCCCTGTGATGGGATTCGTCGCACAGCCCATGGTTAAGAGCATGCCAATCAGTACGACTGAAAGAAATTTAGCATATGTGTGTACTTGCATAATGGTGCTTAGTGTTTGTTGTTTTAGGGTCAAAAAATAAGGCCTGAGCAAGGCATGGCTTAATATGGGTATTTTCTTTTTTTATAACAAAAAAGCCACCAAAACTGTGTAATCGACGTTCTGGTTTTTACATGGTTTTGAATAAAGATGCTTGTATCTTGCTCTTATTCACGCATTGAGCATTTTTTGTTTTCCACCAAAAGTACACGGTTATGAACTTCTTTTTCGCACTTTTATTTTCCTTCCTTGGATTGACTAACCCTCCTCCAAGCGCATCGTCTACATTGTCTCAAGACGGTGTATCTGTTAAAAAAGACCTGAAGCAAAGCATGGACCCTAAGAGGCGCCACGCAGACATCACAGGCGGAACTTCGATTATCGTTGTTATCGACGATACTGAGTATAGGCCTATATTTGACTAGGACAACTTTTTCAGACAACCACTTTGTTTAGTTATTTCTACTCTGGAAAGCTATTCCTGGCTTTTTCAACAAGCCAAGAATCAAGTGGTATTAATTCATAAGTAGAGGTGCCCCACCCTGTGCCGCTTCTTTCAGAATTATTTGGTTCTAATTCATTCTTAAATTCATCTACAGTATCTTCAAAACTGTAGTTGCTACGATACCAGCCCAGCAACAAGCGGACTAACAAGGCCGCTCGTTGCTGGGCCATGTCTTTTTGGGTGCGTTTTACAAACTGACGCATGTTCAGGATTTTACTTTCGAGTAAATCCATATTGTCTGTTTCATACATGATCATAATATCGAGCATGCGGACTGCGATATTGATCCCAAACTTATCCGCGAGTAGTGGAGTTGTGTCATTCAGTGATGTGTAGGCTTCGCGGTATTGCTGAGTACGAAATTGAAAACAGGCGAGGAAGTATTTCCATTTTGCCGCCAGATTTCTGCTCGTATTTAGGCCGGGATGTTCCTGAGCTTGCTGAATGAGCTTCCCTACCTTTTCCCAATCCTTACTTTGGAAAGCAATTCGATAGGCAACTTCGAGTGCCAGCAAGTGATTCATTGCCTTTTTTGGGAAATCGTCTAATGCGCGATTAATATTATGCTCAGCAGCTTTCAGGTCTCCCTGTTCGGCTGTTATTTGAGCGAGCTGTAAGTATGTGCCTGCCAGCCGCACATTGGTAAATAGTGCTTCCTCATTTTTTAGCAACTCAAGGTATAGCTCACAGAACTTCCTGGCCATATTGGGATTTTGAGTGGCTTGAAAAAAATATGTTTCACTGAGGAAGTAGTAATTTTTGGCTAGAGGATGAACTGTTTTTTCAGCAATTTCCTTCATGCGGTCAATCTGTTCCCGCACCGTAGTGATACTTGCTTTTTTGAGACTTCTGTTGAAAAGGAGGTTTGTAACAGAGTGATGCAGAATCACACATTCGTCCACCAGCGCTCGTTTTTTATTGAGCTCGAGCAAAACCTCAGTTTGCTTTTCATGCTCCCTTACAGAAGTTTTGGTACTCAAGTTTCGATATAAAAGGAGTTGAGCATCAAATAATTCATCATGTAAGTGATATTTTTTCGCAGTGTTGATAACTTGGTTTAAGATATTTTTCCCTGAATAAAAGGCTCCTCTCCCTAAAAGCACTCTTCCTTGCAAAAGTTTCTTTCTGGCAAGATCACTGGCATTAATCGCCCCTGAGGAGTTGCTAGTAAGGCTTTTGTCCTGAAGTAGCACATTTTCCATCATTCTCTTCAATCGGGATTTTGTTACCCGAAAAGTATTATCTGGTTTCTTTTTATACAGTTTTTTTGAGAAAAATTCCTCTTCTCTTTCCCCAAATCGTGTAACCAAGTCGAATAGTTTACCAACCTTGTCATAAGAGAAGGATGAGGTTTTAAAGGTGTGCCTTATTTGCCTTATTTCCTGCTTTTTGAGCCGTTTTAGTAGGTCGAAGATCAAGTCCATGTGTGATTATTTCAAGGTTATGCGTGTCAAATATGCACATAATTGTGTAACCATTCTAGTGAATTGGGAAAGGTCGGCTGTGCCACACTGTGTAAACTTGTATTTGGAAATGAAAGGGTACCATCCCTAATTTTAGCGAATCGTTTCGGTTTAGCGAATCATAAATCATAGCCTATCGACTGATTATGTTACTCAAATTTGTACGCATTTTAAGCCTCTTGGCCCTGACGGCGAGTATCGCCTGGGCGCAAGACGGCAAAATTTCCGGTACTGTTACCGATGAGACAGGTGGTCCTGCCGCCTATGCGACTGTGCTGGTCTATGACCAGGCAGGTGTTTTTAAAAACGGAGCCAAATGTGGGGAAGATGGAACATACTCCATCGCACCTGTCGAACCTGGCACCTATGACGTTACTTTTAAGTTTGTATCGAAAGCAGGAAAGGTTGAGGGAGTTACAGTAAAACCTGGTTCGACTCGACCGCTGGATTATCAATTCCAGGCCACAACTACTAAGGAGGTTCTTATTACCACATTTAAAAACCCTGTCTTTGAAAAAGACCAAAAGCAAGGGGTTCAGTTGGGCAATAAAGAACTAACTGCAATCGGTACGCGTGATGTAAACTCCTTCGTAACGCTGGCACCAGGTGTGCAGGCTTCCGATGAAGGTGATAATAGCATCCGAATCCGTGGTGCACGTGCCAATGCTACCGCATACTATGTGGATGGGCAGAAAGTACGTGGTGGTGTAAACCTTCCACAGTCAGCGATTGCTAACCTTGAGGTTATCACTGGTGGTACTCCTGCCGAGTTTGGTGACTTTACAGGTGGTGTGGTTTCGATTACCACAGCTAAGCCTCCTGGCCGCCTGACAGGCTCTGCCGAGTTTGTAACCTCTGAGTATCTTGATGACTTCGGTCGTAATCTTGGAGCGGTGAGTCTTTCTGGACCGCTTTTGAAGAAAACTCAAACAGTTGTTCTCGGTGATGAAGAAATGAAAGTTAAGGTGCCATTGTTGGGATTCTTCCTCGCTGTGGAGGCTGACTATAACCGTGACCGTAGTCCTACGGTAAATGACGGACTGTATCAATTGAAGCCAGAGCTATTGGATGATTTTCGTCAGAACCCACTTCAACTAAGTGGTTCTGGTCGTACATTCCTGAGCC
>JBGCFB010000401.1:0-18260 GCA_045106685.1 Bacteroidia bacterium | reverse complement strand
CTGACGGTGAACGCCGTTGCGGAGCGCTTTAAGGTGAGCCGGCCGGCTATTTCGAAGCATCTCAGAATCCTGAATGAATGTGGTATTGTCAATTTCGAGAAACAAGGGAGGGAACGTCTGTGTTCCATCCAGGCATCCGAGTTGATTCCGGCATTCCTGTGGATCGAGCAATACCGTAATCTGTGGGAGGATAAATTGGATTCCTTCGAAGCCTATTTGACAGAACTACAAAAGAAAAAAGATGAATAATCAAGACGATGCTGCTAAGCGCACGATCACCATTGAAAGAACCTTCAAAGCACCAATTGCGCTCGTCTGGGAAGCCTGGACGCAAGCGGAGCATATCGCCAGATGGTGGGGGCCTAAAGGAATGGTGATGGACGTAGTCGAGCACGATTTCAAAGTCGGAGGCAACTGGAAATATACCATGCCGATGCCTAACGGCAGCGAATTCGTCTCGGAAGGCCAATATTCCGAAATCACCCCGATGACAAAGATCGTCACCTCCGCCAATTTTATCCCCATGACGATGGGCGTGGAATTACATATAAGTCTGGAAGAGCAGGGCGAGAATACTCACTTTACCTTTAGTGTGGTACATCCTACTGAGGAATACTGCAAGGCGCAGGAGAAGATGGGCATTTATAATGGCTGGGGTTCTGCTTTTGATAGGTTGGAGGCGTCATTGACAAATGCTCAATAAAAAAACTGAGATCGTATCTCTACCAAAATGATATGAAATTTCAATTGCAGAATTAGGGCCTTTGGCCCTAATCAATCTCACCCTTTAGCTTCATGGCGATGACCTCCGACTTGCTGTTGACATGGAGCTTTTTGTAAATGTTCTTGATGTGGGTGCGCACTGTCTCGATGCTGATAGAATAGCGATCGCCGATCATTTTGTAACTGAGGCCATCGACCAGTCCTTCGACGATTTGATTTTCTTTGGGCGTAAGCGGGCTTTCGGGCTTCTTTTTTCCAACACCGAAATAATCAATGACCTTACGGGCAACCTGCGGTGACATCGCCGAGCCGCCTTCCAGCACCGAGTGAATCGCTGCTTTGATATCGGGTAGGGTAGTCCCCTTGACAAGATAACCAACCGCGCCCGCGCAAAGCGCCTTGAAGATATGGCGGCTGTCATCGTGCATCGTCAGCATCAGAATATCAGCGCTGGGGAGGTGCTGGGTAATCATGCGAATACCTTCAATACCTGAAATGCCAGGAAGGTTGATATCCAGCAACATAACCGCTGGCTTAGCTTCCATATCTTCGATCGCCTCCACAAAGCCCTCGACCGAATCATGCGCAGCCACAACCTCAAATCCAGGTTGATGAGTGAAAAAGGCCCGCAATACCTCACGGGTATCTTTATGATCTTCGATGATGGCGAGATAAATCATGTGCTTAATATACGATCCAGGCCTTAAAAGGTCTCCCTTCCCTGGCAATAGTGTTAGAATATTGAGGGCTAAAGCCCTTCGAACCCCTCTCAATGCTTTAGCATATACTGTTATCAATTATTGCCTGGTAAAGCAAGCCCCATGAATTTTTCTCAATGCTTTAGCATATATTTTATCTACTATAGCCAGGCCTTTTAAGGCCTGGCAACTCTGGCAACTCATCACGAAAAAGCCTTCCCGCTCACCTGCAGCTGAAAGCCCTGTTCGCGCAGTAAACGAAAGCTCGCCCCAATGCGCTTGGCGCGCATCTCCATATTGCGAAGGCCATTGCCTTGCGTCATCGCAATAGCCGCAGGCTTTTTTGCTTCATTGCGATTTTCGATATCGATTTTCCATTCATCCTTTTGCTGCTTGAGCGTGATGAGCACGCGATCATTCGGTGCATGCTTTGCAATATTATTGATAGCTTCTTTAAAAATCAGGTAAAGATTCTGGCGGACGACGGGCGACATCACCTGGTCTTTGTTCCAATTTTCAACATTGAATTCCCATTGGATTTGGAGCGGATTGAGAAGCTCCGCCGCGTGCATTTTCATGCGATCGACGAGGCCTCCCATTTGATCATAGTGACTATCGATGGACCAGATGACATCGCGCATCGTGGCGATGGCAGTTTGACTATTGGCGATGATTTTGTCCTGATAAACCTTCGATTCAGCATTATCTACATACTGCATCATTTGGGCCTGCATGGTAATGCCCGTGAGGAGACTTCCCATTTCTTCGTGTAGGTCGCTGGCGATTTGGGTGCGCAGGTGCGCCATTTTGATCTCCCGATTTTTTCGGTTGTTGATATATTGAAATCCTAAAAGCAGTGCCGCCAGTAAGGCCGTGAGGATCGCTCCAATGGTCCATGAACGCGCCCGAAAACGCGCATTATCTTCCTCAATTCTGAGGCGCCGGATTTCTGCTTCTTTCTTTTCTGTTTCGTATTCCACGCTCAATTGCTGAACGACTTCTGTACGCTCAGACTGAAACAGTGAATCTTTCATAGTCGTGTAGATGCGCATGGCTTGAGCGCATTTTTGCCAGTCCTGACTACGTCCGTAATTTCCTGCCAATGCGCGCGAAGTAGCGACTGCTGCTGACCAGTCCTTTCGGGCGATAGCCGAATCGCGAGCGATTTTTAGATAGTGGTTTGCAGAATCGATTTGTCCCAGCATTTGGAACGATTCAAATTTGATATTTTCCAGCACCTGCCGGTACGTATTTTCCTTATAATTCAATGCTTCCAGTTCCCTGATCGTTTCAAATACTTCCTCCTTTTTATTCTGATTGACTAAGGACCGAAACAAGCCCATGAGACTACTTTGAATTTGTTCCAGGTGGTCGTTTTCCAGATTCAGGCTATAGGCCGCGCGATAATAATGTTCCGCAGAATCAAAGTTCAATGATTGATAGTGTCCTCCGGCAAGATAGGTGAGTGTATATCCCATATCGACCTTGGCGTTTTTAGCTTTTTCCAAAGCATAACACTGACGAAAGTATTCCAGCGCTTTTTCAACTTCACCCATATGGAATAAGAGGATTCCGATGTTGCCGATAATGTTACTTTTCTTGCTTTCTTGTGCCCAGTTCAGGGCTTTAAAGTATGATTTTGAGCTTTCTGCGAATTTGCCCTGAGCCTGCAAAATCAAGCCTATTCCGTTCAGGTTTTCTGCCACACCAGCGCTATCTTGAACAGACATATATAACTCCAGACTTTCATTGCAAAAGTCGAGTCCGGTTGCATTGTCTCCGAGGTGGTAATGCGCCATTCCCCAGTTATAGCGATTGGTGGCTTGCTCAGATGGATCGGCTGCTTTCTTAAGCAATGGATGCGCCTCTTCGAAGTGACGAAGTGCAGCTTGATAGCGGGCGAACATGTCTTCGATGATAGCGAGATTGGAAAGGCTCAGGCCCGTTTCTTTCGTGTTTTCGATTGCTTTGGCGAGCATGACTGCCTTCATGGCAGCACCTCTGGAAGCTTCATAACCGTCATTTTCCAATGCCTCACTCAGCGCCCGCCACGTTTGAATTTGTTCTATTCCCGTCGTCGTCGCAAGCCGTTGCTCCAACGAGTCTTTTATCGAATCATCTGAATGTAGAAAAGCAGGAATTAGAAACAGCAGGTAGAGGAGATTTTTCATTGCTTAAAATCGATTTGCAAGGAGACTTTAAGCTAAGATAACGATCTGATTTTGAGTAAATGCTAAAAAGAAGGCTTTGGGAAACGACCTTGGCTAATTAATTTTTCGAAATTGTACATCAATAGAAGATTGACCTGAAACATGGCAGCCGTTGATTTTGCCCTTTTTATCACGCGTGAAAGCCACTCTGCCAAAAAAGGAAACAAACGAGGTAAAGGTATCTTGTTCGATAGGCATCAGGGTGATTTCCGGATTGTAACTATGGGTAGCGACGAGTTTTTTATCCTGTATAATAAACTCGTAATACGTGCCTACCTCTTCACTTTTGTAGATGCCAGTAAATTCACTCAGATCATCAATCGTGACAGGGCTTATTTCCACCTTTTTTCCGGGATAATACATGTCTGAAAAGTTCCAGTGAAGGCTATCCTTCATAAAGTGAAAATTGCTGTGCGGTTTGTTTGGATACTGAAATACATTTGCGGCTATTTCAGGAAGCCTTAGTTTATTATTAGCCCCATAAAATTGCAGAAAAAGAGAATCCTCTTCTGCTATCATGCTCGCAATCAAGCCAGGAAAAATTTGATAATCACCTTCAAATTGCTTCAAGTCTTTATGGGTATAATGTGGAACTTCTACAGGCGCTGGTTCTATAATGTGTTCTGATAAAAGGAGGTCTACTAAGCCATATACTGTGCTTAAAGGATTAAATGAGTCGAAACTGCCCGTAATAGCGATGGCAAGTTTATGATCAGGAATGGCAAGTAAATAAGCCTTGTAGCCTGCGTCTCCACCACCGTGAAAAACGACAGGTAGCCCTTTGTAGGCTTTTAGCTCAAGCCCTAATGCATATCGGAAAGTTTCACCGTTGTTGAGTGTGCTACGAGTTTTCATTTTTGTGAAAATGCTAGCATTTCCAACTGTCATCGTCTGGAAATTCATGGCCCATTTACACAAGTCTTCAGTAGTTGTATAGAGCCCGGTAGAGCCTACAAAGGTGTTGTTCATGGGTAGCTTATAATGCTCATTTTCATACGTGTAATAAGAAAGCGCTTTGTTCTTAACTACCAGTTCGGGGTCGTCCACAAAGAGGCTATTTTTCATTTCTAACGGCTCAAAGATTCGCGTTTGCGTGAACGTCACGTAGGGTATGCCCGAGACACGCTTTACGATCTCTGCGAGCAATACATATCCGGAGTTTCCATATTGATAGCATGAACCGGGGACGAAGTTGATGCCCTTTTGTCTTAAAAGTATGCTGATCATCTCCTCTTGTGAGGTAAAGTCTTTCTCTGTTTTACCGCGCAGGCCATATAGGTCGGGGGTGTTTCTGAAGCCACTCGTATGATTCATGAGTTGCTTGATCGAAATGGTATGCTTTAGGGCCTTTAATTCTGGCAAATGCTTTGTGATATCGTCATTGATAGAAAGCTTGCCTTCATCTTCAAGTAATAGAATGCTGAATGCAGTGAACTGCTTCGAGATAGAACCGACAAGAAACTTTGTCGAATCTGTTATAGGAACCATGTGGTCCAGGTTCGCATACCCTTTCTGCTTTGTATACACTGGTGCTCCATCTTTCACTATCGATATCGCATACCCGGGACCAGTGTTGGTGCCAAGTTCATCGAGTAGCGATTCTATTTTTTGAATATCAATATCGTCTGTAGTTTTTTGTGCAAAACAGGAGATTGATAATACGAAACATGTGAAGGTGAATAGAAAAAGAGGTTTCATATTGATGGTGTGCCTAAATTTGAAGTAGAAGAAGCTGTTTGTAGTTTTTGTTTAGACCATTTTTGCATTCCAAACATGGTCTTTGAAAAATCATGCTAATAAAGAAAAAGCTGCGCAAGGATAATTCACTAAAAGATGTTTAAGCAGGGAAATATGATTTTTTGAGAACAAAACGTAGGCCAATCAATGACCTTTAACATGCTGAAACGGTTTCCTTTTTTTTGAACAAATCGCGAAATTGCTATGGTGGAAAATGATCAACAATTGATGTTTTAAACCAAGTAAAATGAAAAGAATAATACTCCTTATTGTTAGCTTTTTTTCGCTCGTGGAACTAAGCGCGCAAGCACCATTCAGTATAATCCTTGAACCTGTCAATGTCCCTAACCTGGGCGGTATTCAGTCCTATGCTTTTGGGCAAGACGATGGAAAATGGCTAATCGTTGGTGGCAGACTTGATGGCTTGCATCAAAGACAGCCTTTTGCTGCATTTGACATCGCAGGACATAATAATCAGCTGATAGTCGTGGACCCTGTATCGCTCCAAAAGTGGACGGCTCCATTAAGCAGTTTGCCCACAGCTATTCAAGAACAATTAAGCTCCACCAACATGGAGTTTTATCAAGAAGGCGATTACTTGTATTGCCTGGGAGGCTACGGTTATAGCGCCACAGAATCAGACCATACAACCTTCGCAAAGCTTACAGCCATTAAGGTGCCTGATGTTATCAATGCGATAATTTCGAATTCAAATTTCTCCTCATTTTTTAGACAAATATCTGACCCTCAGTTTCAGGTTACAGGAGGCAAATTGAAAAAGATAAACAACGTCTTTCATTTGCTTGGAGGGCAAAAATTTCTAGGGAGATATAATCCTATGGGCCCGAATCACGGTCCTGGTTTTATTCAGGAATATACCGATGCGATAAGGAAATTTACCTTGAGCGATGACGGTGTTACCATTACAATAAATCACCTGACTGGATTTTTGGATGCTGCTAATCTTCACAGACGAGATTATAATGCAGAACCTCAAATACTTGTAAATGGGCAGGAAGGGATCACCATGTTTTCAGGTGTTTTTCAGCCCAATGTTAATCTGCCTTTTTTGAATTCAGTTACTGTTGATACTTCTGGTTATGCTGTAAATGCTGGTTTTCAACAATATTATAATCATTACCATTGCGCTTCTCTACCGCTTTATTCTGAATCTGAAAACGAAATGCATACGGTGTTTTTTGGAGGAATAGCCCAATATTATGATGATAATGGCACCCTGACCCAGGACAATGATGTGCCATTTGTACATACGATAGCACGTGTAACGAGAGATGCTAACGGGGTGATGGCAGAATACAAGCTTCCAATAGAAATGCCATCGCTATTGGGCGCTGGTTCAGAGTTTATTCCCAATAAAAACATCGCTCATTTTAATAACGAAGTTTTTAAGCTTGATTCGATTTCGGTCGACTCAACGTTGGTTGGATATATTTTTGGTGGAATAAGTAGCACCGCAGCCAATATATTCTTTTCAAATACCGGGAGCCAAAGTAGTGCAAGTAGCCAGATATTCAAGGTGTTGTTAACGAATAATGCGCTCACAAGTACGGACAATTTGAATGAACAAAGTATCGGTTCATTGAACGTATTGGTCTATCCAAATCCGAATAATGGGCAGTTTTTGATTAAGTACTTTTTGAAAAACAGGAGCGATGTGAGTTTGACCATTCATGATGTCTCCGGTAAAGTTATTGACAAAAAGGTATTGAAAAACCAGGCTGTCGGAGAGAATATATATAGGTCAAAAATTAAAAATTGGGGCGAAAGCGGAACGTACTTTTTGACGATTCAAACCGCTTACGAAAAAGCAACTCGTAAAATCATCTTCAATTGACCCTTTTGGGATTTTATCAATTCAGACTCTGCATTTTCTCACGAAAAGCCTCCAATAGATCCACATCAAGCCGACTTGCCAGATCGAGTAAATAACTCAGCACATCAGCGAACTCCTCGCGCAGGTTTGCATCGGTTTCAGCGGTGGGGAGTTTTTTGTAAAAAAGCGCCCGGTGCTTGCGGATTGCCTTGGCAAGTTCGCCCACTTCCTCTGTGAAGAGTAAAAAGGTCTCTAGATCGCTGGCGCCGTCCCAGCCTTTCGCCTTACAGACGTCTTGTACATACTGCTGTAATTGAGGAAGCTCAGAGCGTGCAGGAAATTCAGGATACATGTTGATTAGCTGATTTGATGATGAGGTGATTTGATAATGAAAAATTAGTCATTGATCATGAAACTGCCTTTTTACTCATGATTTAATGAATAATGATTAACGAATTGTCCGGCCAGAAGCTAGCCGCCAAACGCTAAAAGCCAAAATAGTTAACAAAATAGGTGCAATAGTCGTTTTAGGCGCAAAATAAGGTGCATTTCAAATTGGTACCCCGATTCTATCCAAGACGAAAAGTCTGTCTTTTCTGGTGGCTGAGCGTAGTCGAAGCCACAATGAAAAAATGAGAAAAATCGAAAAGCAACAGTTGGAGATACACCACCCAAAAACATCAATAGCGGAAATCAAACTTAAAACGTATTTTTGCGGCCTTATTGAAAAAAAGCTAACACTAGCATGATTCAGACAGATGCATGTATCATAGGAGCAGGACCAGTAGGACTCTTTGCAGTCTTTGAACTCGGTTTGCTCAAGTTGCGCAGTCACATTGTGGATGCACTTCCTCAGACTGGAGGACAACTTTCCGAAATTTATCCTAAAAAGCCTATCTACGATATCCCAGGCTATCCTTCCATTTTGGCAGGAGAACTCGTCACCAATCTGGAAGAGCAGATCGAGCCTTTCAAGCCGACCTATACGCTCGGTGAGCGTGTGGAGTCTCTGGAGAAGCTGGACGATGGCTCTTTCAAGTTGCTTACGTCCGAAGGAACAGAAATTCAGGCCAAAGTCGTCGTAATCGCCGGAGGCCTGGGCTGCTTTGAGCCACGTAAACCCAAGCTGGAAAAGCTTGAGACCTTCGAACGCAATGGCGTCGATTATATGGTCAAAGATCCGGAGAAGTATCGCGACAAGCGCGTCATCATTGCGGGTGGAGGAGACTCTGCGCTCGATTGGGCAATCTTCCTCGCCGATGTGGCAAAAGAAGTGAGCCTTATTCACCGTCGTGACGAATTTCGTGGCGCACCTGACTCAGGTGACAAAGTGTTCAAGCTTGCCGAAAAAGGCAAGATCAAACTTCACCTTTCTTCTGAGCTTAAGGGCATCGATGGAGGAGACCACCTTGAGCAGGTAATCATTACCAATAAGGACAAGGAAACCGTCCATCTCGATACCGATTATCTGATTCCTTTGTACGGCCTAAGCCCCAAGCTTGGCCCGATAGGAGAGTGGGGACTCGATATCGATAAGCGCGCCGTAGCGGTAGATACCAAGAATTACAGCACCAATGTGCCAGGTATATATGCTATCGGTGATATCAATACATATGAGGGTAAGCTCAAACTCATCCTTTGTGGATTCCACGAATCTGCTATCATGGCACACAGTGCTTACAAGTACATTTTCCCTGACAAGCGCGTAACGCTTAAATACACAACAGTTGCTGGAGTGGATGGCTTTTAATTTAATGGAGAATTAAAAATGAACAACGTCTGATTTTGCTCATTGATAATCGTTCATTATAAATTGCCCAATCAGCTAATCATCAAATCAAACAATCAACAAAACATGTCTACATACAACATCACCGTAACCGATTCTGACGGAACAGTCGATACCCTTATTATTTCTCCAGACACATCGAGCAAGCGTTTGAATGTCGAGCGTAAAGAGACCGGAACAAAGATTTCCGTTGATCTTAAGGAGAACCTTATGCACGTTCTCTGTGATACAGATTTTGATGTGCCAGGTGCTTGTGGCGGAATGGCCGCTTGCGGAACCTGTCACCTCGCGATTTTAGAAGGTACTGTGCCAAACAAAATGGAGTCAGATGAAGAGTTTATGCTTGAAGGTCTACCCAATGTGCAGGACAATAGCCGATTGGCTTGTCAGATCCCAGTTGTGGCAGAACTTGGTGGCCTGAAGGTGCAGGTGATTGGGGACATGTAAAACTGGTTAGCCATTGGCGTTTGGCCAGGATATTTCAATCTTTTAGCCTCGCTTCTACAACGAAGGGAGCAAATTTTGCCTTGAAGCCAAATGCCAGCAGCTAATAGCCAACAGCCTAAAAAGCTACTACTTTTTTATTTTTACTAAAAACTCGTACTTTAGACCATGTTTGGGACAAGCAAACATGGTCTAAACGATTATTCGGGTTTCGTACGTCGTGATTCTTTTGAATTCCCTGTAAATAAGGCTCTTACCCGTAGCCGAATTTTACACTAATGATCCTCCAAGGACGTTTTGAAGTCATGAAAAAAACTATCGCCTTGCCAATATTGTGGGTATGCTTAATACTCACGGTTGTTCAGGCAAAAACCACTGACCTCCCCTTCTACAATGGTTCGATGAGTCAACTGCAAGAGCAGGCCCGACTAAGCCGAGTACCCTATATGGTGTACTTTTATGTGCTTGAGTGTGAGCCTTGCCGCAAAATGCAGAAAGAGTCATTTAACCATGAACCACTCCAGCGCTACATGGAAGCTAAGTACATGGCCTACCGTGTCGATGGGCTAGATTTTCTTTCTGGTATTGATATCGCCAAAAAATACGGCGTGAAGAGTTATCCAACGACCCTTATTTTTGGGCCTGATGGAGAAATTCGTAAGCGCACAGAAGGCTTTATCAGTGGCCCGGAACTTACTAAAGATTTAATGCAGGCACGCCGCTCAGCCGACCGCGATGTTTCTTCACAGGTATTGGCGAGCCGTAGCGCTCCAACCACACAGAGCAACTCGCGCACTGCACCTCCAGCCAATACAGCGAACCGCAGTTCATCCAGCAATGGCGGATCAGCGCTTCCAGGATGGGCCACCAGTCGTTCATCAAATGGAAACGATAATCTTTTTTCATCGTCGCTGCCTACGTCTGATACTCGAGGCAATGCTTCAAATTCAGGCTCGAATCAACCAGCAGTAGATAAGCGTGGGTATGTGTCTGAGTATCTGGATTACAAATCCAATCAGCCAGCCAGCAATCCTGGCGATAGCTACTACAGTAGTGACCGTAATCGTCCTGCTTATAATACTGGTTCTAATTACCAGTCTGGCTCAAGCCGTGGAAACACTGGTTCAGCTAACAGCGGTAACAACCCTGGTTATGTAAATCCATATGCTCCGCCACAGTATGGTGGTAATAGCAACAACAATCAGCAGTATTCAAATAACCAAAGTCAGAATGATCCTAATGGTTCTTTCCTTGACCCTGTAGATGTTGCAGCTGTTAATCAGGGAGGACTTCCTGATTATGTTTGGAATGGTGACCAGTGGGTTACACGTAATTCGCTACCTGCTGGTGCTCAGCTGTACCTGGGTGCAGATGGTGATTGGCATGTCAGTAATACTACGTCTGACGGTTCTAATATGCGTACTCGTGGTGCTGATGCTCCCGCCTCAGACGTTCCGGTTGAGACATTTGCTTCTGTACCAGGATTGGCAGCTTATGCTCCAAAGCAACTGCAATCAGAAAGCTTTGGCTTGCTTGTAGGTGAGTATGATGCTATTACCAATGTAAAAGCAGGACTCGATGAGTTTAAGGCCCAGAATCCTGGTATTCCAGTATGGGTGTATGCTGAGCGTAAAGGAACTAACACGATCTATAAGTTAGCGATGGGCGTATATAGTAGCCCGGATGCTGCTACCACCGATGCCATGGCCCGCGGGGCTGATTGGGACGAGATTCGGGTAGTACAGCTGACTGGTTTGTAAAAAATAAGCTGTCAGAAAAACAATATGAGCTATTGACCATTTATGGTTGATAGCTCTTTTTTTATAAAAATTGTATCGATGAATGGCCGCTAATTATTAACTGTTAATCCGGTGCTCTTTGTAACTTTAGACTTTGAACCTTCAACCTGAAACTCCTTCTTTATGAATACTGATACCAAACCTGTAATTGTAATTGGCGCCGGCCTTTGTGGTACGCTACTCGCTGTTCGACTAGCTCAGCGAGGCTATCCTGTTGAGTTGTATGAGCGCAGACCCGATATGCGTTGGGTTGATATTTCTGCAGGGCGCAGCATCAACCTCGCTTTGAGCGATCGCGGCCTGAAGGCCTTGCGCATTGCAGGAATGGAAGAAGAAGTGGCGAAAGATTTGATTCCGATGCATGGACGCTTGATTCATCCGCTAAAAGGCGAAGGACACCTACAACCATATTCAGGGCGAGACGGTGAGTATATCAATTCGGTTTCAAGAGGAGGTTTAAACAAAGCTTTGCTTGAAAAAGCGGACACCTATAAGCACCTTATTACACGCTTTAATGTGCGTTGCCTGAATGTAGACTTGAAGGAAGCTACTGCGACGTTTTTTGATGAAAATACAGGCGAGGAATTTACCCGTCATGGTCAGGTTGTTATTGGAACTGATGGTGCCGGATCAGCGGTTCGTAAATCTATCCAGAATAGTGGGCCACGTTACCGTTTTAACTTCTCTCAGGATTGGTTGGCTCACGGTTACAAGGAACTGGAAATACCAGCAGGTCCCAATGGCGAATACTTGCTCCCCGAGCATGAGGCGCTCCATATCTGGCCACGAGGTGGATACATGCTGATTGGTCTTCCAAATCCAGACCATAGCTTCACCATGACGCTCTTTATGCCTTTTGTGGCTGATCCTGGATTCGATGACCTGGATACTCCGGAAGCTGCACGGGCATTTTTTGAATCAAATTTCCCCGACGCGCTTGCCCTGATGCCGGATTTTGAGCAGCAGTTTTTTGATAATCCTACAAGTCCGCTTGGTACAGTAAAATGTTTCCCTTGGCAGGTAAATGGGAAAGTCCTTCTGATGGGCGATGCTGCCCATGCAATCGTGCCATTTTATGGCCAAGGGATGAACTGCGCCTTTGAAGATGTCACGGTATTCGATGCATGCATGGATGCTTGGAAAGACGAGAACTGGGAGACGCTTTTTAAAGATTTTGAGCAAAAAAGAAAAGCCAACGCTGATGCAATTGCAGAACTAGCGAAGGAGAATTATTTGGAAATGCGCGATAAAGTCGCCGACCCGATTTTTGCACGTAAGCGTGCGATCGAAACTCGGCTTGAAGCTCAGTTTCCGGACTACTTTTCAAAGTATTCACTCGTGACCTTTAAGGAAGATATCCCATACGCCATTGCTCGCAAGCAAGGTAATACCCAGGATAGTATCCTGATGGATATTGCATCGCGAAGCGAGGACGTAAGCAGCTTTGATCTAAAAACTGTAAAAGATGAAGTGGTAAAGCGTACTGCCGAAGCAATGGCCAACAGCTAGTGTCAGTCTACTTTTTGGTGAAAGATCCAGTAGCTTTTTTTTCCGTCCTTATGATAGGCTGACCTCTTAGAAACCGCAGTCTCGTTGTTATACGTCTGATAGACTGATACACGATATAAGCCAGAGCCATCATCCATCAAAATCAGCTGACATTGGTCTCGCTCTGGAAGGGTCTCGCATAATGCGCGTGCCTTCGATTCTTCTAGCTTACTCGCAGCGATGATATGGTGGATCACATTGATGCTACGAGAAACTCCTTGATTACCGGAGCCAGCATTACTTGGATTGACTTGTGAGGAAATTCCAGGGTTGGAAGGCTTTTGTACTGGTGTTGGGTTTGGTTTACTAGGAAGCTCTGAAGGGCTTTTTACCATACCATCACCACTGCCTGATTTGCCTGTATTGTCTGAAACAGTAGGAGCCGTATTCTTTACTATTGGGAGTTTTTTATTAATAGGCTCAGGCGCATCTTGAGCCGCGTCGTTGAGTTCCTTATTCTCTGTAGGCGATTCAATTTCCTGCTCCTGGGCAGGCGTCTCGATGCCTTGAGGACTTGTTTCTGTAATTAATGATGTTTGATCATCAGTAGAAGAGGGTCCGAAAAAGCCAGAAAGCGTAATTGCCAAAGCAGCCACTACAAAAAGTCCAATCAGGATTTTGTTCCTTGTAGAACCACTTGGGGTAGGATCGGTATCGTGAATTTGATGTGGAATGTCCTGTTCAGGAAACCAGTTTTGCGACATGGCAAGTTCAGGTAAAAAGGCAAGTAACTCTCCTTTTTCCTGGCGAATAGTGCCTGCGCCTGGAATATAATACTGCCCTCGGATTTTGAGCGAGTGCCTTAAAGCAACACGTATCTTTGCTTGTATGGCTTCAGCCTCTGAGGCTCCCTTATTGCAATGCTTTGTCAAAAAATCTATAAGGCTGATGGCTTCGGAACGTGGCGTATCGCCGTTCCAAAGTATCCATTGCTGCGATTCCAAGGTGGAAGGCCTGTAGAAGGTTCCTACCTCGGGAATGGTAAACGCTTTGAGTTCCTTAAAGGCTCTTTGCAGAAAAATATCCGCTGTGCGATCCATGTGGAATTTTTAGGTGATGAAATTTTAATTTCCTGTATAGCCAAAAATCGTTCTTTTTGTTCAGAGGAAAAAATTTTGAATTAATTTTGCCATCATTTTTTCATTATGTCATCAAAAATAGGTTCAGACAGCCAAATAGCCCGCGAGGCCCTTCAACAAGGAAAGCTTGTTGCCATCCCTACGGAGACGGTATACGGGCTTGCAGCTAATGCATATGATGAAAAAGCGGTAACTGGTATCTTTCTGGCAAAAAACCGGCCAAGCTTTAATCCGCTTATTCTTCATGTCTATGATGTCGATCAGGCGCAATCTTTTACGGGTGAATGGCCTCAGGCGGCTGTCAAGTTGGCCAAAACCTTTTGGCCGGGACCGCTTACGTTGCTTTTGCCACGCGATGCCACGATAGTTCCCGACCTCGTTACTGCAGGTAGCCCGTTGGTAGCTGTGCGGGTTCCTGCTCATCCTGTTACCAGAGAATTACTCAAGATGTTGGATTTTCCTTTAGCTGCTCCCAGCGCTAATCCTTCAGGCTATATCAGTCCTACCACGGCACAGCATGTGCACCAGCAACTGGGTGATAAGGTGAGTTACATTTTGGAAGGAGGTCAGGCTACGGTGGGTATTGAGTCCACCATTATCGGTTTTGATCAAGATGGAAATCCACTATTGTATCGCCTTGGAGGGCTTTCCCTTTCGTCTATCGAAGACTGCGTTGGGCCATTGCGCACTGCCAGGGATGAGCATCATAAGCCAGCGACTCCAGGGCGCCTTGCGCGGCATTATGCTCCAGAGACCGCATTTATCTTAGGTTCACGCGAAGCGCTTCAGCAGCGGAAGATAGACATCTCGGAAAAGGTCGCAATCCTTGCTTTTGAAAAGCCTTGGCCCAATATCCCGAATGAGCACCAGCGAGTTTTATCTCTCACAGGCGATACTGCTGAAGCGGCTCGCAATCTTTTTCGCATGATGCGTGAACTGGATGCGCTTGGCCTTTCACTTATACTAGCTGAAGAAGCGCCTCAAGAAGGCTTAGGACCTGCGATCAACGATCGGCTGTTTCGCGCCAGTTATGATACACGAGAAATGTAAGATTCTGATCTCAGATTTCTTATGCCAATCTATATTAAACACTTCTGCAATCACTCCTCTGCAATTTCCAATCTGCAATCTGTTTTCCCTGATTGAAGATTGTAAAGGAGTGATTCAAGATTTTTGAAATGGAACAAAAAAGGTCCTCCCAAGCGGAAGGACCTTATTCATGTTACTAAGATGAAGATTACATTCTCAGCTATGGTTGATAGGCGAGAATAAGCCCAATTTTATACTATTCGATTGAGTGGATCGAGGGGTAAGTAATAAACTAGACTTCTGAACCTATGACGATTCTCGATACCTGAATGGTTGGGTACATAGGTGATATTTATTCAAATAAATCTTCTTCATCAAAGTACTCCAGGATATGGACTTTTAGAAGATTTGTTTGGGAAAAGATATCGGTGTTGGGCAAAGGCTTAAGCAGTTCCCAATGCGGCCAGCCATCTTGATCCTGATGGCTAAGACGATAGTAACCTGAAGGTGCCAATAGTCGGCATATCGCGATATGCATAAGGTCGACTTTTTGCTCCTTTTCGAATTCTTGAGAAGGGTGAGCGCCGAGTTCACGCAACCCTATCATAAACAGGAGGGACTCCATATTGAACCGCTTCCCAAATTGCTGAATCAGCTTGTTTTCCAGTACTTCCCAACGAAATTGTATATCTGCTTCCACGTAAAATTTCTTTAATAGGGATTATCACGTTTGGTTTCTTATGGTAGGGGCGTTTTGCAAAACGCCCCTACGAAACGTGATAATCTTTAATGATCGTGCAAAGATGGTATGAAAAAATGTAAGGAGCGACGAAATAATAAATTGTCAATTCTGTCACGATGAATTTTTCGATTAGACAAGGAAAAAACGTTGAGAATAGCGCGCTATTTGATGCTTTTTTGAAGAAGTATCATCGGGAAAATCGAGTGGCGCAGAAAAAGTAATGGCAGCCACGAAATTGGGCTGCCATTTGCACTACAGAGATGAGAAACAACCAATTCTTAGGGTATATGGACGATGCGAGACGTCCAGGTTGTTGCGCCACGCTTCAGCTTAAGGCAATATACGCCAGGGGCGAAGTCGCTCAATGAAAGTGTTGTTGTTCCACGTTGGTCTATCCTCTGCGCGAGTGTTTTTCCATGCATATCGACAAGGCTAATATCCATAGATTCATTTACCTCATCCTGAATAACCAATAGTTCGCGTGCAGGATTAGGATAAACCTGCGTAGTCGCAAAAGCTGGCGGAATACTGGTAGAACTATCTTCTTCACCTTCTACGATAATTTTGGCAGGAAAACCGACGGCGTCGAGAATAGTCCCGTTCGCAGTTACAAGCCTAATATCTTCAAAAGTAAGATCGAGTGTGTCTATTTCTTTTTTACCGATTACATCAATGATAACAACAATTCCTACTGAAGCTATTTGCCCATATGAAGCTCTATTCGTTTGGTCAATACGGCTTATGCCTAAATCAGCAAGCGAAACATTGAAGTCATCGTGCTGTATGCTGATGAGGTTTGTCTTTTTGCCTAAAAAAGAAGAGTCAGGTAGGCTATAGGAAACCTTGCCACTGTCAACCAAGGATTGGGTATAGCTGACGGAAAATGCTATGCCATACACACTATCAATAAGCGCAGTATCTGCCCCTAATATGATAGGAATGATTAGCGTATCTCCTGTATTGACCGGATCGGTAGGAGCCAGGAAGTATAGGTAATTGCCATCTTCAGACTCTCCACCCGTTTTGGAATGACGGAAGTTGTAATTTTCAGAAATGGCAAGTGTATCGTCAGCGTTTATAATGCCGTTTCCATCGGTGTCAGCATGGGCGCGGTCAATCCCGTTTAAAGTAGTATCGCCCCAGGCAAATGCGCCCGTGCCATCCCAGTCTCTGCCTTGTTTAGGTCTGACCGGACCTGTGAACCCATATGCAAGTCCTATTGGAAGAATATCATAATGGTTGCTGATGCCATCAAAATCGGCATCGCCAGGCCATACGCATTCGTCAGTCCACACGACAAATACAGAATCGCGCATATTGCAGCCCTGTGTCGTATCGCGCACCTCTACCCAGTGATAGCCAGGAACCGTTAGTTCGTTGGTAGAATCCTGGCCGGTATTGTTCCAAAGAAAAGTAAGAGGGCTTGAATAATTTCCACTTACGATAGGCGCGATTTCAATAGAGTCAGCCACACACGCATACAAGGTATCTGCGCCGAGGTCTACCCAGATACAAGTATCCTGTACTTGTACGATACATTGGTAATTTCTGCTTCCAAGCGGGCCACAGGTTTCAGGTCGTTCTGCAAGTTGAAGCCCCAGGCCATATGAACCTGCCTGACGAGCAGTCCATTCAAGCACAGCGATAGGATCAATACCTACGACGGTGTCACGACGACTAACGGGATCATCCAGTTCATTATAGAAAACAGCATCCGGAAGGTTTGTGATATGCGTCATGCGTGTGCTATCACCTTCTATATCGACGGCTTTAAATTTAACTGATAGCTCCTGATTCAGCATTGTTTTGATAACAAAGGAGTCCAACCAGGAGCCGCCCCGAATACTGTCGAGTGCCTGTGGTGTAATCAGGTAGGGGAGTTTATTTAAAGGCGTTACGCGATCAATCGTTATGAGGGGCATTTCAAAGAAAATGGTTCCTACTTCGATCTTATTGGTGTATTCAGATACTGCAACTGCTACAGCCGATTTTTGAATTGTGTTATTGACAGGTGTGAGACCAATATTGCCAGTCTCTGCATCCCAGGTTGTAGCCCAGCCGGCTCCAAGAGGGCTTTGGGCAGCAAAGCCAGAATTCAAAGGAATCGTTACGCCAGCACTATCAAGCGGGTCCATGAGGGTGGCAATAAGTGAGTCCCGGTCAACATCAACAAAGCCAAGGCTTAAATGAGCTTCAGTACTATCGTCGATGTGAACGCCTGGCTCAAAGAGGAAACCAGGGGCATGCAAGGCCACTCCGGGTTTAAAGGAGCAATATGCATAAATAGGTTGGCCTTGCGTCCCATTGGTTAAGTCGGTAGGGCGGCCGGTACGGCGCACGCCTATGGTATAGTCTGCACAACTAAGGTCAAAGGTGTACAGGCGAGTATATGTATAAGCTGTCCAGTTGGTGCCAACCGGATCAGGGCTTTGGTCACATGTGGTTTCGAGGTTAGAGCAAAGACTCTGTACTTCCCTGGCAGGAAGTGATTGCCATGAACCTACTGCTGTGGGAGTTGTGCAGTTTGTGTTAAAATTCAGCGTTGGGAAACCTTGTGGAGCCTGTCCTTCACAAGGAACAAGTTCTGTAACAGTGATTCGATATTGGTTTCCTGCAACAAAATCATAT
>JBGCFB010000400.1:0-12319 GCA_045106685.1 Bacteroidia bacterium | reverse complement strand
GAAGAGTCAGGCGCCGACTGGGTCAATGTCTGGACGCATCTTTATCGAGCCTTGAGTTATTGTGATGTCGGAATGATTCAACTTGCTGAAAGTGAAATAGATACGACCATTAGCCATTACAATAAGTTCAGCGAAGCGCATTATTATAAAGGGACTATTTTATTAGAAAAAGGAGATAGTATTCAAGCGCTTCGGTCGTTCCAAAAAGCTGATAGCTTGATGAAAGCGCGCTATATTTATCGCAATAGTTATTATGAATTGCCGGACCAGGTGTATGCGTCGGATATAGATGCAAAACTGGAATTAGCGTTATAAGAAGAGCCTACTTCCGTACCAAAGCATCCAAAGGATTGCGCAGGCCTTTTGCTTCCTCAAGGTCAATCTTAAGCGAGCCGACCATGAGGTCTGCTTTGATGCGAAGGGGCAATTTGTTAGCGTCGTCAGTCATCCAGAAGTGGATCTTGCCACCATCGGTGACCATGCCGGCCTCGTCGACATTAAGGCGAAACTTCAATGCGCGATATTTATGTCCTTCGACTTTAATAGTTTCCCGCTTTAGCATGGTAGCCGTTAGACCGAAAGTCTTTCTGTCGTGGAAATTACGAAGACTAATCGTACTTCCTGGCTCAAGAGTTTTGTGGTCATTGTTTGCGCGTGCTGAATAAAAGGAAGCAAGCACATCCTGAATTCCTTCAGGAACGCTATAGCGTGAGTTTGGCTTATTGGGTTGAATGCGGGTGGCAGTTTTAGCCTCCTGGTTAAATTCAACTTCGTGGAAATGAGAAAAACTGCCTTCCTCTATTTTACATTTAAAGTGGACCGACTCAAGCGATTCATGATCCATAAAGGTCTCATACTTGTCCCGAATACGGAACACGCGATCGAATGCTGATGTGGTCCAACCTGTGCCTACGACATGCACACATGACTTGCCATTTTTATCCACGAGGTCAGGTTTTACTTCAAGCGCGGCATAACCTGCAGTTATAAATCCATAATGAAGGCGAAATTTGAGATATTCGCCCTGCTGAAAGCTGTTGTTTTGCCCAGGATTTTCAGGGCCAAATGTTGAGGCTGAGAGCATTATAAAGCATAGGCTCGTTATAATTGTCGCTTTCAGCCACGAAAAATTGTGAAACTTCGTTGTCATTTTAATTCTATACTTAGATCCTAAAAGTCAAGATTTCTCGCCAGCTTCGCGGCTCGAAATGACATAAGTTTTTGTTTTACCAGACACTTAACATAAACGCACAATCAGGCTGTTTAGTCAAAAAAAAATATCAGCTAACTCAAACCGAAGCCTTCGCCACATATGGCAGACGGTGCTAGTGGTGATATGTGTGGGACTATTTCAAGGCCCGCTTTTTTCTCAAACTCGCCATCAAACGGATAGCCTGGATTGCTCGCTCGCTCAGTCTGTAAGCCTTAGCCAAAACCCCAGTAATCCATTTAGTGGTGTGCTATATTATGATGGACAAAAGGTGCCCGCGTCATTATTTGATGTTTTTCCCAAAACACAAATCCTCACACTCAAGGAAGCGCTGGGAAGTAAGCCTTGTATTTTTAGGTACCGATTTTTTCCTCAAAATCCGGATACAGCCTTGCAATTATTGACGATGCCAGAACCTGATCCGGATAAGGCTAATGAG
The DNA here is from genome assembly GCA_045106685.1 of Bacteroidia bacterium. Classification (GTDB taxonomy): domain Bacteria; phylum Bacteroidota; class Bacteroidia; order J057; family J057; genus JAUIGE01. The sequence goes on along the minus strand of JBGCFB010000400.1, from coordinate 10,670 downwards.
ATACCGATTATTTTCATCCCACAAAAAAGTACCGCGGGAAGAGAAGATGAGATTTTGGCAAATTCACGCCTTCGTCGTTCCGGCTCGATCTCACGCGGAATCACGGTAGGTAATCGCCAAGGGCTAGCTGTTAACAGCGGCCTCCGCCTCCAGTTAGAAGGCGACCTGGGGGGCGGACTTTCGGTAGTCGGCTCCATTACTGATGAAAATATCCCGATCCAGCCCTCAGGTACGACACAACAGCTTTCAGATTTTGATCGTGTATTTATCCAACTACGAAAAGGAAACGGAAGTCTCACTGTTGGAGACTTTGAAGAAGCACAGCGTGGCACGCGCTTCGCAGATTACTATCGCAACGTACAGGGAGCTCAAATCGCGATCAAAGAAGAAAACTGGCGAGCCAATGCAAGCGCCTCCCTGGCAAAAGGACGTTTCCACACCAACTCCATCACGGGCATTGAAGGCGTGAGTGGCCCTTATCGTCTGACTGGCCGAAATGGAGAGCGCTTTTTTATCATTCTTGCCGGAAGTGAAGCGGTTTATTTGAACGGCAAAAAAATGACCCGTGGAGAGACCAATGACTACGTGATCAATTATAATACTGCGGAAGTATATTTTACAGCCAAGCATCTTATCACCAGTTTTTCGCGCATCGTGGTTGACTTCGAATATGCCGATTTCAATTACGCCCGAACCCTTCTCACCGTAGGCGCGAGTGGCAAATCCGAAAACGAGCGTTTCAATTGGGGTTTTAGTTTCGCAAGAGATGCTGATAACGCTCGCGCGCCCATATTTGACCAGGAACTGTTCGATATCTACCGCGATAGCCTTGCGCTGCTGGGCGATACTGAGCAAGCTATCACGAGCGGAGTCCTGGTGGATTCTGTGTACAACGAAGAGCAAATTCGCTACGCGCTGATTGACACCCTCGTCGCCAATCGCGGCTACTCCGTGTATCGCCGATCGACCAATCCTGAAATCGCAGTTTATCGCGTGAGCTTCACGCGCGTGGGTTCGGGAGAAGGCGATTACGCGCGCGTATTCAAAGCAGGTGATAATGCGACGGTATTTGAATGGGTGGCACCCGATAGCATCACAGGCTTATCGCGTGGTGATTATGCGCCTGTAAGGCGTTGGGCCTTGCCGCGTCAACTCCAGGTGGCTGATTTACGCTTTCGCTACAAGCTCAATGACAAGGTCAGCGTCTATGGGGAAGGCGCGGTAAGCAGTGACGACCGCAATCGCCTCTCCCGGCAGGATGACAATGACAATACTGACATTGCATTAAGAACTGGAGCCCAATGGTCAAATGTAAAGCTCGCTGATTCCCTCACCATTAGCGGCGAAGGCTATTTCCAGCGGGTAGGGGAGCGGTACGAAAATATCGACCGGGTATATCAGGCTGAGTATAATCGCGTCTGGGATATTCGGGGGGATGAGCCGCGTGCTGATGAGCAAATTATTTTGGGCAAAAATCGCTTTGATTGGCGAAATGAGTTAGGCCTTGAGATTGAGCAAGGCTTGCGTACCAACGGCTCTCAGAGTCAGGCTCACCGACAGGTATTTACCCTGGAAAGCAGAAAAGAAGGTTGGATGCAAGGACGGTTTGCTTTAACGCATATCAGCACCCAACTCGATAGTGCGGCGCTGGTAAGTCGTTGGATCCGCAATGAAGGCGATGTCTTCTGGCCAGTAGGTAAATTTAGACCAGGGGTGGTTATTTGGGCGGAGGATCGCAAAGCCGAAAAGGCGGGCTCGCTCAGTAATGGAAGCTTTTCCTTTGCTGACTGGAAACCGTATGTCAAATATGAGGGCAAAAGGCTTCGCTGGCAAGTGAATTATAATCATCGGAAGGAGCAGGATTTTCTGGAGGGAAGGGTCCGGGATAAAGCAATTGGGCAGAGCTGGGGTGGAAATATTCGCTATAGTCCCAAGTCGCTCAACTTGCAAGGAACCTTTGCTTACAGGCGCTTTGATATACTTGATTCGCTCTTTAGAGATCAGGGAGTAGAAGATGTTCGCGCCCTCAATACGAATGTGCAGGCACGCTGGAGTCCCAAGCGACGCTGGGCGCTCGCAAATTTACTCTATGAGGTATCAGCGGAGCAAACAGCACGACAAGAGGTTCGCTTTGTGGAAGTGAATCCTGGCCTGGGCCAGTATGTTTGGCTTGATTCGCTTTACAATAATGACGGCATTCAGCAAGTGAATGAATTTCAGCTTGCGCAGAATCCACTTGTGGCCAATTACATTCGCATTATCGCTCCGACTGAGGAGCTTACTCCTACGACGCGGGCGAGTCTTTCTTCAAGCTTCAGGCTTGATCTGAGAAGGCTCCTTCGACCTGAAGATAAGCGCAAGCCTTTATGGAGGCATATCTCATTACTAAACACCTTACGCGTAAGCCAGCAGCGCGAGCGTAATAACAACCTTTCGGGATACCTGGTAAGACTCTCTAAGCCTTTTGAAGATACAAGTCTCCGCAATGCCAATATCGCTTTCAGGCAGGAGTTGACTTTGTTCCAAAACAGCCCAAAAGGCGATGTGCGCTTCTTTTTTCAAGACAATCAAACTAAGCTATTTCTCAGCTCTGGTGATGAGTTTAGGTCGCTTTCACTTTGGGGGATTTTGCCGCGTTTTAATCTGGATAAAACAAAGAGTATTTCACTGGAAACACGCATAGGAAATAAATCTGCAGATGTACCTACAATTCCTGATCGCAACTTCGCATACGATTTCTTTGAAGTGGAACCTACGGTGAATATCCAATTGGAACGAAACCTGCGAGTTTCTGCTGCTTATCGTTATCGGAATCGCCTGGCGACAGATCAGCCTTTGGGGCCTGTGCGTGTCGTGAGCCATCGCGCCTCATTGGATGGGCGACTCAATTTCAAACAGCGCAACACGCTGAATATGCGCCTGGAGCTCGTCTCCCTTACCCAAGATGGTATCGCCAATCCAACGGCGGACTTTGAGCTTAAAGAAGCGCTTCAGCCTGGCATCAACGGTATTTGGCAAGTGCAGGCCACCTGGATGCTCGTCAATAATCTGGAATTCACTATCGTGTATGATGGTCGCGCCACGGCTAAAGTACCTACGATCCATACGGGTAGGGTGCAGGTTCAGGCGTTTTTTTAGTCCTCACGCTTAGGGCCTTGAGCCTAGAGCTTTTGAAATTTAGGCTCAAAGCTCTAGGCTCAAGGTATTAGGTGTTTTATTACTTCGTGCTTAAATATTTTGGACTATTAAAAGTCACCGCCCAGACAGCCTTTGATCAGACAAACCTTCATCAAAACCTTTTATCCTTGTTGGTGTATTAGCAATACCTAATACACCAATAGATATGATATCCACCGCAGAACACACCGAGCAAACATTAGCCATGGACGATGGCATTATCACCATTCATGTTACAGATCGTGAAGATGTAACACATGAGCTAGAAGCTCCTACCGATATGAGCCTGAGTCTTATGGAGGTGATTAAGTCATATGAACTTCCGGTAGAAGGCATTTGTGGCGGCATGGCGCTTTGCGCCTCATGCCATTGCTACGTAGAGTCAGATCATGACCTACCAGCCATGAATGAATCAGAAGAAGCCATGCTTGACGAAACGGTAAATGTGGAAGACAACAGTCGTTTGAGCTGTCAGATCAGAATCGCGGATGCTGTCGACGGCCTGAAGGTAAGGTTGGCGCCGGTAGATTAGGGGATGTTATTCGATCGCTTTTAGAATCCCATTAAAGATTTGCTTTGTTGGCGTATCCCAACGTGCCCCTAATCTCACGAATACAATATTTTCCTTGGGGCGCACATAGATTTCTTGTCCATAAATACCTAAAGCGAAAAAATCAGGTCCAATAGTTCTGACAACCCACCCATTATAGTGGGAACTATTAAGGACCTTTTCGTAATTCGGATTACTCACATTTTTTTGGGCTGAAAGCGAATCTTTAAAGATGATTGGGCTCCACTTTCCTGCTGAATCCTTTTTTGTTCGATAGCCCTTGAGACCACTGTACCACTGGTACTGATAGCCTCCATTACTAAAATCAGGAATCTTTGATTTCTCTACCCATGATTTGGGCACAATTTGTTGCCCCTGCCAAACTCCACCATCCAGGTATAGTTTCCCAAATTTTGCATAATCTCTAGCAGTTGCATGAAGACAACAAAAGGCTTTTATAGTTTGGTGTTTTTTGCTATCGTAACTCCAGTAAGCGGGACTCTCCATACCTAAAGGCTTCCATATTTTTGTTTCTAGATACTTACCAAGCGGAATGCCAGTTGCCTTCTCTACGATCATGCCAAGAATTTCAGTATCCAGACTGCTATAATATTGATGAGTCCCCGGCGGGTGGGCGAACTTCATTCGATTCAACATTTTAGGAATATTTCGCGAAAAATATAGATCAGCTATACTTGAAAACGGGTTTGTATAATTCTCTTCATTAAATTTTATACCCGAACGCATATTCAATAAATGCTCAATGGTTAAGCGTCGCCAATTTGAGTCTTCTTGAGCTAATATTGGGAAATATTGAGTTACGGGATCCTGCACGCTTTTGATTGCACCATCAGACAAAGCAATACCTACTAGTGCAGAAGTGAATGATTTTGCCACAGAAAAAGAAGGAAGTAAACTCAGTTGATCGTAAGTGTCAAAATATCGCTCATAAAGGATAGTATCGTTCCTTAAAACAAGAAATGCTGTTGTTTTAGTTTCATCTTCTAAATATTGAGTGAGGCTCTTTTTCTGTAGGCCCGAGTAACAGAAATATTTTCAATTAAGCTGTCCTGTCTTTTTGTTCCAGACTTAAAATAAACAGGATTTGAAATAGGCTGAATTTTGGATCGATGAAATGCTGGACGTTGATGATTTTTAGACAAAAAGAACTGCGCCATCTTAATGGGTCTACAGCTTGAGATTACAAGAATTAAGACGATTCCAAGTAAGGCAAAGAGGTTAGTTTTCATCAAAACGGCTGCGTTGAAAATATTGCATGACAAGCCGCAAAGGCCATCACGGAAAGCAAGATTCCATACATAAAGACCAGAAACGATATTCGGATCAGGCGATACTTTTTAGACAAAAGAACTCCTAATGTATGGATGTCCAGAATAATGGAGTCATAGAGCGAGTTGCCATCTGCTACCGTTTCTTTCACGCGTTCCTTGTAAGATTCGAGGGGCATAACATGGAAGTTTTCGAAGTTCATCAAGTCTGTAGCCTCCATTTTGTCGCCGCGTCGTTTTGAAGATGCCTTTGGAATCGCTGCCATAATCGCAAAGGCGATGGATAGCACATTGGTGATAACCATACCGCCAACCGCAAATATCAAATGCGGATCTTCCATAAGGCGAGGGTAGAGGCTACCCAGAGTGATGGAGATAATGATTGCATTTGAAGAGATCAGGATATTTGCTTTTCTGTCAACTATTGCCAATCGTGCATACAGATTTTTTGAAGCCAATCTAAACCAGGTCTCTATTCCTCGCTCGGGTTTACCCTCGGCTTTGGCGAGCTTCTTCTTCATTTTCTTCAACTCATCCTTGCTGACACCCATCTCAGAGAGCAGCGCTTTGTCCAGCATTTTCTGTTTTGCCTTGTCGTCGATTGCTTGTTCCATTGTATTGCTATTCAGGTATGGATGAATTTGTTGTTTCTCTACTTTGCCAAAGATTTAAAAACTGAATATATGGGAAATCTTAAAGAACCTTGGTGGTTAAATATGTAATTTTGCTTTAGTCATAGATCAAAAACGCATATTATATGAGCCATTCGTCGAGACGAAATTTTATTAAAAAGAATATTTCCAGGAGTTTGCTCTTGTTCCTTGGGGCTCCGCTATCAGGTTTTGCCGCTGATGATCAATTAATGAGAAGTCCATTATCCAGGGCATTAAAAGATAAGGATGAGATAGATTGGGGTGAGATAAGGAAGCAATTTCTTTTATCAGAAAATATGCATTATTTCAATACCGGCAGTCTGGGTCCATCTCCACACGCAGTCGTTGATAAGGTGTGTGATATGATGAAAATCCTGGAACAACGAGCGTATGACGGGCATACTTTTACTCCTGCCGCACATGATAAGATAGGAGCATTTCTTAATACAACTTCAGAGGAAATCGCAGTGACCAGAAATGCGACCGAGGGGATGAATATCGTTGCTCGAAGCTTGCCCTTGGAAGCTGGAGATGAAATTTTGTTAACAAATCAGGAACACATTGGTGGGGCTGCTCCCTGGCTAGCGCTACAAAAAGATAAAGGGGTGGTAGTTAAGCTCATTAAGCTAGACCCGACAGGAGAAAATAATCTTCAAATCATCAAGGAAAGCATTACAGACAAGACAAAAGTTGTCTCGTTTTCTCATGTGACTTTCACAACGGGCATACGCCTCCCAGCGAAGGAAATTGCTGATGTGTGCAGAGAAAAAGGGATTTACTCCTGCATTGACGGGGCGCAGGCTATAGGAATGATTCCGATAGATTTGACAGAAATTAATCCAGATTTTTATATCGGAAGCGGGCATAAATGGCTGTTTGGACCCAAGGGTACCGGGATCTTATTCATGAACAAATCAGCGATAAAAGCTTGTTCGCCAGTATTTGTAGGAGCCTATACAGACAAGAAATTTGATTTAAACACGCTCGCAATGGAGTATAGAACCTGTGCACATAGAGAAGAGTATGGCACACGAAATACGCCGATCATTGTGGGATTAGGAAGTGCAATTGACTTCATATCTACCATTGGTATTGAGAATATAGAGGAAAGAGGACGCGCGCTGGCTAATTATTTTCGAGCAGGCATAGACCAGATCCCAGAAATCACAATCTTGACTCCGGCAGACCCACAGTATGCTTCTTCTATTGTAACGATTAGTATAAACAATATTGATCATGCCAAAGTCTCCAAAAGCTTTTCAGATACCAAACAACTGAAGGTTCGAGTGATATTTGAAAACGGAATCAGTGGTCTAAGGCTTTCCTTTTCTATTTTTAATTCAAAAGAAGAAATTGATTTTCTGCTAGCGGCTCTACAGGAAGTAGTTGCCGGCTAGGCTCACGATCGGAAGTTTGCCCTTAAAAACAGATATATGAACAAATCACTTGTTTGGTCAATTTCGGTCGCGCTGGCCGGTTTACTATTTGGCTTTGATACAGCGGTTATATCAGGAGTCAATGAAGAGCTACAAGAACTCTGGAAATCTTCAGATTTATTCCATGGTTTTGTTGTGGTGGGAATGGCTTTATGGGGAACGGTGGTGGGTGCTCTTTTGGGGCGAATTCCTACGAATAAATATGGCCGTAAAAACACGTTAATAGGAATAGGAGTTTTGTTTTTCGTTTCAGCTATAGGATCAGCATTAGCCAATGATCCCTATATGTTCGCCTTTTTTAGATTTTTGGGAGGCTTGGGCGTAGGAGCTTCTACGATAGCTGCGCCTGCCTATATTTCTGAAATCGCACCAGCGAACAAACGAGGCCGGCTCGTAGCGCTGTATCAGCTAAGTATCGTGGTTGGTATCCTGATGGCGTTATTGTCTAATTATCTATTGAGAGACGTCGGTGTGAATGCCTGGAAGTGGATGATCGGGGTAGAAGCGGTTCCCGCGCTTATATATGGAATTATTATCCTGTATGTACCCAAAAGCCCAAGGTGGCTTTTGCTCAATGGTAAACTTGAGGAGGCTTCCAGGGTGCTGCAGTCCGTCAATCCAGAAGTAGATGTTCAAGCTCTTGTTCAAGAAGTAGATAAGGAAAGCGCTTCAGGTATGGAGACCATCTTTATGAAGAAATACAGAGCGCCCCTTATGCTCATTTTCTTTATAGCATTCTTCAACCAATTTTCTGGCATAAATGCGATTATGTACTATGCTCCAACGATATTTAGAGAAGCTGGACTCGAACGTAGTTCTGCATTATTCAGTACAGTTGGCATAGGTATCGTGAATGTTGTATTCACGCTTATTGGTATGAGTATGATCGACCGACTGGGCAGAAAACAACTGATGTACATCGGTTCGGCGGGGTATATTATCTCGTTGAGCCTCGTAGCTATTTCCTTTATGCTGGCTTGGGGAGGACTTCCAGTAGCGATATTCCTTTTTCTGTTTATTGCTTCCCATGCGGTAGGGCAGGGTGCAGTGATCTGGGTTTTTATAGCAGAGTTGTTCCCCACGCATCTCAGAGCATCCGGACAAGCCTTTGGGTCCTCCGTACATTGGATATTAGCAGCCGCTATTCCATCATTAATTCCAGTGCTATTTTCAACTATAGGCGCAGGCGTCGTATTCGCAATATTCGCGTTAATGATGGTGGGACAGCTGTTTTGGGTTCATTTCAAAATGCCAGAAACAAAGGGTGTTTCCCTTGAGGAATTGAGTAAGCGATTTGTTCAGTAGGTTCGGGATTTAGTCCGTGTCCACGATTTTTATTTTTTCTGTTTGGTACAAAAAAATAGGATCAGGCTTATCGTCCCCAACAACTTGAATGGACGTCAGGGTTGAGTTTTTTACATCGTCCAGAACGAAGGCAGGTCTGTAATCAGGCTTTCTGATTTTTACTCTCACATTGATCATGTTTAGGTTTTCTACATGTCGGATATAAAATCCCCAAGAGGGTAATTCGCCGAACATGGAAAACTCTGGATACGCACTGGGTAGCTCTGGAATCCCGCCTATACGGTGGAGCGGCATATTTGCATAAGCATTATTCCCGCCACCAGGATAAGTTATCTCAATATTCTCTAGACGTATATCCTGCACAGCATTTCCTGGAATCCCTGCAATTACTGCTGGAAAAGGATTGTGAAAAAATGGCAAAGCTGGGCCTCTTATTTTGTATGCATGGTCAGGGCGCCGAGAGGCTATTTTTACCTTCATATTTCTTATGACAATATTGCGCACGGCACCATAGCCGTATCCCGTTCTTTCTCCTGCTCGAATGAATATCGCATTGCCCGTATTCACCGCCTGAACATCTTGAATAAGCACATTTTCCAGCACGCTACCCATATAGGATTCTAGTGCTATTACAGAACGAAAAGTATCGAAAACCTTGATTTTCTCAATTGTTACATTCTTGAAACCATATAGTGAGGATGTTCCAAATTTAATCGCACTAGCACTTGATCGAATGGTACAATTGCCGATGTAGATACTATCGCACATCGGCTTTACCTCTAGCTTATCATAGTTTTTGACTCGATAAGACTTTAAACAGATTCCATCATCAGATGAGTTGATATAGCAATTGGTAATGCGCACATTTCTGCAATCAATAATATCGATGCCATCATTGTTCCAGTAGGTGTCGCTGTCGACTCGGATATTATCGATGACGAGATTTTCACAACTCCAATATGTCTGCACCCAACTCGCCGCATTTAGAATCGTCACATCAGTCACCTTGGCGTATTTACAGTCTGCAAATTCAATGATTTCAGGCCTGATAGTAACCTTGGGGCGTTTTTCAGGAAAAACATATTTTGAGCTATCTATTTCTCCAGCATAAAAAAGGCTATCAATATGGAGGGCCAATGGGTGGCCTTGCCCGTCAATAGTTCCCTTTCCGGTTACAGCTATATTATAGGCGCTATCAGCCATGATAAGTGCTGTCCACTTGTTTAGCCTTATGTAATCTTTAGAATCAAGACTACCTAGCAGTGTTGCTTTTTTATGAAGGTGCAAATCAACGCCAGACTTCAATACAATACTTCCCGAAAGAAAAGTGCCCGCAGGAATAAGCACTCTGCCTCCGCCATCTGCGTGGGCTTCATCTATGGCTTTTTGAATCGCGAGGGTACTTAGTGTTTGGCCGTCAGGACTAGCTCCATAGTTAAGAATATTATAGTCTTGGGCGAGGAGAACCGAATGTGAGAATAGCAGGATGAAGCAGGCTGTCGTTATGGTTTTTGTGGCGAAATTCATTTAGTAAAAGTAAAGGTTTGAAAGAATCTTTGATAATATTGCAGCATAAACACTACTCGGTAATTTGATATGCGTGGATCGCTCTTCTTTCTGACTTTATTGATGCTTTGGGCTGGCTGCTCCAGTTCAAAGCAAGACACTTTTTCACGAAGAGGCATCCAAGGAGCTTTGCTTGCAAGTCGTTTCGAATCCTTTGAAGATTTTAAATCTGTGGTCGAAGTATCATATTCTGAAGAAGAAGGAGCTTCGGTGGTGCGATTACACCACTGCGCCAATGGAGCAGAGGTTGTCAGCATACTCAAGTCCGGCTTAAGTCAAAAGGATATCTCAAATGCGCAGCGAGGAACCTTTGCTGATCGCCTACATATCTTGTTTCGTTCACCCTATACCATTTCGAGTCGACTGGAACTGAACGAAATTAATTTACTGGCAAAGCGAAGAACAATCTTTTTTGGCGAAGGTGATGTAGCCTTTTTTGATCTCGCACTGGTGACCGTCGATCATATTAATACGAAGGCATTAGCATACAAAACTGCCAGAGACAGTAGTGAAAAAGGGTATCTAAATACCTTTAATCATTTCATAGCACAGGCCATCATTACGAGTTGTTACTCTGAAAGGCTCGCAGACTTTGTCGCTGATGTACATGAACTTAAAAGTATGCCCGAATTGACCCATGGAGGCTTTAGTGAAGATCAGTTAGTCGACCCTAATAATAATCCCGTGGATAATT
>JBGCFB010000040.1:0-32164 GCA_045106685.1 Bacteroidia bacterium | reverse complement strand
CAAAACTATAATAGAATTGGATACGTAATGGGGCCAGAAATTCATTAATTGGTAGTCCAATGTTGCCATTCAAAACCCTCATATCGATCGATCATCATTCAGGCATGCCTGTCTATTTACAGATCGCCAAAGCCATTATCCATGAAATATCGCAAGGCAGAATCGCTGCGGGAACCCGCTTGCCCAGCAGTCGCAAGATGGCCGAACTCCTTGGCGTAAACCGGCGCACCGTCGTGGCTGCCTATGATGAGCTGACTGCTCAGGACTGGTTGACTAGTAAAACTACCAGCGGCACTTTTGTCAATGAACATCTCCCTACTGTAAGCCCTGTAGCGCTTGCAGAAACGCCGTCGGTAGCTTTGCCTCAACTCAAAAAGTCCAGCCTGGCCAAGCCATACAAACGCCGCTTCGACGATGGTCATCCAGACGTGCGACTCGCGCCCATGCAGGCACTTTCCCGTGCCTATTCCGGCCTTCTTCGCAACACCCGTTTTTTGAACAACCTCGATTATAATGACGAATTCGCAGGTGATCCTATGCTGCGCTTGCAACTTGCGCTCCACCTGCGTGACACGCGTGGTATCTATGTCGATGTTGACCAGATATTGGTGACACGAGGCAGTATCATGGCCTTTTACCTGTTGATGGAATCTATGCTAAAGCCAGAAGATTGTGTTGTGGTAGGAAAGCCAGGGTACGGTACCTTTAATAAAATCGTGGAGCAAAAAGGCGGCCACCTCAGGCATGTCGATGTCGATGAGCAAGGTATGCTGGTAGATCAGGTTGCAGCCATTTGCGAACAGCGCCCTGTCAGCTTTGTGTATGTGGTGCCGCACCATCATCACCCTACGACTGTGACGCTTTCGCCCGAGCGGCGCATCCGCCTTTTGGAACTTGCCCAGCAGTATGATTTCTACATTATCGAAGACGACTACGATTATGATTTTCATTATGAAAGTAGCCCGATTCTGCCGTTGGCGAGTTTACAGCACGGCGGGCAGGTGATGTATGTCGGTTCTTTTAGCAAATCGATTGCACCAGCGCTTCGCCTCGGATTTCTCGTCGGCGATGCGCATGTCGTGTCGCGTCTGGCAGGCTTGCGCCGCTTTATCGACCGAACGGGAGACCCATTGTTGGAGCGCGCCGTGAGCCACTTGTTGAAGCATGGCGAGATTCGCCGGCACTTGCAAAAATCGCTGAGAGCTTATCGCGCCCGCCGCAACACCTTGTGTGATATCGTCAGGCAGGAACTGAACGGCATGGTGCAGATTAATCCGCCAGAAGGCGGCATGGCCGCCTGGACGCATTTTCACGAGGATATCGACCTAGACAAAAGCTGGGACGCCTTTGGTGCCGCGGGCCTGTCAGTCAATCGGCCTGAAGAATATGGTAGCCCTGGAAGCCGCAGCACACGTCTGGGCTTCGCCTCACTCAACGAAGATGAGATCGCTGAGGCTTTGCAAATGCTGAAGCGTGGGCTTCGGTATTAGTGGAAAACATTAATTCCGTCACTTCATTGACGGAATTAATGTAAATTGCGTCAACCAACTGACGGAATTGATGTATTTAGGTCGAATTATAGAAAATCAAATCATAGAAAGCCTGGTGCCAAATAAGGTAATCGTATTGCTTGGACCAAGGCGGGTGGGGAAAACAGTGCTTATCGAACAGCTTATAAAAAGGCTTGATGAGCCTCATTTATTACTGAGTGGTGAGGACTTCACTGTGCTGGAATTATTGGCACGAAGAAGCATACAAAACTATGTCAACCTGCTCCAGGGAAAGCAGCTCCTTATCATCGACGAAGCACAAAAGATTCCGGATATTGGCAACACTCTAAAACTTATGATTGACCAGATCAAAGGTTTAAAAATCATTGTCACTGGCTCGTCCGCATTTGACATCAATAATTATACTGGCGAACCACTAACTGGAAGGAAGATTACCTACAATTTGTTCGCTTTATCAGAACAAGAATTGGATCAGGTCGAAACTGTTTTTGAGAAAAAAGACAATCTTCACAAACGGTTAGTCTATGGGAACTATCCGGAATTGCTGCAATTTAATAATGACAAAAAGAAGGCTGAATACTTGCAAGAAATCATCAACTCCTACCTTCTTAAGGATATTCTAGCCTTTGAAAACATTAAAAACTCTGACAAAATTCTCGCTTTGCTACGCCTAATCGCTTTTCAACTTGGAGGAGAGGTTTCATTACAAGAGCTAGGCAGGCAATTGGAGATGAGTAAAAATACCATTGAAAAATACCTTGATTTGCTCTCAAAAGTTTTTGTGATTCATAAAGTGAGCGGATTTAGCAGAAATCTCCGGAAAGAAATCACGAAGAACAGTCGCTGGTATTTTTATGATAATGGCCTTCGCAATGCGCTAATCGCAAATGTAAACCCTATCGGCCTACGTGACGACATCGGCATGTTGTGGGAGAATTATGTAATCAGTGAGCGCCTGAAATTCCAGCGCTATGATAAAATGCTCGTCAATAATTATTTCTGGCGTACATACGACCAGCAGGAAATTGACTGGGTAGAAGAGCGTGGCGGAAAGCTGCATGGCTACGAATTCAAGTGGAATCCAAAGCGAAAGGCCAAAGTTCCGGCAGCCTGGAAAAAAACGTATGAGAATGCTTCGTTTGAGGTGATTAATCCTGATAATTATTTGGACTGGGTGAGAGGAGTTTGATAAGCTCCAGGGTTGGACGGGTTTCAGATTTTGGAAAGCGGTGATGGAATGTGCGCTAGCCCTGCCTATGGCCGACAGGCTACTGTGCTGGATTGTTCCCGTAAAAAACTTCTGCAATCATGCTTCTTCAATTTCCAATCTTCAATATGTTTTTGACCTAGCTGAAAGCCCCTAAAACAGCCCCGCCGCCACGCGCTGCGCGCCGTCGCTATCCTGCCAGGCGAGCACAGTCGGCAAAGGCAGATCGCCCGTCAAGTCGGGCAGTAATATCGGATGGCCAAACAAGACCAGCACCGCCGGTACTGCCGTCAATATCTCCAGAATGCGCTCGCGCATTTCGGAGGAAACCCCAAACTGCTCGCCCGCTTTCATACTGCTGGCATGCACACTGATGAGCACCTGATCATAGCCTTGCAGCGTCTTGATCACAGCCGCAGTATCGAGCTGTTCGTCTTTTTTCCAATACATACAATCGACCCCTTCCCAATACTGATGAAAAACGAGCGGAGCCTCAGCCTGAAAAGCCAGGGCGGCTACTTTTCCTGCTCGCAAAAGATCATGGGGATAGGCATTGAGGACTTTGAGTGATGCATGGTGAAGCTCAAGGTTAAGCGATTGAGCTTTGGAGCTGTGAAGGTCTTCTGCGAGGTTTTCGGTTCCAATAGGCTCATCAGAAATTCGCAGCCAGGCCTTGGCGGCGAGCTGTTTTTCGACACGCGTATTGAGCCACGATTCCGGAACTTTGCCTGAAAGGATCGCAGCTTCGATCGTATCGATTGCCGCCGGTACGTCTTCGCAGTATAGCAAAACATCGTTGCCGGCTTTGAGGGCTTCCAGTTCCAAAGCGCCTGGTTTATAATAATCGCTGGCGCCTTTCATATTGAGTGCATCTGTGAAGATAAGTCCCTGATAGCCAAGCTCCTCTTGCAAAAGCGTGTAGCTAATGGCCTGTGAAAGACTTGCGCCCCGATTGGAACTTGGATCAAGTGCGGGCACCTGAATATGTCCCGTCATGACTCCTGCGACGCCTTCCGCAAAAAGCGCTTTAAACGGAAAGAGTTCGACATCCTGAAGACGTTCTACTGGATGGTCGACGACCGGAAGCGTATGATGTGAGTCGGTGGTGGTATCGCCGTGCCCGGGAAAGTGCTTGGCAACGGCGATGACGTTTGCTGCCTGAAGCCCGCGGGCGTAGGCGGCGGCGCGTTTGGCGACTTGCTCTTTATTTCGCCCAAACGAACGAAAACCAATCACGGGATTCGATGGCTCAGTATTGATGTCGACTACGGGGGCAAAATTGACATGAATGCCTAGTCGACGACACTGCATGCCTATTTCGTAGCCCATTTCCTCAATCAATCCAATCTGTGAATCAGGAATGGCACCCAGCGTGACTGAGTATGGAAAAGCCATGGTGTCGTCAAGCCGCATAGCAAGTCCCCACTCGCCATCGATCGAAATCATGAGCGGAATGTCGCTCGCCTTTTGATAGCGATTCGTCAGAAGTGCTTGCTGCTTAGGCGTTCCTTGAAAAAAGATAATCCCGCCAATTTCATGATCCTGAACCAGCGATTCTATATGTCGATAATGTTCCTCATCGCGATTGGACCAAGCCGCTACGTGGATGAGCTGAGCTATGCGTTGGCGCAAGCTCATGGCCTGAACCTGTGTCTGAATGCTGTCCGAGAGTAAATATGAAAAAGGAGGCTTTTTTATCATGTCTGTAAAAGGGTTTCAGAACATGGTTGCTAACCTCTGTCAGCGCTAGAAGCAGTGTGGTGAAGCGCTGACAGAGGTAGTGCAACCGGTCTTTATAATTAGCTGGAAAACTATATTAATTATTGGCAGGAATTTGAAAACCTTCTGATGCTAAAATTGCCTTTACATCCTCCATGCTGGCAGCTTTTCCTGTATCAGCATCAACGCCCGCGAAAACGTCATGCTCAAAGAAAAAGCATCTCAATTTTGAGTCTGTTTTCTTTTTAGCATCTGTCCAGGCTTGGTGAAAAAAGTCTAACTCTAGCGCTTTGTAAAAATCCCATTCTTCAAAGTAGTCTGCTGTTTCTTTATTTTCCCACACATCGTCAACTTCTTCATAGCCATTATTATTAAGAATATCACTCAAATTCCCCCAGTCACCATCTTCCGCACACGAAATAATGACAGTGTCGAATGAAACTCCTTCTGGCAAGGTTGCGAGATCGGGATAGATCACGTATCCAAAATTGAAAGGCGTATCAAATTCGACATTAATGGCGATTAGATGTGCTGGCTCTGAAATGATGGTTGTCGTTTTATTTTGAATAAAATCGATGAGTAAGCCTGAAAGAATCTCCTTTTTAGGTTGGAGAAATTTCTTCTTTATGCTCTCTATTAGTTTAACACGGCTCATAGTTCTGTAATTGTTTGGCTAAATTAGCAAATATGATTCTCCGCACCATTCTTATCGCAATACTCTCGCTCGGAAGTATTGCATACGCCCAAAACCGAGGCCCATTTTATTCTCCATATGGACATGTCCACACGCCTAAAGGGCACCTGCATGTGCTGGTTGTTATTGTACGCTTTGGGAATTTTGATGCCATGAAAGGAAACAAGTACTGGCCTGATTCGGATGAGCTTCCAGTGATGGCCAGAGGTGCAAATAATGAGCTATTTAGTGCTGATCCTGACATGGTGGGAAAGCCTCCATTCAAAATGAACTTAAGTGATTTTTACTACGAAATGTCTGGTGGTAAATTCATCGTGACAGCCGATGTTTTTCCTATCCAAGTTCCGGTTACTTTTAAAGGCATTACCCAAAGGAATGTCCATTCGCGCCAAACGCAGGTCAACAAACTTGCGGTTGACTGGATCGCTGAAAACTACCCGGACTTTGACTGGAGTAAATATGACAATCGGACGAATGCTCCGCGCTACTTTAGGGACAATAGCGAGTCTCAGCCTGACTCATTACTCGATTATGTCTTGTTTATGCATCGCCTTCCTGGCGCAGGCGGAGTAGGAACATCAGGAAGACACAACATAAAAAATACACCATTTAAGATCGCCGCCGGCCACACCTCGGCACGAAGCGCCAGTGATGCGCCCCACAACTGGGAACACTTTAAGCACGAGCTCGCGCACAACCTATTCTCTGCACCTCACTACAATGGCGCCAATGGCACCGATGGTGATAAGTACTATGTGCAGCGCGGCTGGGGCCTCATGAGCGACACCTTTGTGCCCTTCTTTACTGCTAATGCTTGGGAGCGTTGGTGGCTGGGTTGGTTTGAGCCTAAGGAAATACGCAGCGCCGGAACATATCGACTGCGGGATTTTGTGACGACCGGAGATGCCATACGCATTCAAGTGCCAGGGACTCAGGATTATTTATGGTTAGAAAATCATCAGAAAACCAGCAAGTGGGACAAACGGATGTTTTATAATAAAGAAAGACACCCACAAACGCGGACCGGACTTTATGGATACGTGGTCGGAGAAGCTGGCGCAGACCGTAACCGCGCTTCGCTTCAGATCTTTCGCCCCAGTCATTGTAACCTCTTCAAGTACATCAATGGAGAAGGCCTGTGGGATTTTGTCGTAACAGGAAAAGAAACTCCGACCGAAGGATTTAATGCGCGCGTGAATCGCCGCGACAAGCCCAATCCGATTGCCGGTATCAATGATTTGCAATCGCTGCGCTGGGATTATAACAGCGATAGTGTAATTACAGTGGGAGTTACGCATGGCAATGTAGGGAAGAAGCAGGGCGAGTCGCATTATATCTGGGCAGAGGAAATAAAAGGTGAAAGCAAGGCGACGTATAATCTGTTAGGAGATGAAAAAGATGCCTATCAGGCGGGCCAGGAGATCAGCCTTTCAGGCGTGCAGCCTGTCCTTAACTATCCATCATATCGGATTCGCGAACAGCGCTTTAAGCCCTTCATCCTGAATGGAATACGTATCCAAATCATGGAGTCAGACACTGCCGGTGTCCTGCTGGTTAAGGTCGATTTTGATGACTGGGAAATACGCAAGGATAAGCGCTGGTGTGGAAATATGATTTTGCCCGCGCATGATGGAGAGCGCTACCTCGATATTGCTGAAGATGTGAAGCTCAGTATGGACCTTAGCGGAACGTGTGATCGTATCAAACCTCATCCCGAAACGGGGACTTTCGCTAATCCGACAGTGTTGAAAGTGGAAGGCGGAAGAGGCATTCGCCTTCGCAAAGGAAGCCAGTTGATCATCGATAATTTTTCCGAACTACAGCTTGATGGCAATAGTCAGATCATTATAGAAAAAGGCGCGAAGCTTATCGTGCGTGGAGCTGGGAAGCTCATACTCAATGACCAAAGTCAGGTATTGGTACGAAGAAAAGGCAAGCTAATCGTGGAGGCAGATGGTTATCTTCGTGTGTTACCACAAGCTAAGCTGTCTCCTGCCAAGGGTGGTCGGGTGAAGATTAAACGATGAACAATTAGTCATTAGATCATGGCTGAGGTCTACGAATAATTCGCTATAAAACATTGTTGTCGTTGTCGAAATATGAATGTCTGAGATCAGTTGGGCATATCATTTATTTCATATTTGCTCGAATACTTCCAAAAAGTCGATCATTTGGTACAGAAATTGTCCTTCAAAAAAACGATTGTATGATACCAATATATGACTGGGGGATGGGCATCCTTACCAGTTGCATTGCTTTTTACCTTTTTAGATTGTTTTCGATGAACGAGCGTACTTTTACTTTGTATCGTTATGTAGCCGCCTTTATACTTTTACTCGGCCTTTCCGGGTCAGTTTTGGCGCATAATATTCAAACTCTGGTGTTTACCAATAGCACCATGACAGGCCTGGATAGCTGTGGTTACAGCGCGATCCAACTCTTGGGAGCCACACATTCATTCAATGTGACCAAAACTCAGAGCACTTCTGATTTTACTGCGAGTAATCTCTCGAATTATGACGTATTGGTTTTTCTAAACCGAAATGGAAACGGGTTCTCTGCAGCTGAAAAGTTGGCTTTTGAGCAGTTCCTTCAGGGAGGCAAAGGTTTTGTCGCCATTCACAGTGCGGCGGAATCCACCTCAGGGTGGAGCTGGTTCGACGATCTGATAGGAGGTTATGTAAGTAATAAATTGTCCAGTCAGTCTGGTCAGGTGAAAGTAATCGATGCTGCTCACCCATCGTCAGCTGCACTTCCTCAGCGTTGGAACCTTACAGATGCATTCTATAATCTACAGGGAAATCCGCGTGGTGAAGTCCATGTCCTGGCGACGCTGGAAGAAAGCTCTATTATAGGCGGCACAAACGGAACTGACCACCCGATTGCCTGGGTGCGTGATTATAATACTGCGCGTTCATTCTATACCGCACTCGGCGGCACGAAAGCCATCTACAGCGAAACCAATTTTCTCAACCACCTTTTGGGAGGAATCGAGTGGGCCGGTGGCGCCATGATGGGCGATGCCGGAGCGACTGTGTATCAGAACTTTGACGTGAACCAGTTAGTCGGCCCTGTCGACGGCATTATGGGATTTGACGTGGCAAGTGATGGGCGGATTTTTTATATCAAAAAAAGAGGAGAAGTATGGATATACAACCCTCTGACAAGTACTTCGACCCTCGCGCTCGACTATTCCTCATCAAGTAGCAATCATAAAGTATACACTCCATATGAAAATGGAATGATCGGTATCGCGCTTGATCCGCAATTTCCGACCAAGCCATATGTCTATATCCACTACACCTATACCGCAGGAAACCCCTGGGGAGGTGGCCCTGGCAAGCAACGCGTAGTACGCATGTCGGTAGCCGGAAACGCTATTAGCACTTCTTCTGAAGAAGTACTAATCGAATATGATCACGATCGCGATGCGCAAATCCACTCAGGTGGCTGCCTCACATTCGACGGTAACGGTAACTTACTTATTGCAACCGGAGACAATACCAGCTATGGTGTTGGTACTGCGAAAAATCCATACGCTCCGATTGATGAGCGTGCTGGTAATGAGATATATGACGCGCAGCGTAGTTCTGGTAATACAAATGATATGCGTGGCAAAATCCTCCGAATCACGCCTTCGGCGACGATTGGTGGTGGCTACACCGTTCCAAGTGGAAACTTATTCTCTGCCACTTCTCAGACGAAGTCGGAAGTATACGTAATGGGCGTTCGTAACCCATTTCAGATTTGTGTAAATCAAGCCAACGGCTGGCTAGCCTGGGGTGACGTCGGGCCAGATGCCACCGCTGATCATCCTACTCGAGGCCCTGTAGGAAAAGACGAACTCAATGTGGCGCGCAATGCCGGAAACTACGGCTGGCCCTATGCTTTGGGACCAAACGTAGCCTACAATGATTACAACTTTACGACGAGCACCAGTGGGGCAAAATTTGATACACTAGGCCCGACAAATAACTCTCCGAATAATACCGGTCAGACTACCTTGCCCGCCTCGCAGCGTGCGCTTATGTGGATGGACAAAAACAGAGTAACATCTGAATTTCCAGAACTAGGAACAGGCAATGCGACCATCATGGCAGGCGAGTTTTTTAGAGACAATACAAGCTCTATCGCAGACAACCTCCTTCCAGAATACTTTAGTAATAAGCTTTTTGTGATGGACTGGACACGCGACTGGGTAAAGCTGGTAAGTTTGGATCAAAATGGCGACCTGCTGGAAGTAGATCCATTTTTGCCTACTCATAACTGGCAAGCTCCTATGTCCATGCGCCAAGCGCCCGATGGCCAGCTCTATATTATGGAGTGGGGAACAGATCAGTGGGGAGGAACGACTTCGCGGATTTCCAAGATTCGCTACACGCCTACAGGCCGTGCGCCAGTGGCGATTGTAAGCGCCGACAAAGACAATGGATCAGCACCACTTACTGTTCAGTTTAATGGAGGTTCTTCATATGATCCTGCAGGTGGAACGCTGAGCTATAACTGGGCCTTTGGAGGCACAGGAACATCTTCTCAAACGAGCCCTAGTCACACCTTCAATAACAACGGTGTGTATCAGGTCGTGCTTACAGTAAGTAGCACCTCGGGGCAAAGCTCTACCCGCACCTTCCCGGTTACAGTAGGGAATAATCGCCCTGTTGTCACGATATCACAACCGCTTGAAGGAGGCTTCTATGACTGGGAAGACTTTGTCGCTTTCCAGGTAAGTGTTTCAGATACAGAAGATGGCAGTACGAGTGGAGGAGGCATTAGCTGTGCCAATGTTCAGGTGTTGAAGCTTCTTGGGCATGACAGCCACGCTCACCCTGCTTCAGTAAGTACAAGTTGTACGGGTACATTTCAAGCTACTGCTGCTGGTCACGTGACCTATGAGGACGATATTTATTACGTACTTCAGGCAGAATATACCGACAATAGCGCAACAGGTGCTGGCCCACTGACGGGTTCCAGTATTAGAAGGGTTAATCCTCAGCTCAAGCAGGCGGAGCATTATACAGAAGCAAGCGGAGTAAGCATTTCGCCGACTACAGATTTGCTCAGCCTAAACGACGTGACCAGTATCGACGACGGAGACTGGATTGCCTTCTCTCCGATGAATTTGTATAAAATTAATTCAATCGCATTTCGTGCCGCAGCTTCAGGTTCCGGAGGAAATATTGAAGTTCATAAAGGAACACCCAACGGCACCAATACGCTCGTAGCCACAGCTACTATCGCTGGTTCCAATGGAGCTTATACCGAGACGACCATTCCGGTAAGCGACCCTGTTGGTACTGATACCTTTTACTTTGTTTTCAAAAACTCAGGAAGCCCTAATAATCTGTTCAACTTGAACTGGATGCGCTTCAGTGGAGAAGGAATATCCGTGCCGCTCGCAGTTGAGATCGTTGGGTTTGAGGCAGAGGTGATTAACAAAAGCATCGTACAGCTGAATTGGGAGGCTCGCTCTGATGAAGCGCTTACGCGTTTTGAGATTGAGCGCACCGTAAATCCGTCTGTTGCACCTAAGGTGATTGCCAACGTGGATCCCAGTGATGATCGTGGAACGATGACTTCGTACACCGTAACAGATTATGAGCCATTGAACGGGCAGTCTTTTTACCGCTTGGTGCAATATGACCTTGATGGAGCTTTTACCTATACCGCTTGGAAGCAAATCAACCTGGAGGTTACGCCTCACCAAAGTAATTTGAAAGTATATCCAAATCCTACGGCAGGTGATCTCAACGTTTCCTTGCCCGCAAGTAGCGGCTATTTGTTGTTGGAGCTATTTGATCTTCAGGGTAAAAGAGTCCTTAAAAAAGAAGAAGTGCTGAACCAAAACGGGTGGCACACTGAGACTATTTCTACCGATCAACTTCCTGCCGGGGTGTATATGCTTCGATTGAAAAATGGCGGCACAGCGCTTCGCGCCAAAGTCGTCGTCGAAGGAAGACGCTAGTGACATTATGGTCATTTGCAGAAAAGACTGATTTTTTTAACGTTATAGAAATACAAAACGCCTTTGCGAATTCCTCGCAAAGGCGTTTTGTATTTCTAGCCCTTGCTTCACATTAACAGCCATTTTACATTAAAAAAAAGCCCCAATCACATCGTATATTCGCAACTTCAAACCACAAGAAAACCACGATATGTTAAGCATTGATCCCGCAGCGACACCCATTGGCGAACTTCATCAATATCTGGTCGGAGCAGTAGCGCCACGACCGATCGCTTTTGTAAGTACTGTAGATGAGGAAGGCAACCCGAACCTCGCGCCATACAGCTTCTTCAATGTCTTTTCCAGCAATCCTCCTACCGCCGTTTTTTCATCAAATAGGAGAGTCAGCAATAATACCACCAAGGATACCCTTGCGAATGTGCGCGCCACAGGTGAAGCCGTAATCAATGTGGTAAATTATCCCATGACCCGCCAAATGGCTTTGGCAAGCGCTGAATACCCAACAGGCGTGAGCGAGTTTGAAAAAGCCGGTTTTACATCTTTGCCTTCAGAAAAAGTAAAAGCTTTTCGAGTAGGAGAATCGCCGGTACAGTTTGAGTGCAAAGTGAAAGATATTATCACCTTGGGCGATGGCGGTGGAGCAGGACATTTGGTGATTTGTGATATCGTCCATCTTCATATCGACGAGAATGTTTTGGCAGAAAATGGCAAAATCGATCCTCATAAAATAGACCTCGTAGGTCGTATGGGACGCGCCTTCTATACGCGTGCTTCAGGCGATGCTATTTTCTCTGTCTTCCAAAATGTAACAAAGCCAGGAATTGGCTTCGACCAGCTGCCTGCGCATATTCGCTCAAGCCGCTTTTTGACCGGTTGGCAACTCGCGGAAATCGCGGCGCTAGAAACCGCTCCTTCCGATGAGGTCATCGATGCAGCACGTTTGGACCCTCGCCTGATGAATATTATGGCGGGAAATGCCCAGGAACGCGAAGCGCATCTGCATCGCTATGCCGCCGAGCTTATCGATGCCGGCGAAGCCGAAAAAGCATATGCCGTTTTGGGAATGGAGTGATTAGGAGTAAAAAATACTTCTCCAATATGCAATCGCTGATCTGCAATCTTCAATAAAAACATATGGATTACAGAATGACGATCTTTCTACGGAATATCCTCCCAGAAAAACAGGCTTGAGTCTTGAATAATGATTTCCTCAAAATCAGTCTTGCCCTCTTTTCCTTGACAAAATAATAAGTCTTGATCATCAAAACCTGGAGAGCAGCTTTTTGTGTTTTTACAAACAAGCATATAGCCGCCTCCATCGATGGGTTGTTCAAAGAGAAGGCTGTATTTAATCATCAATTTAATCGAAGCTGAAATATGTTGAGCAGAGTCGATTGCGGTTAGACGAATAGCATAGTCTTCTGTATCTGGATCAGAATTGAGATGAACTTTTATTTCAAATACACTAAAATCAGCGACAATACTTCTTTTCGCCAAGACCGCCTCCCATTGTTGTGTCAGGTCAGTTGTATCACAAGCCATTAAAAGGAGAATACTTGCATGGCCGTAAGGATCGTCGGATGCCACCTTCCCAATCTTCAAAGGCACACGCCTTACAGGCTCTGATTGAAATGCAATCGTGAGCGTTCCTGTTATAAGGACGCATACTAAAATGAGAAAGGTGAGTTTTTTTGGCATAGTTGAAAGCTTTTGAAAAACTTCTCCATTCACTAGTCAGCAATTTTCAATCTGCATTCCATGTTGAACTTATTGGAGCTTGCAGACGAGTGATTCTAGATTTTTGAAATAAAAAAATCACCCCAAACCATACAAACGCGGTCTACTCGGCGAAGCATCCGACATAAATGGCGCGATCTGCAAATCAAGAATATAGTGCCCGTCGGCAACAGTATTCGGAACGTAGATAAACTCCGTTATGGTGCGGCGGCGCGTAAGTGCATTGCCGAGATCGGCGGCATGACCTGTCTCTGCCAGCTGCCAGTAAATACGATGATTCCGCAATTTTCCCTCATCAAAAAGACGATCCACCGAAGGTAGATCCACCAGCAGATGTTCTACGCCCAACTCATGTATGTACTGCATGCCTTCCAGTGAAAAATATGGAGCCATGCGCTCACCGTATGACCAAAACTGCTTCTCTTCAGGATTCGGTAAGGTGCGGATAACCAGCGCTTTAAGAAATGCTGGATCGGTATTTTCCAATGCGAATTCAAGCTGCTTTTTGGTGATAAGCAGATCGTTTGGATCGGGAGTCGGATCGTAGCTATCCGCCATATCCGAAGCCTTTTCAGGCTTGATAGTTACGACAGTAGCCGGAAACAAACTCTCAGTCAAAACCTTATGCACCGACACCAACTCATCGGCGAGGTGACCCACACTCTCTGTATGTGTCCCATTACAGTGCGGTGTGAAAGTGATGACGGAGAAATTACAGCTTCCGCCCTCGTTCACATCGCCGACCCATTGCCCATCGCGATAAGCAACCGAGCTTGCTGGAGCCAATCCGTAACTGCTGGGCTGCTTTCCACCGAAGTTGAGTGGGATGCTTATATCAAGCGCTTCTGAAGCAAGTGTATAGTGTTGTTGGTTTATTTCGATAGATAGTTTCATGGTCTAAAGCGGTTTTGTGTTTGGGGTTGAGTGTTTGGAGTTCTGGCCTGTTTGCTACAAACCCAAAACACCTAACGCACAACTCTAAACAAGCACAAAAAAATTACATAATTACCTTTGTTTCAAAAAAACAATCCTCCCAAATTTCCCTAATTTAGCCTTATGGTACAATCCCTGACCAAAGACCTCCACGCAGCAAGCGCTCAACTCGACGAAGCCGTAAAAGATCTTCACCAGCTGACGATCGATATCGGGCAGGTAGATCTCGCACATACTGTGAGTGAATTGCGTAATCGCCTTCATGAGCCATTTATGTTTGTGGTGGTCGGTGAGGTGAAGTCAGGTAAAAGCTCTTTTATCAATGCCTTGCTGGAAAGTAAGCGTGATATCTGTGCTGTGGCGCCTGATCCCTGTACCGATACGATCCAGCAGATCATGTATGCAGAGGAGGAAGCGACGACGCAGATCAACCCTTTTCTCAAACAAATCCGCATTCCAGTTCCGATCCTAAAAGATATCGCGATTGTAGATACGCCGGGGACAAATGCGATTATCGCGCAACACCAGGAAATTACTGAAGAGTTCATCCCGGCCAGCGATTTGATTGTATTCGTTTTTGAGGCAAAAAACCCTTATCGCCAGTCGGCCTGGGAGTTTTTTGACTATATCCATGAGGACTGGCGCAAGAAGATCATCTTCGTATTGCAGCAAGCCGACTTGATGGATGCCGCCGACCTGAAGATCAATATGGCGGGCGTTGTGAAGCAAGCCAAAGATAAGGGAATCGATGCTCCGGCGGTTTTCGCAGTTTCAGCAAAACAAGAGCAGGCAGGAAATGCCGAAAGCGGTTTTTCTCAAGTGCGCGAATATATCGCCGACAATATTACCGGCGGACAAGCTCCTTACCTCAAGCTGAGCAACAATGTAGAAACGGCGCTTACGATCAGTGAGAAAATTCATGGCGGTCTCAACGACCGCAATGCTCAACTCAAGGCCGATCAGGCTTTTCGCAGTGATGTAAAAGATACGCTAACCGAGCAGCAAAACCGTTCGCTCAACCACGCAAAACTCCTCACGGAGTCGCTCCTCGGTGAATACGATCGTCAGACGAACGTGACCTACGAGGAACTCGCCGATGGACTTGGCTTTTTCTCCCTTGCCAAGCGCTCGCTCCTTTCGACTTTTAGTAGTAAGCCGAGTGTTAAAGATTGGTTGGGGGAAATAGCAGAGAATTTGGAGAAAAATCTGCGTGATAATTTTGATAAAAAGCTCCGCGATGGCGTGGTAGATATTGCCGATAGCATCCAGCAGATGGCGCGCCTGATCGAACTGAAAATTCGCCAAAACCCAACGATCTTGAAAGATGATCATGAGATTTTTGGCGATATCGCCGAGCGGCGCAGCGCCGTTCTCAAAGAGCTTCAAGAACGCTTTTCGGGCTTTATGGACCGCACGGAGAATTTTGTGGGTGAGCAGGTCTTTCCACAAGACACGAAATTCTCACCCAATGTTGCTGCTGGTAGCGGTATCGCCGTGATCGGCGTCGTGCTTGCAGCCGTGACCAAGGCCTCGGTGTTCGACATTACGGGCGGCGTGATTACTGCCGTTGGGCTTGCTTTTGCAGGCGTTACCGTGAGCTTGAAGCGTGGCCAGATATTGAAAGCTTACCAAAGCGAAATCGGCAAAGGGCGCGAGCGTCTCACCGAGGAGATTTCATCCAAACTCGACACCTATATCACCGATATCCGCCAGCAGATCGAAGACAACTTCGCGGCATTCGATGCGATGCTTATCGAAGAAGAAAAGCAGGTCGAGGCGCTGGAAGTTCGCTGGAAGGAGATGCATGCAAGGTTGGGCGCGATGGTTGGTTAGTGCCAACGGCACTAAATTCTGCAATCGCTAATCGTCAATCTGCAATCGTAATTCCATCGTTTACTTCCAATGTGAATAAACGCCCCTGAATCTCAGGGTTCCATCCTTTGGCAATCCCTTTCTTGATGTATTGCGCGATATGTGCAGGACTAAGAGTTTTGTATTGTTTAGAATCAGGTTCTATATCAGGAAAATCAAGCCAGAAGTTTCGCGTTGTCAATCCTTTTACTGACAATACTGCGCCTTCTCCATGTGCAATTTGAATCGTAACATTCAAACTAAAAAACTCGCTCTCTAGTCTGGAAGTTGAAATAATATATCGGTAGTCAATGCCATCTACATGTATTGGTTTACTCTTTTTTCTTGGCAAAGTCATAACAGATACTTTTTTGCAAAACGCTTTACATTTTCCTCTGGACCGAAGATGAATTGAGCCGGACTTTAGTTTATTCTAAAAACGGTTGCCGTGTAGATGTCATTCTCCCATTTTGACTTCTTTGCGCTTTTGTCTTTAAACGCTTCGAAAAGCTCTTGTTTGCATTTTATAGTCATGGTATATTGATTTGGATGAGCAAGGTTGTAGTCATCCAAAACATACATAATCATAAAGTTCTCCTCTCCTGTTATCTCAAGTAGTAAGGGTTTTAAATATTGAGATATCGCTTTTGGATGCTTGAACTTTTTATTTTTCTTGAACCTGAGTTTGAAGGAGCCATCATAATCGAAATTTGGCTCGAACATGAATAAAAAGGTTGTATCATGTTGAATCGCAGTATTGAAATTTGCAAAGAGCAAGGAGCTGGTAAACACCTTTTGTTCGGCCTCATATTTCAATGGGAACTTTTGTGCAAGCTCTTTAATCATTTCAGTATTGAAGCGATATGATTTTCCACTAACTCTGATGCTAAACCTTTCAGGGTTAAAAGACCATTTTTTTATTACTTCTGTCCCTTTAAGAATATATATGGTGGGCTCTTTTAAATTAAAATAGTTAAGGACTTCTTTGCCGTAGGTGAAAAGAGGAGCAAGTGAGTCAAAAACGTCTTTTTTATTGATTAATAAGTCATATTCAATATAGGTGTCATCATCGTCATAGTGTGGGTGCATGACTACCATTCTCATTGAGTCGGTAAATTCAATGTCTTTGAATAGACTGGTAATTTGACCAAATCCTGCATTCAAGCTCAGTATTAGGACTATTGTCAGTATTGTGAAGTGTCTCATGTTTGGGTTGTGTAAAAATGGGTAATGGGTCGTGTTTAAACACTATCGCAATATCCAACTTATCCCACAGAACCTAAAGCAAGCCAATTCCGCTATCGGGGCTTTTATCTACAAAATTATAAACCAGCAATATTGAAAACTCTGAAAACCACACGAGAGTAGCGAGTATCAAGCATCAAGTAGCGAGTGCGAAAACAGCATCCACCAGACAAGAATGACCGAATTTACCCGTATATTTGCAGCCCAAATTAAAACCACTAAACCAAGGTCTTAGATTATGCCACAGATCGCAACAAACGAAGTACTGGCCCAACTGGGCATTTCCGATAAAAACCCTAACGTCCACAACGGCCGGAGTTCTCGCCACAGCGACAGCGGAGACTACGTCGCTATCCATGCTGCCTCTGACGGCAAGCTCCTCGGAAGCGTGCAAATGGCTGGAGAAAAAGAGTACGAACTACTCATGAAAGAAAGCCAGGAAGCATTCGCCATTTGGCGTGATATTCCTGCTCCTCGTCGTGGCGAAATCGTGCGCCAGATCGGAGAAGCACTCCGCGCAAAAAAGGAAGCCCTTGGCGCACTCGTTTCCCTCGAAATGGGTAAAATCTACCAGGAAGGACTGGGTGAAGTACAAGAGATGATCGACATCTGTGACTTCGCTGTGGGCCTTTCACGACAGCTGTATGGACTCACGATGCCAAGTGAGCGCAAGCATCACCGCATGTATGAGCAATGGCATCCACTTGGTGTTGTTGGTGTGATCTCAGCATTTAACTTTCCAGTAGCTGTATGGAGCTGGAATGCGATGTTGGCTGCTGTTTGTGGTAACGTAAGCATGTGGAAGCCAAGTGAAAAAACACCACTTACGGCTATCGCATGTTTGAATATTGCTCAGGAAGTGATGGAAGCAAATGACCTTCCTCCAGCCGTCTTTAGTATGATCGTAGGTGATCGTACCATCGGTGAGGCGATGTCATCTGACAAGCGTGTGCCACTCGTAAGTGCAACTGGTTCTACGCGCATGGGTAAGGCCGTAGCCGAAACCGTTTCCAAGCGCCTTGGTAAAAGCCTGCTCGAACTTGGGGGCAATAATGCCATTATCCTTTCAAAGCATGCTGACCTGAAGCTTGCTATGCCAGCCGTACTCTTTGGTGCGGTAGGTACTTGCGGACAACGCTGTACATCGACACGTCGTGTGTTTATTGACAAGACTATTTATCCTGACTTCAAGGATAAGCTCGTAGCGGCGTATGCTTCATTGGGCGACCGTATTGGTAATCCACTTGATGCTGACACATTGATCGGTCCACTTATTGACACGGATGCAGTTGCAGGTATGCAGGCATCGTTGAAGGAAGTTCAGGCCGAAGGCGGAACGATTCTTCATGGTGGCGAAGTCATGACTGGCGAAGGTTTCGAAACCGGAACGTATGTAATGCCAGCCCTCGTGGAAGCAAAGAACGAATACAAGACTGTGCAGAAAGAAACATTTGCTCCAATCTTGTATCTCATTCCTTACGATACGCTTCACGAAGCACTTGAAATGCAAAACGATGTTCCTCAGGGACTTAGCTCTGCTATTTTCACTGACAGCATGAAAGAGGCCGAGTATTTCCTTTCGCATCTCGGTTCCGACTGCGGTATCGCCAATGTGAATATCGGTACTTCAGGTGCTGAAATCGGTGGCGCTTTTGGAGGAGAAAAAGAAACTGGTGGTGGCCGCGAGTCAGGTTCTGACGCATGGAAAGCTTACATGCGTCGCCAGACCAATACCCTAAATTGGAGCGACGAACTGCCACTTGCGCAGGGCATCAAGTTTGATATCTAGACGTACTTTGCGTTTTGAAAATTGGGTTCCAAATTGGCTTTTTGTGCCGATTTGGAACCTTGTGTTTTGAATTGGTTTTTATATTTTTGATCAATATTTATTTAATACCTATACTATGATAGATTATTTAACTGACAAAAAGATCATTGTAGCTAGTCTATTCATAATGTCAATAATTTCCTTCATCGCAACCATGTCAAAGGGGCTTGATCTCAGAGCACGAGATAACTTTGGTCTAGACTACAGCCTTGTTTTAGTTGCCTTTGCTATTCTATTTTTAGGCTCAGCTATATCGCTTGGAGTACTTTTGCATAAACAGCCGAAATAATTCAAGCTTCAGGAGAGCCGATATCATGCATCTCAATCTCCTAGTCCTTAACACCCACGACGTTCAGGCCCTGGTTACTTTTTATACTAAAATCGGCTTAACCTTTACTGAACATAAACACGGAAAAGGACCTGTGCATTTTGCTTACGAAGCCCAGGAAAGGGATTTTGTATTTGAAATATATCCGCTCCCGAATCATCAAAACGTGGACGCTACTACCAGACTAGGTTTTGGAGTAGAAAACCTTGACTCACTTATTTCAGGGTTAAAGTCAAACGGCATCCTCATTGACAGCGAACCTAAGGAGCAGCCCTGGGGCTATGTGGCAGTGGCGCTTGACCCTGATGGCAGAAAAGTAGAACTGAAACAACAAAGAAGTTGACTATCTCACCTCAACTGTGCAAATTGAAACGTTCAACCTGAAAACCAATCCAATGCGCAGTTTAAGGGCCTTTTTTGTCTTTTTTGGCATCCTCTTTCTTATACAACCCGCAGCACATGCCTGGGGCTTCTGGGCGCATAAGCGCATCAATCGGATGGCCGTATTTACCTTGCCACCTGAAATGCTGGGGCTGTACAAACGGCATATTGCCTACATCACAGACAAGGCCACCGCGCCCGACATGCGTCGTTACGCCGTCCAAGGCGAAGCCTTTCGGCACTACATCGATATTGATAAGTGGGGCGAATATCCCTTCCCGACCCTGCCACGCCGCTGGGGCGACGTGCAAGAGCAATACTGGGAACTATGGGTGATCCATCAAGGTGATTCGCTGCAGCTCAGTGGCAAAGGAAAAGTTCGCATCGACGAAGACGATGTGTTGATGTACGGCTCAGGGATAAATCGATTGATGGGAAAAGATAGCCTGCGCCTTACACGACGCAAGTTCCGCGAGTTTCGCAGAGCAAACTATCCCTACGGAAGCATCTATGAAGCTGCCGCAATATCCGATTCTGCGTTTAACGCTTTCTTTGGAGTAGAAGTAGAGGAAGCTTGGTTAGTCGACCCATTTACGGAACACGGCGTGCTACCTTACGAGTTTCCTCGCCAGATGCGCCGCCTTACCAAGGCATTCGAATCAGGAGACTTGAAGCGCATTTTGCGCATGAGCGCAGACATCGGTCACTACGTCGGCGATGCCCACGTGCCGCTTCACACCACCGAAAATTACAATGGTCAGCTTACTGGCCAAAAAGGGATTCACGGCTTCTGGGAGTCGCGCATTCCTGAGCTTTTTGCGGAGAATTATGATTTCTTTATCGGCACAGCAAAGCCTGTTGAATCGCCGGAATGGCTTATCTGGGACGCTGTACTTGAAAGCCATCAGGCGGTAGACTCGGTGCTGGATATGGAAAAATCGCTCAGCAAAAGTTTTCCGGAAGATCAGAAATACGGCTACGAAAACAGGAATAATCTTGTCAGGCGTGTCTACAGCCGCGAGTTTACCAAAGCTTACAGCGATATGATGGACGGCATGGTAGAGCGTCGTATGCGTATGGCTATTCAGCGTCTGGGCACCATGTGGTATACCGCCTGGGTGCAGGCAGGTCGCCCCAATTTGGAGCTTTTGTACGATGCTGAAATTGATAATTCGCCTGACAAATTTGACAAAAAACTCAAAATACAAGACCGTGAAGCACAAGGCTTTGGCTTCAATCGTGTATTTATGGGAGAGCCACTTCTAGAACAGCCTCAGGGCAAAGCGGCTTTGCTACCCGATGGGATTTGGGGCTGGGTACTTTTGGGGCTAGTAGGGCTCTTTGTAGTCTGGAAGTGGAAAACAAAGTAGTATTCTCGCTGTTAGCATGTGCCTTTTAAACTTTTACATTTCTACTATGCACTTTCAACTTGCAGAAACTCCACATAAGTGTTTATTTCGGGGCACGCTGATAAAAGCATGAAAAAATTACTTTGTAGCTTGTTGATGATGGTGGTTTTGGGAATGTCTGCAACGCAGATGATTGCCCAGGATCAGCCTATTTCTCCCCAAACAGAACAAACCGATCAGGAGATGCAAACTCCTGCTACTGAAGGGCCAACCGTCACACGGTTGCTCAATCAGCAGGATGGCCAAACGCCTGTTATCGCAGTTAAAACGGAGGAGGGTGGCGGCCACGGGCCTTCGCCCTGGATGGTAATTCCCTTTATCGTCCTGCTTGTGCTGATTGCAACTGGCCCAGTGTTTTTTGAGCATTTTTGGCACAAAAACTACAAATTTATCGCGCCTGGACTGGGACTTATAACCTTGTGTTATTACCTCTTTGTGCTTGGAGATGGCGGCCACCCTGCTCACGCACTGGCAGAGTACGTCTCATTTATCGCACTTCTGGCTCCATTGTACATCGCTTCTGGTGGTGTTTTGATTCAAATAGATAAGGAGGGTAAACCGCTTACCAACCTTATGCTCCTGCTTATAGGCGCTGTTATAGCCAATGTGATTGGAACGACTGGAGCTTCGATGCTTTTGATCCGCCCCTTTATTCGCCTTAACCGTGACCGCCTAAAGCCTTACCATGTCGTATTCTTCATCTTTATGGTGAGTAATATTGGAGGAGCTCTGACACCGATCGGTGATCCGCCGCTATTCCTTGGATTCCTGCGTGGAGTGCCGTTTTTCTGGACAGTAGGACATGTTGTATTTGAATGGGTATTTGCGCTCGTATTGCTAAGTGCTGCATTTTTGTTCTATGATTACCGCAACAAGTCTGACCTTGATAAAGTCGATACGCAGTACTCTGGTAAGTTTGTGATCCGTGGTACCAAAAGCTTTATTTGGCTAGCGATTATTGTTGGAGCTGTCTTCCTTGATCCTAATAAAATGGACTGGTTGCCCGCGATTAATTATCATGGAACGAAGTTCTCTTTCGTACGTGAGCTTATACAGTTAAGTGCAGGAGCAGCGTCGTACTTTTTTGCAAGCAAATCAGCCCTCAAAGGAAACGAATTTACCTTCGAACCGATCATGGAGGTGGTCTATCTCTTTGCCGGAATATTCTTTGCGATGATGCCTGCCCTTGAACTTATTGGGAAATTTGCCTCCGATGCAGCCAATGCTGCTATGATTACAGAAGATAGTCTCTACTGGTCTACAGGAATTTTATCTGCTTTCCTGGATAATGCACCGACTTACGTCAACTTCCTCTCGGCAGCTTGTGCCAAGTTTAATCTTGCAGTAGATAATCCTGCCGATGTGGGCATTTTTGCAGCGGATCACCCGACGTATCTGGCGGCGATCTCTGTCTCGGCAGTATTCTTTGGAGCAATGACCTATATCGGTAATGGGCCCAACTTTATGGTGAAAGCCATTGCAGAAGAACGTGGTGTGCAAATGCCAAGCTTCTTTGGGTATATGATCAAATACAGTTTGATCATTTTGCTGCCGATTCTGGCGCTTACCTGGGTTGTGTTTTTTATGTAGAGGCTATTGATTAGCCACATCTCTTTGTGCTTGGCCTTGAAAGGTCAAGCACTTAAAAAGAGTTACCCTCCCCATGCAATAGAAATGAATAAGCGCTAAAGCCTCAATCAACGTTCATGAAGCTTTAGCGCCTAGTATCTATCATTATTGCTTGACCTTTCAAGGTCAAGCACCTGATTATTTTCTCCCAAAGTCTCCAATCATAGCGCCGCTTTGTTTCTGGCCAAAGCGCCAACGAAGCGCTATGCCTACATCTCCAAGATTGCGAGTGAGGTTTTTCCAGTAAAATAAATCAACATAGGGCTTGTAATCAATTGCAATCGTGAGCGGTGTAGCGGGAATATCATAGGCTACGCCAGCCACAAGGTCTATTCCAAAAGCAAGATGATTTTTGCGGAAAGGAACTCCTTCATCATTGGTGGTAGGACGATCGCGATAGTAACCGAGGTGTCCGCCTCCACCATAGTAAATATGCAGATCACTACCGTTTAGAGGAATTTCGCGTGACACCAAGCCTGTCAATTGAGTTCCACCCTGACGAAACGACCAGAGTGCTTCACCATGAAGCGTTTCGGTTGCTTGCCAGCGGGCTGTAAAGCCAGGGGTAAGGCCAGCGCGCAAGCCAAGACTTAGGCCGTTCTGAGAGAATCCAATGAGTGGGAGGAGCGAAAGGATGAAGATGGTCAAGGTTTTCATAGCAACATGCATTTGTACTACCTACGGACCTTTGTTACCCACGGATTTGAAGAAGAGAATGACTCCGAATATCTGACGATAAGCGTGAATAATTGGGCTGTGAGTATCTTGTGTGTTTACTTTGTGAAACATGCTCGACCTTCTGTATGGTACTGTAATCAAGCTGCGCAATGCAGCATTTGACCGTGGCTGGCTTTCTCAAAAGCAAGCCTCGATTCCTGTTGTGTCGGTGGGGAATATTCAGGTAGGTGGCACTGGCAAAACGCCTTTGGCGGCATGGATCATGTCTGTGTATGCTGAGCAAGGTTTGAAAGTCGGCTATTTGAGTCGAGGCTACGGCCGCAAAACCAAAGGTTTCTATCGCGTGGAGCCACAAGGCGATTGGCAGACTTTCGGTGATGAGGCGCTCCAGATAGCGAATCGCTTCCCTTCGCTGCCTGTGGGCGTATGCGAAGACCGAGCGACTGGCGTAGATATGCTACACAAGCAATATGGTGCCGAAGTTGTCGTTTTGGATGATGCGTTTCAGCACCGACGGCTATTGCGCGATTTTGATATTGTAAGTATTGATGTGTCTCGGCCTTGGCAAAAAGATAGACTTTTACCATTCGGGAGACTTCGGGAGCCAAGGGCAAATTTGCATCGGGCGGATTTTATTGTGGCTTCGAAATTGATGGATAAAGGAGCACTTAATACGGTGAAAGCTAGCTTAGTACCTTGGGAAAAACCAATGGCATGTTGTCGCCCTGTTCTTGCTGCACCAGTTTGGGTAAATCAGCCTTCAGCTACGATTCAGAAGGATACGGTCCTTTTTTCGGGCTTGGGGAATAATGCCTTATTCAAACAAAATGTCCAGGGAAGTGGTCTGAACGTGTTGGAACATGTTGCTTTTCCAGACCACCATCCCTATAGCAAGCAAGACATCTTGAAGGTCCAGCAAGTGTGGAAACGCCATGCCCACGCTGATGGAAGTTTGCCGACGATACTTACAACAGAAAAAGACTATTTTCGTACTCGGAATTCCCAGTTCCTGAGCAACTTTGAGCAAGCTACCTGGGGCTACCTCCCGATGGAACTCGAATGGCTTGAGGGGAGCGAATTATTAAAGGAACGGCTTTTGAGGGTAACCTTGTAGCCATTTTTTTATCCTAAAACCAACAACAACAAACAATACATGGATTCAGCCTATAAAGAAGCCTTACAAGAAGCGTACGATTACATCCGTCGCCAATTTGACGGAGAACCTGAAATTGGAATAATCCTGGGCACAGGCCTGGGAGGTTTATGTGACCAAATTGAGGAGCAGAAAGCTTTTCCTTACAATTTCATCCCTCATTTCCCTATTTCTACTGTTGAAAGCCATTTTGGGCGTTTGATTTTTGGAAAACTGGGTGGCAAAAATATTGTCGCAATGCAGGGACGCTTTCACCACTATGAAGGCTATAGCATGAAGGAAATTACGTTTCCTGTTCGAGTGATGAAAATGCTCGGTGTAGAAACGCTCTTTATCTCGAATGCTTCTGGAGGCCTGAATCTTGACTTTGCCAATGGCGACCTCGTCGTTATCGACGACCATATCAACATGTTACCATCCAATCCACTCGTAGGTCCGAGTGACCCTATGTTTGGTCCGCGCTTTCCTGATATGAGCCGTCCGTACGATCCGGTGCTTTCACAAAAAGCCCTTGAAATCGGCAAACGAAAAGGGTTCAGTATCCATGAAGGAATTTATATCGCCGTAAGTGGGCCTAATCTCGAAACTCGCGCCGAATACCGGATGCTTCGGAATCTGGGAGCCGATATCGTAGGTATGTCTACGGTACCTGAGGTACTCGTAGCAAGTCAGTCCGGAATAAAAGTGTGTGCCGTATCGGTAATCACCGATATGGGAGACCCTGATAATCTGGGCCCTATTACCATCGAAGATGTCGTCGCCGTCGCTAATGAAGCCGAGCCAAGGCTTACAGCCTTAATGGCTGAGCTGATCGAGTCGCTTTAATATAGCTAGTAGCTTTTGGCGGTTAGCTTTTAGCTGACTTGCATAAGCCAATCGCCAAAAGCTAACCGCCAATTGCTTAAAATCTATTTCTTCTTTCCCCAAGAATCCTTCAACGTCACCGTGCGATTGAATACCAATGCGCCTGGCTTGCTGTCGAGGTCTACAGAGAAGTAGCCTTTTCGCATAAACTGCAGTCTGGTACCTGATGTCACGTCTTTCAAAGAAGGCTCTACAAAGGCTGTCGTTTTGACCA
Source organism: Bacteroidia bacterium (assembly GCA_045106685.1). GTDB lineage: Bacteria > Bacteroidota > Bacteroidia > J057 > J057 > JAUIGE01. Next base: position 6,821 of record JBGCFB010000040.1, on the reverse strand, counting down.
TGGAGTCTGGATTAAGAAAATCAATGAAGGTTTTATCCTCATGATTATCTGGTTCCGGGTCAGTGAACAAGCGGTGATAAAGTCGTACCTCGGCTTCTACAGCATGCGGAATGGACACGAAGTGGAGCACGCCTTTGGCTTTAATGCCTGAGGTGTCTGAGCCACTTTTAGATTCAGGGAAGTATGTACAACGTAGCTCTGTGATTTCGCCAGCCTCATTCTTGATCGCCTCATCACAATGGATGATGTAAGCACCTTTCAAGCGAGAATGACGACCAACCCCAAGACGGAAAAACTTTTTAGGAGGATTTTCCATAAAGTCGTCCCGCTCAATATAAATCTCACGTGAAAATGGAAGCTTGCGCGAACCACCTTCCGGATTTTCAGGATTGTTGATTATTTCAAGCCATTCTTCCTCACCTTCCGGATAGTTGGTGATGACGACCTTGAGCGGATCCAAAACAGCCATTACACGATCTGTGGTCTTGTTGAGGTGCTCGCGCACGCTAAATTCAAGGAGCGAAAGCTCGATCACATTCTCGCGACGCGCCACACCGATACGGTCCGCGAAATCGCGGATCGCTTCTGGTGTATAGCCACGGCGGCGAATGCCCGATATCGTCGGCATGCGTGGATCGTCCCAGCCATGTACATGACCTGCATCCACCAACTGCTTAAGCTTGCGCTTACTCATAATGGTGTATGATAAGTTCAGACGAGCAAATTCACGCTGCTTGGGGCGTGGATCAAACTCGGGGAGTTGATCCAGGAACCACTCGTACAATGGGCGATGCACTTCAAATTCGAGTGTGCATACCGAATGGGTGATGCCTTCTATGGCATCACTTTGTCCGTGTGCAAAGTCGTAGCTTGGATACATCTTCCAGGTGTCGCCTGTGCGGTGGTGAGCCGTATGCTTGATGCGGTACATGACCGGATCGCGCAGGTGCATATTCGGCGAAGTCATGTCTATCTTGGCGCGGAGGACACAGGTGCCTTCTTCGTATTCGCCGTTGCGCATCTTTTCGAAATCGCTGAGATTCTCTTCTACAGCGCGATTGCGGTACGGACTCTCCTCGCCTGGGCGAGTAGGCACGCCGCGAAGGTTGCTCATTTCCTCAGCCGAAGAAAAGTCAACATAGGCTTTGCCTGCTTTGATAAGTTCGACAGCCCAGTCATATAGTTGACCGAAATAGTCGGAAGTAAAGCGTGCTTCACCATCCCAATCAAAACCCAACCACTTCACGTCTTCCATAATGGACTCCACGTATTCCGTCTCCTCTGCTTCAGGATTGGTGTCATCAAATCGCAGGTTGGTTTTTCCTCCGTATTGCTGTGCCAGTCCAAAGTTTAAACAGATAGACTTGGCATGCCCCAGGTGGAGATAGCCGTTAGGTTCTGGCGGGAAACGGGTATACACTTCTTTTGTATTGCCGTCTTTGAGGTCATCCTCTACGATCTGCTCAATGAAATTAAGCGACTCGTATTTTTCTGCGCTGCTCATGATGAATTGTTGATTTGGTGTGCAAAAATAGCACAATAAAGAAATCAGGCCTCAAGGTTTTAAAAAACATTGAGGCCTGACAGAAAAAATCTTGCTTTTTAATAAAAGCTAGGGGTCAAGCCGATTCAAATATTGTTGGACTTCAGAAACAGAAATGCCGATTGCTTCAGCCATTTTTTCAATGCTGAATCCCATTTTCTTGAGGTTCTTGACAAAACGTAGACGCTCGTCTTCTTTGCCATCTATATAGTAGGCATCCTCCGTAGGGTCATAATCAATCAGAATCGGTAGCATGTTCTTCGTTTCTTTAAATTCAGTAGACAATTTACGTAATCTTGAGAATACTCCCAATTGAGCGATGTATTTTCTCAAAGCTGCTTCATCGTTTGCAAGGTATTTCAATTTGCGAAAAATGTACTTAAAAACGATGTCAGGCTCTCTTTTTCCAAAATCTGCAAGTATGGCTAAAATAACCTCTTCGGGAATATTGGATGACAATAATCGGGTATGGTCCAGTTCATTAAACGATACTAAATTAAAGCCTGAATAAATATTCGAAGGCTCCATACGCGTTTTATGACGAAAGGGTTCTGAACCTAAATAGACTACGAGGTGAAGAATGGGAAGTTTGTACTTCCGTTGGATAATTCCGTGATACTCACCCAGCCTGAAAATGAGATCATCTTCAGAGCGCGTTTGATATTCAAGATGCAAGATAGACTCCTTAGACTCATCATCGATGATTCGTGCCAGGAAGTCAGCCTCCCTTTCAGTTGTCGTTTGAAGTTTTTCTGTGAGCCGCTCAATAATTTGAAACTTGATCCCCAGAAACTTCTCTAGCATGGGAATAACAGAAACCTCAATATTTTCCTTGAATATTTTGTCGTATTGGTTTGCTTCAAATTTTGGTGAAAGAGGCATATTGGGTAAATGGAGATACAATACTAGTGGTTTCGAAACCATAAAGCAAAAAATAATAGCTTTATGCTAAAAGATAATTTTCACTACCTTTACCCTTTCAAAGCATCCTACTTTACATGAAAATCCTTTTCCATCTATCCTCTTGTAGCACTTGTCAGCGTATCATCAAAACGATTCAGCCTGGACCGGAGATTACACTTCAGGATATCAAAACTGAGCCAATAACTGCAGAGCAACTTGATGTTATGCATAAGCTGGAAGGCTCCTATGAAGCGCTCTTTTCTCGTAGGGCGATGAAGTATCGCGCCATGGGACTACATGAACAGACGCTCACGGAGGCAGATTATCGCCGCTACATTCTGGAGGAATACACCTTCCTGAAACGGCCTGTTTTGGTTCTGGATGATCAGATTTTTGTTGGAAATACGAAAAAGGTAGTAGAAGCAGCAGCAAATGCGCTGGCTGAATCTTAAATTCATCTATGGCTCATCATCCTCAATCTCCGATAGGAGTCTTTGACTCAGGCCTTGGAGGGCTCACAATTGTGAAGGCCTTGAAGGAACTTATGCCTGATGAGCAGATTATTTATGTCGGTGATACTGCACACCTGCCATACGGCGACAAGGCGCCTGAGCGTGTGCAGGACTATTCGAAGGCGATAAGCGCCTTTCTTGTCAAGCAGGAGGTGAAAGCTATCATCATCGCATGTAATACTGCTTCAGCGGTAGGATACGAACACGTACAAGCAATTGCAGGTGATGTGCCTGTGTTTGAGGTTATAGGCCCTGCGGCCAGGGAAGCGATTCGTGCAAGTTCCAGCCGTCATATTGGCGTTATTGGCACCCGCACTACCATCAACTCCGAAGTATATCAACTGCGACTTAGATCGCTTTACACACAGGTTGAAGTGACGGCCAAGGCTACGCCGCTTTTGGTACCGATGATCGAAGAAGGCTGGTTGCACAATCTTGTAAGCCAGGATGTAATCGACGCGTATATGTCCGACACAGGCTTTTCCACGATTGATACACTCATATTAGGCTGCACACATTATCCTTTAATAAAGGAGCAGATCGATCAATACTTTAAGAAAAATCACGACCATTCTATTTTTCTGATTGACTCAGCGATTGTTGTTGCGGAGTCTGTGAAGGCTTTTTTAGAACAAAAAAAACGAACAGCACAGAAATCCGAAGCTCAGGATATTTTTTACCTGACTGACTACTCTATTCACTTTAGGGAGACTGCTGAGTTATTTTTAGGAAGAAAGGTGCATTTTGAAGCAATTAAGCTTGATTAAGCGCATGCATTTTCTTTAGTATTTCAATAATGCTTGAGCGCCAGCCTTTCCATTCTGCAAATTCGCTCAAGCTGTCATTATGAATAAGGAGGACAAATTCTCCACCAACCGACTTCGTAATATTCATAAGTGATTCAACGCGCCCTAAGGCCTCCTTGGGGCTGAGTTTAAGATAATCCACCAAGGTGCGGTCCATGGCGATGGTAGGATGAAGCATGAGTTCGGTTGCTTCATTTTGTTCCAAATCAAACCAAGGGAAAGGCTGCGCAACCCCATAAACAAAGCCCGTATCATGGTAAAGCCCAGTGCTGTAGTCATGTCGAATACCACTACTAATTAAGGCTCGTAAGGTCTCTGGTTGACGATATCGCAAGAAGTGCATGCGATTATGGGTTGTGTCAGTCTTGGTGATTTGGGTCAAATGATCGATTTCCTCCTGAATAAAGTCTGGCCTCAGATAACAGGTGTAAGAAGGATGAATGCCCAGGCCATAGCCTTTGGCTTGAATACGCCTTATAAGTGTATTCATCGCTGGATTGCGCCAGGTGTGACGCGTGTCATTGGGGTGCCTTCTTTCCAGTAAACAGAAAAAGCGAGTATACTTGGGGGCGGTATGTTGGAAAATGGTGTCAAAAGTATCATTGGGGTCCTTGCCTCCCAGCATAGTCTGGAAATGTCGCCATGCACCTTGTATATCACCTTTAAGAAGGTGCTTTCCTATACTACCGATCTGAATGCCAAGAGGCTTATGCTTAAAAAGCCAGGGCTGATCCACATCAATGGTGACTGTGCCAGTCGGTTTTTTCATAGGATGCTTCGGAATTCCCATCTTTTCGCGAATCAGATTAGCGAAGTGGTACACCTGCGGAGCATGATGCTGTCCAGCCTGAATGTGTGCATACTGCGCAAAATCGTAACGGCCATGTTTGTCATAGCAGGGTTCCGATTGATAGGGGAAACCCGTAATCCACCAAAAAATGGCCGCCAGAGGGTCTCCTGCTATGCCTTGCTCGTCAGGATTGGCGCATGGCTCAAGGCCAAATTCGTCGGCAAGCAGGCCGCAGGGATTGATATGATAGCGTGCTTGTTGCGGCGATTGGTGAGTATATGCTAAAAACGGCTCGCCCTTGGGAATAGCGTCGACTGAGTCTATTAACTGAAAGTCGACACCCAGCAAGTCTTTAAAAAGGACCTGACAGACATAGTGGAGCCTAGCTCCTGAATGTTGGCTTATGACGTAATACACAGATTATTCACTTATTTAGCACAATATAAACGATAATCATGAAGGAGCTCCTTATATCGCTTGGTAAGACTGGCTACCTGCTTTGGCGGGTGCTGGGAACCTTGCGTTATACTTGGAGAGATCGGAAGCGCGTGCTGTACCAACTTGCTCATATAGGATATGACTCTATTCCACTTGTAATGTTGGTGGGCTTATTTGCCGGGGCGATCATCGCCTGGCAGGCAGCTTACCAAATGGATGGAATGGTGTCACTTACGATTTTGGGAGGGCAGGTTGCGCGGGTAGTTTTTATGGAAATGGCACCTGTCCTTGTAGCGATGGTGATCGCCGGTCGAGTCGGTGCATCGATGGCAGCCGAACTTGGGAGCATGGTCGTCGGCGAACAAATTTCTGCCTTGCGGACTTTGGCGATTGATCCTGTCCGATATCTTGTGTTGCCTCGCCTGCTTGGCTTGGCATTGATGATGCCGGTGCTGAATATTTTTGCGATCGTGGTGGCGCTCTTTGGAGCCTTCGCAGTGTCGACTTATTTTTTGGATCTCAGTTACCAAATTTTTTTCCAATCGGTGCAAAATTATTTTGAACCAGGTGATATTTGGGGAGGCATGATCAAGTCTTTTATCTTCGGAATTAGCATCGCTTTGATCGGATGTTACAAAGGATTGTACACAAAAGGGGGGGCAAAAGGGGTCGGTCGCTCAACAATTTCAGCATTTGTTTACGCCGCAATCTTCATTTTATTGGCTGATTTCATGCTTTGGGTGGTTTTATTTGGCATGAATAGTTCATCATAGCGGTGTTTTGTTTGAGGAAAAGGGTTTGTTTGGTAGATTTGGACTTTCGGTTTATATGCACATTCTTTACAATCCCCCTCTTTCATGAATAAGATTTGGTTTAGCCTTCTCTTGATGCTGGCTTGCTACGTACCTGCATTGGGGCAATCCTATATCCAGAATACCATGTATGATTATACACGGTTTCTGTATAATCCTGCGACCGCAGGATTTAATCATGCTGGTACCAATCAAGGATGGACTCTAGGTTCACTCGGCCGCCAACAGTGGGTCGGTATCGACGGTAGTCCTCGTCTTGTCAGCCTTACAGGGCACCGTTATTTCGACGGCTTTGGCAGCATCGGTGGCACACTTCTACAAGACCAGCTTGGTCCGTTTACAAGCACATCTGTAAATCTGGCATACGGGTTTCCGCTACAGCTAGGTCCCGAGTCCCATTTAAGTCTGGGTATTTCCGGCGGCTTCTCTCAGCGAGCGCTCAACTTTCAGGTTATTGCGATAGACCCTGGTGATCAGGTAATTGTTGATCCAGGTAATTTTCTCTCTAACTCGACTGGAGCATTCAATCTAAGTGCTGGAGTTTTTTATCAGTCCCGAAAAGATGGATTTGAGAAATTCTTCATCGGTCTTTCAGGACAGGACTTACTTGAGCCGAGCCTTGAGGCATTGACCTTTGCCCCGAATACGGGTGAGATATCTAATATCCCTCGTTCCTTTTATTTAACCTCGGGCTATAAAATTCCTATTGGTTATTGGGCTGGAACGAATTACAACTACATACAGCCCACCGTCATGCTTCGCATGCATGGTTCTGTATTCCAGTCGGATATCAGCTTATATGCCAAAATCAGTGCGCTTCGCTTCGGTCTTAACTACCGTGGAGTGGCATATGCTTTCTCAGAAAGAGGTAGCGAGTCATTTGGAGGTATCCTTGGCTTTGATGTAAGTGAAGAGCTTTTCTTTGGATATAGCTATGATCTTAATATCTCAGGCTTGAATGCAAACGGTGATGCTTCTTCGCATGAGATTGTACTTACGTATCGCTTCCCTGCTCCT
>JBGCFB010000004.1:0-12931 GCA_045106685.1 Bacteroidia bacterium | reverse complement strand
TTCGATCAAGGTAACGATAGATCAAAGCCAGATTAGCCAGCTACCCAATCAGGGCCAAAGCCCCTCAAAATTTGAAGTAGGAGAGAGTGTGACACTATCATACCAAATGACCGTACAGGGTTGCGGAGTCAATAATGCAATCGCTACATATCCTTATGCAGGTTGGGGTTGTGGAACAGACCTATGTCAGCATGATGCTGTTGCGGCTTATGTGACCTTGCCAGCGATCGAGCCTAATTTGGATTATACTGTTACTGATACAATGAGTGCCTGCTATGGTGCTGGCGAAGCTCCTGATACAATTTGGGTGACTATTGCCAATAATGGTGCAGGGCCAGCTCATAATGTATACCTCGATTTTAGAGTGTATGATGATGACTTCATGGGATTTGACCTGGATGCCATCACGTATGTACTTAAGAGTAACGGGAATAGCCAAAACTTCACCCCAAGTGTACAATACTGGCCAATCCGCAATACCTATAATTGTGCTACACAGTTCGATACCTGGCGTCCAGGTATTAGACTATACAACGGAATGCGTGGGACGTTTCCTGGTACTATTCCAGCGGGCGATACACTTCAAGTTCAGTTCCTTGTATATAAATGCTGTACAGAGACATGTGTAGACAATACCATTTATAATCGCTTTCGCTATGGATATTCGCGTGTGCAGACCTTGCGCTACACAAATTTATGCGGTACTAATCCTGTAAATGCACAGCCTAGAAGCAAGGTTAGAGAATTTTTGTTTTCGCCTACATATTATGCTCCGCGCACCTTTTTCCAAGGTTCAGGCACTCAGTATGCATATATCGATTGGGCAAATTTTTGGATCAATGACTTACCGCTAGATGAGCAAACAGGTTATTTTGAATTAGCCTTAAAAGTTCCAGATTGTGTGGACCGGGCAGGAACCGTCAGTGATATCAAATGGATTAACTATAACAACCGTGAGATTCCATACAATACTGTGATCTCCCGAAACGACAGCCTTTATATTCGCTGGGAGTTCAATCTCAATGCATTGGATCGTTTCAATGCGCGTAATAGCCGCATCCAAATTCCGCTACAGGCTGATTGTAGTGAAGCTCCTTGCACAGACAATGTATTGGCGTACAGTTTTTCACTCATTCCTTCTACCAACTGCAATGGCTGTTCGATGGAGCTGGCCTGTTATGAAGGTGAAGTTGTGACGAACTGCCAGGCTACCTGCGAAGGTTTGCAGTATCTGGATTATACATTCCAAAGAACGAGCCTGGGTATTTTGGATCTTGATGACAATGGTTGCCCTGATAATGATAACTTCTGTGATGGAACGGGGTTTGTTTATTTTGCTCCAGTTGATAGTAGTGGCCTACGTCGAGATAAAGCTGTCGATGGCGACACAGTTGTAAGTGCGCTTAAGGCAGTAGTCCAAAAGACTTCGCTCCAAAACTGGGCTTACCTGTACATCGAAGATAGTCTTGACACGCAGGCTTTTTTGCCAATCTCAAGCTCTTTAAAAGTAAAGCGTGGAAATACAGTTTATAACTGTGGCAGTATCGGGCAGTTCCAAACTCAGGATGGATACCAGTATGATCTAAGCTTGCCCACCATAGGCAACTGCCTGTCGCTTCCTGGCGGCACATTTATGCATGGTGATAGCATCTTTTTTGTAGCTAAATACCGCATTGCCAATACCATCTCCAGAGACTTCGAAGCTTATTTTACAAAAAACAAAGGCTACTTGTCAGACAGAGGTAATCCAACTCCTATCTTCCAGTATGTGTGTAATGACGCACTCAGCATGATGGGACTTGTAGCCGTGAGCCTTGACCATTGTTGTGGTTGGCGTTTTGTTTGGGATAGCTGCGAAAGTAAAAATGACTTCAGAAATACCAGTTTCTCCATTGCAGGAGGTAACCTGGCTAATAACTATTTCCCGTTTGAATATAGAACCCTCGGCTGGCCAAGCAGAGCAACCTATACATTGCCTCCAGGTTGGAACTTTGATAGTGCAGACCTGACCATTTTTAGAACACGTGGTTCGGGACGTGCCGTAAGAATGCTTCCTCGTGAGCGCGTTGTCACCACTACCAATACCTTGAATGCGGATGGCACAATGACCATGGAGTTTGATTTTCAAGCTTCTGCAAACCAAGGTATATGGGCACGAAACGGCGGAACACTATTTTATTCTGATGATGGCTTCCGCCCCGAGTTTCGGGTCTTTATCAGCCCTGGATGTGATGCCGCTACAGACTGGAACAGCCTGAATGACGGCCCTTCCAATCGTGATTATGATCCTAAATTCTACTATGCCCGTCCTGACGGTTCCGAGTCGTTTTCTAACCTCGTTAACCGTAATAGATCCATTGTTGTCTATAATCCTCCAAATATTGTCGCAAATTCTCCTAACCAAAGCTTGCGAGGAAAAACAGCAACGGTCAAATGGGACTTTGCCTTAACCAATCTTTCTGTAACCTCACCTGCCGAATTTGCATGGGTGAAGATAGTCTCTCCTTCTGGTCAGACAGGAACGGTAGTACGAGAGCTTACAGATCATATGGGAACTGTGATTCCTCAGGACTTTTCAGGCTATTATCGTTTGGGTAGAATTGGAAAAAATGAGGCAATGTCCTTAAGTCTCCGTGCAGACTACCTTAGCTGTGATAAAGATAGTTTGCTTGTGCTTTTTGGTTGGGATTGTAAAGGTTATCCTACTACAACACTGGACCCGGATTGTGCCGATACTTTGGCGCTATACGTGACGCCTTCGAAGGCCGGAGTATCATCTGCAATCACACCTATGGCTAGCACGCCTTCTGATCCTTCTGGCACTATTGCCGGGTTATGGGGAAAAGATAGCGTAAGTATGTGTACAGGATTTCCTGTCGAGGTGACGATTTCGAGCAATGATGAAGGTGCTGTATTCGATCCGATTTTTGTATTGAACAATACCTTGAACAACGGATTTCCAGGCTTGTCTTTTGTGAGTGGAAGTGGTTACATCGAATATCCTATCGGCACGACACCACGGGCATTTTCAGTAACAGCAAATAATGATCTTGTTGCTCAAAATGGCCAGCCCCAATTCTCGTTTAAGCTTAATGCCATTGACCCTGCGACCTTTAATACATTAGGGCCTTTATATGGTGTTGATAGTGTAGTTTCAAATAAGCACCAGGCGATTATTCGCTTTTCATTTGAGCCAAATTGTGATTTTGGTGGCGGCGATGTGTTTAGAGGGCGTGTACTTGGTAAAGCAAAATGTGGAGCCACAGCATCGGGCAGTACTGCTTATGCAACGAGCGCTCCTTTACCTATCGAAGGCGCTGTAGCGCCATATGCGACATTTATCAGTTTAGGATTTACGTCAAATACCCAGCAAGCCTGCGGACAGAGTACAAACGAAATTCGCGCGACGATCACTAAAATCGGAACCAATCCGACTGGCTTCTTTGATGAAATAGAATTTGTGCTGCCTCCATTTGTAAAAGCAGACATCTTTACGACACCACCTACTTGTTACAGTAGCCCGGTATGTCCATCTCCTATCGTGATCGATAATCCTTTGCCAAATGGCGGGACGAGTATTTCACTGTTTTTGGGACCGACAAATTTGGGTAACGGTGATCAAATGGAAATTGGCCTAACCTTTAGCCTGGACGATACGCTTTCATGCGGCTTGCAGGGTTTACCTATCGAGGTTCGCTCTAAAGTGCCTAGCAATATTGATTGTAACGGAACTCCTTGTTTTGATTTTAAAGTCATATCGGGTCGGAGTGAAATAAAAGTAAATGTAGAAAAGCCATCGGGTATTATTACAAATGCTCAGGCTACTGTCTCCTGCCCTTCAGGTAGTGGAGAGCAAGCGCAAGTACAGGTCGATGTACTCAATACTAGCCTCGTCGCCATGACCGATGCTGAGGTGGAAATTTGGTACGATGCGAATAATAATAATCAAGTAGATGCTGCTGATAACAGGCTGACTGTCTTGACGTTACCTTCAGGAGTTGCAAGTGCACAAACCGGAAGTTTTACAGGAAATATTACCTTCCCTCAAGCCAATGCAGCGTGTCGCTTATTATCTGTTCTGAGGGGATGTCTGTGTGATACGACTGGAAGCAGAAAGGTAGATGTTTCGTACCAAAACTCAGGAACAGATCGGTCGATCTGCCCTGGCCAAACAACACTCATAGGGTGTGGTGGCTTCGGAATACCAGGCTATACATACCAATGGTCACCTGGAACGGGCTTAGCCAATTTCAGAGCTGCCCAGACTGTATTGACCTTGCCTAACCAGACAGGAGCGGCGACAAATAGTGAGTATATATTGACCACTACGCGTGCCGGCGGATGTGTGACTACAGACACGATCACCATTCAGGTGTCAGCATCGATTGCTCAGAATGATACGATAAGTTCATGTGAACTAGCTGCCGGAACGAGTACATTTGACCTCACAGCCGCAAACGGTCTCGTGAGCGGAGGTACAGGTTCATCGGTTGCATGGTTTAGTAATGCTACTTATTCTTCATCGATTAATAATCCAACAAACTATAACTCAGGTCCTGGAATGGTGTATGCTCGCGTGAGCAATTCCAGTACAGGCTGTCAGGATAAAGCAAGTTTGAAACTCGAATTGGAGCCTGGTGTGCCTACGCCATCATTGCCTGCAAGGGATACGATATGCTCAAGTAATAGCAACCTCACCAATGAGGTTGATAACTATATCGTACTGGACGGACTCGTAACAGGAGCGCCTGTTTCCACCGCTAATGGGGGAGGAAACTGGCACGATATTGACAATGCCAATTCACTGGGAGGCAACGACTTTACTGCTTCACTGACCCATCAGGGAAATGCCTACCGATTTGCTTATACGGTGCCTGGTTCATCACTTTCAGGTGCCTGCGGCCCTAAGTCTGATACCATCACGATTTATGTGGCAGGATGCTTTACGCAGGTTTCTGGTAGAATTTGGGAAGACATGAATGCGAATGGTGTGCAGGACCCGACTGAGCAAGGGCACAGTGGCCTTCCAGTAGAATTATTCACACGGACAGGAGTATTTGTAGCCATCTTAAATACCGATGCAAATGGTAATTATCAATTCGATGGAATCCCTGCAGGCGACTACTATATCGACATCAGTCAGCTACCTGTAACCTATATGCATACTCAGATGGCACAAGGTGCTGATCCAAGTATGGATTCTGACTTTGACCCTAACACAGGTCGCAGCCCGATCTTTACCATTGCGCCAGGAAGCCCTGCTGTAGATCGCGACGGAGGAATTTTCCCTTCAGCAATTTTGAGTCATGACCCTGTTGTATTGCAAGGAAAAGGATTCGGAAAGCATCGCGCCATTCTTACATGGGCGCTGCCGACTTCTGCAGACCCTACTTCTATGAGTTTGTGGAAAAGCAATGACGGTACTCAGGGGTCACTCGCCATGTTGGCCGACATCAAGCTCGGACAAGATCCTGCTGGTAAGCAATTTAGCTTTGTAGACGAGCAGGCATTTGCTGAGCAACAATACTACCAGGTTCGCTGGGAAGATGAAGCAGGGACAAGCCATGCATCCAATATTGCGATCATTCAGACTGACCTTGCCTCCACTACATGGACCCTTTATCCAAACCCTGCCAGCAGTGTAGTATATCTCCTGCAACCTGGCCAGAATATTCTATCTCTGGAGCTGCTTGATGTTCACGGTAGAAGTATTAAAAAGCTGCAATCGGATAGCAATGCTAATATCCAGAAGATAAATGTAGAAGAATTTTCTTCGGGTATTTATTTTGTCCAAATTGTGGATAAAGAAAGAAATGTATATAATGCAAAGCTTAATATATTGCGTTGATAATTTTAAATAGAGCCTTCATGAATAAACACCTACCTCTCCTAATCTTCTTGCTCGTATGTTTTGGTTTCCTTCAGGGCCAAATAGTTAATCAGTTCTCTATCGCCGATAATGTCACAGTATGTGATCGGGAAGGGACTGAGATGGTGATCTCAATTACAAATGATACTACCCAACGATCGCAGGTTGATATTGCAGTAGCGCTAGGGGTTGGTATTGAGGTTATTCCTGACTCTATATCAGTACCTACAGGGCAAGTCGCAGTGCTTGTTTCTACCAATAATAACCAACCTACTTATCGAATAAGCAGTGTTGAGCCCGGTGAAACGATAGAATTGCGGATTCGCCTCCGTGGTACATGTGATGCACGCGCACATAAAATCAACGGTGGCATCTTTGATGCAGACCTGAGTATGTCAAGTCTGGGAACTCCCCTGACACTAGTAGGTCGTACAAACCTGATTTATGATGCGATCTACGCAACGTTAAGCGTAACGCAGATTACGAATACACCTCCCGGAGTTCCTATCGGGCAGACAACCCGACGTGAGGTTACTATTACAAATGGTGCTTTTGGCGCCATCGATTCATTCACCTTTGCTGAAGTATTCACTCCGGGTGATTTAGCCTTTACGAACTTTGTGCTTGATCCAGGAGGATCTAATATTTCGCTTGGAAATGGTACTTTGGTTCCTTCCGGCGATTCTGTGATTCTTGTATTTGACAGGAGCCTGGTAGCTCAATTGCCAAATACAGAATCTGATCCGACTTTGTTTGAAGAAGACGAGCAGTTCGTCCTGGCCTATGATGTTCAGGTTATCGGCTGCGGACTTGATATTGGAGTGCCAAGCCGACCTACCGTATTTTATGGTTGTGACGGAGTGTTGTGTCAGGCAGATGATAACCTTTCTGTTATTCCATTGCCACCGAGTGAGCCTAGTCTCGCCGTGACCTACGATGAGCGTTTTTCGAGTTGCTATGGAAGTGGTAATCCGATTGATACGATTTTAATTACTCTTGAAAATAGAGGCTTTGGAGCTGCCGCCAATCCGATTCTGGAGGTAAACTACCTGTGGCAGTACTATATGGGTCTAAGCCGTTACGCGACTTATCAGTTAGAGAATGGTCCGGTGACGAACTTCCGTTTCGGTAGAGCTATCATCCCTATGAATAATAGCTTCGGCTGCCTCGATGACTACCCTGGAACCGATACGCTGTATACCCGCATGTCGGACACGCTTCCTATCGTGATCCAGCCCGGTGAGAAGATGCAGGTAAAGGTATTGATGTTTAAGTGCTGTCCTACTTGTCTTGAAGATGCTATCGGTAATGTATATAGACCAGGCTATCGCCTTACAGGCGGTGTGCGATACACGAACCAGTGCGGAGGCAATGAGACCCGAACCCTTACTCCTGCTTTTGCCCGCCAATTACAAACCAAGCCTACCTACAATATTCCTACTACTTTCAATGTAGACGACACCTTGCAAGCCAGAGTAGAATTCCCCGCTCTGCGTGTGCTTCGAATTCCAATGGATCAAAACGCCATGTATTTTGAGCTGGCGGTTAAGTTGCCAGGATGTATCGGAATAGGCGGTGCAGATAGTACGATTAGATGGTATCTGGCCGATAGCACACTGCTGGAGCCTTATTACGTTTCGCGCGTAAATGATAGCTTGGTCGCACGTTGGCGCTGGGCAGGTAACAGTGCTGGAACAGATTTTAGAGCCTACGGAAGTTGGATTGAATTTCCTTTGACACTGTTGTGTGCAAATCGCCCTTGTCCGGGCAGGCAGCTCGTCGTCAATTTTGATATGATTGCTGATCCGGGATGTTCGCGCAGTTGTCCACTTCGACTAGCATGTTTTGATCGAAATACGGTTATCAATTGTCCGGGACCATGTACAGGTTTCGCATTGAGGAGCTATATTTTTGAGCGTGAAAATGTAGGCCCGGCAGATATGGATAACAACGGTTGTCCTGATAATGATAATAATTGTGATGGTACCAATGTCCAGGCAGGAATACCGGAAGACCCAAGCCTTATTCTGCGAAGAAGAGCTTTGTCAGGAGACACCATCTTTCAGGAAGTGGTGGGCCAAGTAGTAGCCGGAAACGGACCGCCTACTACCTGGACCTACATGTACTCAGAGGATATTTTTGATGCTACTGTCCTGTCTTTATATGAAATGGAAGTAACGCTTATAGACGGCAATACTGGCTCTGCTTACACCTGTAATCAGGTTCCTTTTGTTCGTCTACCGGATCGCTACACCTTTGACTTGAGTATTGCAGCCATCGCCCAGTGCGCCGGTTGGCCCAAGACGCATTATGGTGTTGGTGATAGCGTGATTGTAACGACGCGCTATGTCGTTTCCAGTGGTATTCCTTTGAAGTATACCTTGTACGACTTTGACAACAATACATTCCTTTCTGATGTGGTAAACCCTACGAGCAGTGCAAACCGCTTTGCTTGTGGAGGTGTCAATGCACTATTGGGTGCTACGCGCGCTACACCGGTTCAGTCTGGTAGAAGCCTCCTGCAATTCGATGGTTGCGAAAGCCAGAATGACTTTAGGAATACCTTCTTGTATGTTGCCGGAGCTGGTTCCGGAAACAACTTTTTCCCATACGAATATCGCCAGATCGCGAAGCCGATTCGCGCAGAATATACCTTGCCTCCAGGCTGGAACCTTGACTCTGCACGTTTCTCTATTCAGCGTACCGCTGGACAAAACGTAAGGCTGAATCAGGCTTTTGAACGTATCGTTCCTACGACTACTTTGGTACGAAATGACGGAGCAGTAACCCTAATATTTGACCTGGAAGATCCTGCTAATAATGGGATTTTCGTTGAAAATGGTGGGTCTATCTACCTTTCGGATGATGGCTTCCGCCCATATGTGCAAATGTATATTAGCCCTGGTTGTAATGCACAGGTAGAATGGGATAGCCGTGTGCCGGGCAATGTACTGAGTCCACGATTCTTCTATCGCTTATTGGATGGAGATGAAGTGACCGCGTACAATTATTCAAGACTCTATTTTCAAAAGCCTTTTATTCAAGCTACTTCAGCAAACGTGATAAAAGCAGGGAAGGGTAATGATCTTTCTACAGACTTCTCTATTTCGAATTTCTCTGAACTCGCCAAAGCCGATAACACCTGGGCATACCTCGTATCTCCTTCTGGAAATGTAGGGCAAAATACCCTCACGTTGGCTGATGATAAAGGCAATATCCTCACACCAAACGCAGGTGGAATATATCCTTTGGGCGATCTTGATCTTCGCGAGGCGAAAGACTTCACCCTTACTGCCGATTACAACGGCTGTACTCCTGATAGCATGTATGTGCTCTATGGATGGAATTGTAGGAGTTATCCTGCTGATGCTGCAAGCATCATTTGTAAGGATACGATTGTGATCTACTTTGAGCCGCCAGCAACCTCACTTTCCGCAACGATCTCACCGCTAGCCCTTACGCCTAGCGATCCGAGTAATGCAAAGAGCCCGATTTGGGGAAAAGATAGTGTGGTAATGTGTGAAGGTTTTCCTATCGAAATTTCATTAGTAGCATCGCAAGAGGGAAATGTATTTGACGTAAAAACGAACCTCAATAACCCTGACGGCGGAGGCACCTACGGCCTCGAATACATGCCTGGGTCTGCCTATGTCGAATATCCGGAAGGTACGACACCGCGACCATTCAGCGCGATAGCAGAGGCGGCATTGATTGCTGCTAATAATACTGCATTCTATCCGATGGACCTTGCAGTAGTAGATCCGCTTAACTTTGGTAATAATGAGCCATTGACAGGAGTTTCAGATTTGACTCAAAACAAGGCCATTATTCGTTTACAGATGAAGCCTACCTGTGATATTACAGGCGGAGAGTCCTTTGAAGCAGAGTCTTTTGGAAAGTCCAGTTGCGGGCAGCCTGCGATCGGAGATGGTGAAACCGTTCAGGGTTTTGCTGTTGCGATAGAAGGTGCTCCAAGACCATACTTTGCTACTGTTGATCTGAAAGGAGAACTGGTGGCATGTAGTAATGCCCTAAGTACATTTAATGTTCGCGTTGACAAGTTGGGACTTACGCCTACGGCGGCTACTGACCTCATTGAAATGGTCATCCCTGCTAATGTCGTTCCCGTAATCGATCCGCTCAACCCTGTCAAATGCTCAGGCACTTTCTGCCCGACTTACTCAACAACAAATACACTTCCTTCAGGAGAAAAAGCACTCATATTTACTTTCCCTGCTGGCATGGGAAATCAGGATTCTTTAGTGTTTTCATTCAAAGGTCGCATCAGCGATCCGTCGAGCTGTTCGACCAATAGCTTGCAAATACGTGCCCGTACACTTTCACCTTCTATCATCGCATGTAAAGGTGTTCCGTGTCCAAATTTCTTTAATCTTACGGGTAGTTCTTCTGAGCTTATTCAGGTAAATCAGTCAGACTTGTACTTCGCCAATACGCAGGCCACGAGTGTCTGTGGAAGCCGCGGTCGCCAGTTCTCCTTCTCTGCTACAATCGCTAATCGTGCTGGTGACATATCCGCAGAAATTCCGATTGAAGTAGACCTCTGGAAAGACATCAATGGAAATGGAATGGTAGATCAGGCAGATAGCCTTATTACCGTGTTGCAGACGATTTCTGCTGCTCAGGCCTCGCCTTTCGAAATCCTCAGTTTTACCCAGCTCATCAATGGCCTGAGTGAAGTGAGTCCGATGATCGCAGTGCTCAATGGATGTGTATGTGATACCATATTGCTGAACCTTGGAAACCTCACAGAGCAGTGTGCCAAGGTTGGAAACTTCGTGTGGAATGATGTCAATGCAAATGGTGTGCAAGAGACTGGAGAAACAGGAGTCCCTGGAGTACGCGTTACGCTCAATACTTGTACAGGTGTGCCGGTAGTTCAGCTGCTTACCGATGCACTCGGTGGATATGAATTCACAAACGTCGCTCCGGGAAGCTATTATGTTTCCTTTGACCAGTTGCCTGCTGGCTTTACGTACAGCTTGAATGATCAGGGAACAGACGACGAGTTGGATTCTGATCCAGTTCGAATAAATAATACGCTGTTGGCGAATACGCCGTGCTTTACGCTGGCTTCCGGCGAATGTAATCTGAGCTTTGATGCAGGTATTTTTAATCCTGATAGCATCCCTGCTAACCAACTTGCCTGCATAGGTGATCGCGTATGGGAAGATTTGTTCCCGGACGGTCGCCAGAATTTTGGAGAGCGTGGTTTAGGTGGTGTTGAAGTAAATCTGTTGGACGAGTTAGGATTGAAAATACGATCTGTGCTTACCGACTCGATGGGTTTATACCGATTCGATTCACTTATTCCTGCGAAATACTATATCGAAATAAGCACCTTCCCGGTAAGTTATCGCTTGGCTAATCTCAATGTAGGAAGAGATCCTAACAGGGATTCTGATATTGACCCTGCTACAGGCCGTACCAAACTGATTGAACTGAAAGGCGGGAGCTGTGACTTGTCATGGGATGCTGGATTCTTCAGAACATGTGAAGAGTCTTGTGCCGCAACAGATTACGGAGCCCAGGATGGTGTCAGTGTATTCCTCTTTAATTCCAGCCTTTTGCCTGAATACAAAATGGTACCAGGAACCGGCAATTTTGAAATAGATAGTAGAGGAGATGCAATTTTGACAGGTACTGTGCAAAATGAGTTCTTCCCCAATCAGCGGTTCCGCATGGAAGTATATCTTGAGAATCGTCGTAATTGGGTGCAGTGGTCTGCCCTTGGAAGATCATATAAGCCGACTACTACAGCTCCTGCTAATGCGTATTTGGGCTGGGATTTCTTCGAACTTGATAGCACCAGAAGCCGCTTTGTCGGTGAGGGCGTGTACACAGGCGATACCCTGTTTATAAGCCATATGCCGTCGACGTATAATTTTGGTTTCCAGTATGGAAAAGGAGCCAATGGCTTAAGCAGCAATGTTGGCCTTGGTGGCTGGTTATATTACACGAGTGCTTCGGGTAACTTCCGTGGCGTAGGAGATATCTTTATTGATCTGGATTGCCAGCAGGATTGTAGCAATTCGCCATTCTTTATCTTACCGATGGCCAACCTCCAGGGAGCTTATGATCCGGCTACAGGCACTATGCGTACTGCATTGCAGCAAAGCCAGCTTGTGCCTAGTCAGCAACCTTACGGTACAAGCCCATGGAATTACCAGGGAACAGAATCGCTAAGTATTCAGGATAGTTCGATAGTAGACTGGATGTTGCTTGAGATCAGAGATGGCCAGCAAGCGAACGTCATTCTCTCTAAGGAAGCCGTACTGGTGCATGCTGACGGTGCGATTACCCGCCCTGATGGCTCTGCCATTGAAGTGAACCTTCCAGCCGGTGTGGACAGTTTTTATGTTGCATTACAGCACCGTAATCACCTTGGCGTAATGACCTCCAGGACATTCCGCACAGTCACAGGTGCGCAGCTCATTGACCTCACTGATATCCAGGAAGTGTATACTGATCCGGCTAATACGAATACCCCGGCTGCTACGATAGCAAATGGACAGGCTGCATTGCTTCAAGGCGATCAGTCGAGTGATAATCAGATCAACTCGCTTGACCTTGGTGGTGTGATGAATCAGTACTTTACTGGCGGTATTAAAACCTCGGATGTCAACCTCGACGGGGTAACGAACTCTATTGACGTGGTACGCACCATGCAGAATTACTTCCGCAGATCACATACACCACGATAATGATGAATGACGAATGATAGAATGAGTGAATTGCACTCATTCTATCATTCCATCATCCACTCATTCAACATTATAAGCTGTAAGCTGATCATCATCCTAGCCACTTAAAGCGCTCAGCTTTGAAATAGTGATTTAGAATGGCGGTTAACGGCGCGGCAAAGAACAGGGTGTATATCGGAGCGGCGTGTACTTTGAAGAATTAAAAAAAAAAAAAGCTCACAATCCCGATCAATATAGCCCAGACGATGCGCGGCTTACGTGCATTGGGAGTAGTCATAGGATCGGTGATCATGAAGAAGGTAAAGAGGAGGAGTGAACCGTTTGTCATGGTTTTGAAAAA
>JBGCFB010000399.1:0-9296 GCA_045106685.1 Bacteroidia bacterium | reverse complement strand
GAGCTTTAATGGCCATGTTGGGAGTAGGAAAGGTTTCGTTTGAAAAATGGTTCCGTTTTGCCTGGCCCATTTTTCTGGTGCTGATGTTTATTGACGCGATCAGCCTGGCGATTGCGGTGCTTACGGGTTATTGATAAGCTTTCAATGTAAACAAATAGGCTAGATAGAACTTATACCAATCCATACTTGTCTGTTCTATTGATTCTAAGTCTTGAACTACGCGCGTTGGGGATGAAACGAGCGAGAGCGGGGGATTAGCAGCGGAGGGCTTGTTTGGCTCGTTTCCGGCTTTTTGGTTACTTTTTCGCCGTGAAAAAGTAACAAGGCTATATGATCAGAATGTGGGTTTACATCTACAGTTTAGAATAGAAGATTTTGGTATTATACATAAATAGCAAAAACGCTATTTGTCAAAAACATAGCTCGAAGAATTTAACATGCCTAAAAAATCTAATACCGCATCACTCACGCCTGAAAATATCAATCGTATTGTAGAAATGGCTTGGGAAGATCGCACGACTTTTGATGCCATCACCGAACAATTCGGTATATCCGAACAGGAAACGATCGGCATTATGCGCAGAGAAATGAAGGCTTCCAGCTTTCGGATGTGGCGCAAGCGCGTCCAGGGCCGCTCGACCAAACACGCCGCCCTTCGCAACAACGAATCCGTCAAGC
Organism: Bacteroidia bacterium; assembly: GCA_045106685.1. Taxonomy (GTDB): domain Bacteria; phylum Bacteroidota; class Bacteroidia; order J057; family J057; genus JAUIGE01. The sequence continues at coordinate 8,618 of JBGCFB010000399.1, read as the reverse complement.
GATTCAAAGCCAAATGGCAAAGAGGCTAACTGATTAGCTGATTTGATGATGTATTGATTAGCTGATGGCTTGATCACTCAACCAGCTAATAATCAAATTATCAAATCAACTCAATTCCGTTCAATTACGATCGTCAATTCGTCTGAAGTCCAGTCGCCTAGTTTGCCCGATGCTTTTCGTCTGATTTTAAGGCCGCCGCGTGTAACGACATCATCAAGAGCAGCGCTTTCTTCTGCACCGATACTGCGCATCGACTCTACTTTCGGCTGCCCCAATGCAGGAAGTTCCAGTAAGCCTGGCGCAAATTTTTGCGTGCTTGCGATCAGCTTGAATGTTTCTTCCAGGCGATTCCTTCCCAGATTATAATAGTTGTCAGCAACGCTTGCTTCGATCGCTGCGCCACCTGCCACCCAGGCAGTTTCGCCTGGTCCAATCCAAAGACCGCCTTCTTCCAGCGTATTAGGATCAGCCGCAAAATCAGAAGAGTAATAAATGAGTGAGCAGAAATACGGTTTACTGCCTGTATTGCGTAAACGCACGCGAAAACTCGGCGTTTCAGCTCCGCTCGAAGACGGGTCGCTGAGCGGAGCCGAAGCGTAGCGGAAACGATAACCGCCTTCTTCTGGCTTGATAAGTTCGTCGCGCTCAGGCTCAAGCAATTCTACTTTTACCTGACCTGCTATTCCGCTTTGCGGATTACGCAAATCGAGACTTCGCTCCCAGCGTGTAATGTGTATCAACTGATCGAGCACTTTCTCAGCACTTTGCGCCGAATAGGTAGGCACCTGCTCTACCAACGGACGAAAATCAATGCCATGGCGCTCCTTAAATTGGGCATCACCGGTACCGTCGGCGGCACGTGAAATGACGTATTCATTATTAAGTGCGATAAGCTTGTAATCGGCTTCTCCCACTGATTTTACTTCTTGCAAATAGGCTGATTCTTCTCCGCCTTCACCCAATCGTGCTCGTACAGGAGCCAGGCCACCTTCATCACCGAAAAGAAAAATTTTATTCATTTCGACGGGAAGCGTCACGACGCGACAGCGATAGCTTTTCTCACGATCCGGTACCCAACTGCCAAGCGGTTCTACGATACTTCCTGCCGCAGTGAGTTCTGTTACCTGAACTTCACCGAGTGCTTTGTCCAGGTCATTGAGATCGTCTTCCTGGGTCGCATCTTCTGGAAATACAGCAAGAATGGTGGTTTCGCGGTCATTAACCTTTACGATTCCATGCACGCTTCCAGCATCGAGCTGCCAACCTTTTTGACGATCAAAACTCATCAAGAAGTAATCGGAAGTATTACCGGCGGCTCCACCTAAAAAGCCGAGGTCAGCATCCGCGCTATTTGCAACAAAGAAAGTCGGGTTTTGGTCAAATGTTCTGCGTGTCACAAGTCCCTGCACACGGCGCATCAAATCCTCATAACTCATATCGTAACTCGCGTTCTGGAGGAGTTCGAGCAGTGAGTACGAAAAAACGCCCCGGCGACTTCCACCAAGTGTAGTTTCTTTCGCTAGCTGAAATGACTCGGCAGCGGTAAGTGCGATATGGCGACCGGTAGGAATATGGAGGCGCTGATTTTCGCCAGTAGCGAGCGCACCTCGCGATCCGCTATTACGTGGTAAAATATAGGAGTCGAGCGGTCGGTCGTTTTTGTAGCTTGGTGTTTGTCGTACCAAAAAATCACTGTTTCCATCTTCTACCTTTCGTGTCGCTGAACCTGAATTACAGCAGTCAAGAATGGTGATGATATGCGGGTTTTTTTCGGCGACACGCGCGATAAGCGTTGCTATTTCCTTGTCGGCGAGGTCCATTCCATCTTCGATGCGGCTATCCCAACATACGAGTGTTTCGTTTTTATCATCTTGTTCCAAATGATCAAAAAAGCTCCCCGAAGGTTCTTGTGAGCCATGACCACTATAAAAGAAAAAGGCTACATCATCCTCTCCTGCCTGACTCAAATATTCATCAAAACCACGCACGATATTAAGACGCGTTGCATCCTTTGAGAGCAAGGTTTTGACATTGAGATTGAAGTCGTTGCGATTGACGCGATTATCGAGATAGGACTTAACACCTGCCACATCATTGTGACAGCCGAAGAGTCGATGAGAGTCAATCGGGTATTCGTCGATACCTACTAAGAGTGCGTACAGGTTGCGTGTGGCCATGGTTCAGGATTTTGTTTACTGTGAACTTAGATACTGTTGGCCGATTTTCCATGTAGATGCCCGAAAAAGATGGTTATAATTCGTTCAAAAATGCTTCTGCCCGCTCAAGATGAGCTTCGCGCTTCGCTTCATCCATGCGATTTGCCATTGATACCATCATCGCCCATCGCGGATTTTTTGCTAAATCTTCACTGTGATCGATTATAAATTTCCAGTATAGTCCATCCCACACTTCACACCAATCCGCTTTGGTATAGTGACTCATTTTGCGAACATAATTGGAACCGCTGAAATACGGTTTCGTGGTAATAATTCCGCCCGCGCTATTTTGACTCATCGCATATACATTTGGCACCATTACCCAGTCATATGCATCGATAAATAATTCCATAAACCAGGTATAAATCGCCTTTGGATCAATGCGGCAAATAAACATAAAGCCGCCCATCACCATCAAGCGTTCAATGTGGTGCGCATAGGCAAAACGTAGTGTCCGTTTGATCGCATCATCAAGTGGGGGAATACCTGTTTCGCCAGTATACATTGCAGCCGGCATTTCGCGATGGTGTTTCCAGTGATTTCCTGTTCGCATCGTCACGCCTTCCCTCACATACGTCGCCCGTATATATTCACGCCAACCAATAATCTGTCGGATAAACCCTTCCAACGAGGCAATTGGAGTATCGTATTTTGTGGCAAAATCGAGCGCTTCTTCCACAACTTGAATAGGAGAAAGCAAACCGATATTGATTAATGGACTGAGAAGGCTGTGGTATAAAAAAGCCTTCCCTTCCTCGATGGCATCTTCATATGGACCGAAATTGGTGAAGCGTTCTGTGAAAAAAGTATGCATCCATTTTCTGGCATCTGCATGTGTGATGGGGTAGCCAAAATCCTCTGCCTTTCCAGGGTTGTCTGCAAAATGTTCGTTCACGTATTCGATGGCTTCTTTAACAGATGCATCAGCCTTAACCCAGGGAATTTCAGGCAACTGGTCCATTAATTTTTTTGGAAGCTTTTTTCGATTTTCTTCATCAAAACTCCATTTGCCACCCTCTGGGCTTTCTCCGTCATCTTCTAATAGTATCCCTAGTTTTTTGCGCTGATATTTATAAAAGTCAGCCATGAAGTAGCGTTTTTTACTGGAAAAAAGCGCGTCGTTTTCTTTTTGGGTATTGATAAAATTGGGGCTTTCGAGCATGTCGATTTCGATGCCTACATGTGCGCATGCCCGTCGAATCCGTTTGATCAACATAAAGTCGACCGGATCACAAAATTGAATCTTTTTCACTCCTTGCTCAGCTAGCAACTCGATCCAGCGTTTTGCAGGAGCCCCTGCTATTTCTGCATATGAAATGTAATTAATCTCAAATCCTTTTTCCTCACACAAAGCCGCAAAATGCTTCATGCCAGCACGGTGAAGCACGAGTTTTTGTTTATGAAAAGCTGCCGGATAATATTGATCTCCAAAAAATAAGCTATCCTCGATCAGCACCATGGTATGGCCCTTTTCGATGGCTGGGTGGTTTTCGAATAATTGATGAGGAAAAATAAGGCTGACGGTCTCGTTCATGAGGAAAAGACTCAGTCCGCTTCAAAAAGTTTGTAAGCTTCCCACAAAAGTATGCCTCGCCCATAGCTGGCCATGCCTCCTTTTACGCCTTGTTGTTTGAGGTAGCGATCATAAACGGCACTACTGAAATTCGGGAACCAGGGACGATACGCTTTTTGTCTACGGCGAATCGCGGCAAGATCCGCGCGAATACCTGCTGGCAATTGTCCATATGCCTCGTGGTATAATTTCGTGTCGAATGCGTAGGCGCTTCGCCCTATCGCGCGCCAAACTGCCAACTGGCCGAGATATTGGAGCGTCGCATCTTCGCTATTGATACAGGTATAGTAGCCTAGAAAATTGCAGACACCTTCATCGGTGAAGCCGAGCGCATGGCCCATTTCGTGTGCTGTGGTGACGGGCCGTTCTATATGAGAAAGTGAAGCATCATACTGGCCCTGGCCAGTCCAGGGAAGGTAGATGCCACTTGCTCCAAATCCGATAAGCCAGCCTTTGGGAGCGATGGCATGCGCACGAACGCGCCCTGCTGCTGGAATCTCCCATTGGTGCATGCCTTGTTCAAGGCTTGTCCGCAATTGATCGACCATGTCGCTGGGAATAGCGCCGGGCGGAATGCTGTCAGTTGTGGAATAGCTCAGCTTTTCGCGTGAGGCAAGCAGCAGGACTGTTTCGCGATCAAGCCAGGCCGACAGGCTGTCGCCTGCGGCGGGAAGTGCTTTGATTCCTATTTGCTGAGGCAAAGGAATGCGTGCGTAGTTGAATCCCCAAAGGAAAAAAAATGAAAAAATGGCGAAGCCAAGAAAGGCTGTAAGCCCTTTGAGAACAGCGACGAATCCCTTTTTCTTTTTTACCCAAAAACGAATAAAACCAACAAGCAGAAAGAGGATGAGTACATAAAAAAGCGCTACCGGAAGGAGACCAAGTGTATAATCCCAGATATAGCGAATCGCGACGAAAATACCTCTACTGTAGAGGTGCTCGGTAACATTCGGAAATGATGAGGCTGCCGCTCGTAGCAAGAGCGTAATGATCGCGGCCAGCGGCCAAAATAGAAAACCCAGGCGTTTGATCATCCTTTCAAGAAAGCGCGTACTTTACCTTCGAGATGTGTTCGGTTGTACTCGTCTTTTAGCCACATATTAGTAAAGGGAAGCCAGGTATCTTTCGCTTTGACTTCGACCTTGAACTGGCTTGCGTTCTTTTCATTATGCACCGTGCGTACATCGGTAACGTCGGATAATGGAACTTGTGTTAGCTGTTTTTTAAAATACACCCAACGACGCTGAATCTCCATTTTACCAGACTCCTTATCAAAAGTCACATAGCTCTGAGGCGCTGACATAAAGAGCATGGCAAGACCTCCTATAAATAGTGGTATTCCGAGTATTGGATATGCCGGATTTATTTTGAAAAAGCCAAATAACACAAGCCCTGCACCAAAGAGGGTCGCGCCGATCATGATGGGCATCGTGCGGCGATGAACCAGAATAAATCGCTGGGCATTATATTCGAGGACGTCCATATTGGTGGTTGACTATTAATTATATTTTTCAAATTCGTTAGTAGGAACAGGGTCCGGAATCTCAGGGTTTCCAGTGGTATCATTAGCAGAACTAGAATCAGAGCAGTCGAGGTTTACATTATAGTTAGAAGGCCTTTTGAAAGGAATTTGTTCAAGACCAGTATTTTCATCCTCATAAGCATCTTTCATATAGTAAGCCCATATAGGGAGCGCCATACTTGCACCTTGACCAAGTCTCAGATCACGAAAACGCATCTGGCGCTCAGCACAACCTACCCACACTGCGGTAGTCAATTCCTGAGTAACACCAATAAACCAACCGTCAGAGTGATTCTGAGTAGTTCCTGTTTTTCCGGCGATTTCGTTGCGGAAATCATGGCGATAGCGCAAGCGACGGGCGGTTCCCATATCGACTACTCCACGAAGGAGTTCTACCATCGTATAAGCATGTTCTTCGCTAAGCACTTTGCGCTTTTTTGGGCTTTTCTCCATGAGAATATTCCCATTTTTATCTTCAATGCGCGTGATATAGATAGGTTCTATCCACTCGCCTTTATTAGCAAAAGTGCAGTAAGCTCCAGCCATTTCTTTTACATTGAGATCGGCAGTACCGAGGATAAGCGAAGGAACCGCATCGAAGGGACTTTCTACTCCCATGGCGCGCGCCATTTTGGCGGCTTGGCGAGGACCACCGTCACCTGCCTCATCCAGCTGCTTCATTAACTGCGCTGTGACGAGATTCTCTGATCGAGCCAGGCCTTTGCGAAGGCTCATCTTTCCACCGACTTTTCCATCAGCATTTTGAGGCTCCCAATATCCGTCAGGAACTTTGAACACAACACGCTGATTGAGTACCTGATCACAAGGCTTGTAGCCGTTGGAAACAGCAGCTGCATAAATAAACGGCTTAAAAGTCGATCCTACCTGGCGCGTGCCTTTGGCTACGTGGTCATAGCGGAAGTGACGATAGTCGTTTCCTCCTACCCAGGCTTTCACCTGACCGGTGGTCGGCTCGATAGACACCATTCCTACTTCCAAAAACTTGGACATGTACTTCAGTGAATCCCATGGCGACAAAAGCGTATCCATATCACCATTCCAACTAAAGAGTCGCATTTTTACTGGCTTATCAAATTCTGCTTTGATCTCGCTTTTCGAAAGCCCACGGCGCTTAGCCGAGATATGGCGGTATGACTGTGTCATGAGACGAGTCAGAATGCTTGGGTCATCTTTATAAGGCTCACGGCCTTTGATATGTTTATCAAACTTTCCCTGAAGCTCAGTCAAATGCTTACGAACCGCTTTTTCAGCATGGCGCTGCAAGTCTGCATCAATCGTTGTATACACACGCAGACCATCACGATATAAATCATGGCCATTTTCTGCACACCAAATTTTCAATTCCTGGCGTACATGCTCACGGAAATAAGGAGCAATACCTCCTACGTGTTCGGCAGCCTGATCCATGATGAGGCCTTTTTCAAGTGAAATCTGTTTAATGCTATCTGCGATTGATGCTCCGATTAATTCGTATTTCACCATTTGATCGATCACCGTATTTCGGCGATTGAGCGCAGTCTCGGTACGACGAAATGGATTATACACGCCTTGTCCTTTCAGCATGCCTACTACGAGTGCAGCTTGCTCAACACTCAGTTCTCTTGCTGGTCGATCAAATAATTTTTTCGAAGCCATCTCCAAACCAAAAGCATTACCATAGATGTTTACCGTATTGAGATAAGCCATCATGATCTCCTGCTTGGTGAATTTTCGCTCCAAAATAAAAGCGACAATAGCTTCCTTTACTTTGCGATATGCGGAGCGGTCGCGACCAACCTTGATGATAAAGAGGTTGCGTGCGAGCTGCTGAGTAATCGTCGAAGCTCCACGGAGATTGCCACGAAAGGCTGATGCCAAAATCGAAAAGGGAGCTTTTGAGTCAACACCATTGTGACTGTAAAAGCGCACATCTTCTGTTGCAACGAGGGCGTTGACGACATGAGGCGACACCTCGTTTAGTTCTATATTGATTCTGTTTTCTTCTGCGAAAAGGTTTTGGAGGACCGTTCCGTCAGCTGAAATGATCTGTGTAGAAAGGTTTGCCCGAGGGTTTTCTATTTCCTCAAGTGTAGGTAAGTTTTGGGCTGCACCTACGAGGTAAACCGTAATGCCAAGCAGCACCAGTAAAATGGTGCCGAGAAATATCATCCGCGGTAAGCGGTATGAGCGTTTCTTAGGCGCAGGCTTGGTTGAGGGCTTTGTTTCCTTGGGAGTCTGTTGTGGATTTTCATTCATCGCAGGAGTATTGAAATGAGTCTGCAGTAAACCAACAATTTGGGCCCCAAAGGTACGATATTCTCTTGGGCTTTATGGTAGGCAGAATGCTAAGCGTATAGCTTTGTCGAGTATCCGTATGTTGGCGATTAATAATCAGGCGTGTATCTAGTTTGATTTGCCGTGTATGAAGGGTTTTTATGTGTGATGATAAAAGTCAGAAAGTTTTGAATATGATATATTGCACGTATGAAAACGAATAAAGAATACATCGCCGAGAATCAGGCTTTATGGGACACAAAAACAGATATCCATGTCGCCTCTCAATTTTATGATGTGGAAGGCTTTTTGGCTGGACAAAATTCGCTTCGACATATAGAATTAGGCTTACTACCTGACGTCGCCGGAAAGTCGATTCTTCACTTGCAATGCCACTTTGGTTTGGATACAATGAGTTGGAATCGTCTAGGAGCAAAAGCAACCGGTGTCGACTTTTCTCCAAACGCAATCGAACAAGCAAAATCGATCAACAAGCAAGCGGGCCTAGATGCACGATTTGTGCAAAGCGATGTGCTTGAACTTGATCTGGATGAGCAATTTGATATTGTATTTACCTCGTATGGTGTGCTGGGCTGGCTCCCCGACCTAAAGCGTTGGAGCGAAGTCGTGAATAAGCACCTCAAACCTGGAGGGACATTATGCATCGTCGAATCACATTCAGTCATGTATCTCTTTAATGAAAAAGGTGAATTCTTCTATCCGTATTTTGGAGGAAAAGGGCCCGATACCGAGATGACCAGTCAGACCTACACGGATGGTCCCAAGCATGAGTCGCTTCCTGAAAATTTTTGGATTCACACACAAGAAGAAATTATTCAAACGGTTATCGATGCAGGGCTTTCGCTGAACTATATTAAGGCGTATCCATATTTTCCATATCCGGCTTTTAATATGGAAAAAGTAGGGGAAGAACAGCATGTCTTCAATTCTCAACAAGGCCGCATTCCTTATACCTATTCTATTTTAGCAACTAAATAAAGAGGCTTTTGGCCCTTGGCTAGGTAGCGAGTAA
>JBGCFB010000398.1:0-10304 GCA_045106685.1 Bacteroidia bacterium | reverse complement strand
TTTTGTGGTGATGGGCGGAATCGAACCACCGACACAAGGATTTTCAGTCCTTTGCTCTACCAACTGAGCTACATCACCTTCTTTTTTACAAAAGTCTTGCAAAGATACAGGCTATTTCTTCTTCTCCAAGAAAAAAATACAAAATCATTATTTAAGGATCGAAACGACTTCGCCGTGAAGGAGAATCCTGGAGTGAACTGCCAGAGCTACTGCGACGGTATCGCCCTTTTTACGCGTATGGTAGAGATTTTCGGCTACATGAAGGCGAGGCATAGCAGGATCGTCAGTTTCGAAAATATGCTTGTTGCGACCGGCTTGCTGAATGCGTTTGGCTGTGATATGCATCGTATGAACTTCCTTTTCTTGTTGTTCCAAATCCTTGACAACCTTACGGCGGCGCCACCAAATGCCGAATAACATCGCAGCCATAATCGCAACGATTCCCAGCGTCGTCTCTTTCCAGGAAAACTTAAAACGACTAATCCCTATTTGTGAAAACATCACAGGGATAACGATGATCGGTACAATGAGAAAGGCTGGCAAGGCTAATTCACGGCTAAAACCGCGAAGCTCGTCGCGCATTTGCGCTATATCGCCTTGGTGCATGGTTTGCTTTTCTATCATCATGTTAGCTTTTCCAAAAGACCACTCACGCTTTCGTCTCCACCTGTAGGCACCCAGTACGGTTCCAGCTCGACCATGGAGCGCAGCACAAAGGCGCGTGAGGTGTACCAAGGATGCGGAATCTGCAAGCCTGGCTCGTCGATGATATGCCTGCGAAATTCAAGTATGTCGATATCAATAACGCGAGGTCCCCATTTTTCCTCACGGATGCGGCCCATATTCGTTTCGATGCTCAGAACGATGGTTAGCAATTCTTGAGCAGAACCATCATAAGCGACTTCGACTACCGTGTTTATAAAAGCAGGCTGATCTTCATTCCCCCAAGGAGGTGTTTCAATCAGACTTGCACAGCGAAGAACGTGCACGCCAGCGAGGCTTAGTTCTCCTAATGCACGTGCAATTTGGGCGTGGCGATTGCCTTTATTGGAACCCAGTCCTAAAAATATCATAGAAGGTGTTTCGGCTTATACATCACTTTTCGGCTGGTTGCACAGCCTCTGTCAGCGCATCAGCATAGTGGTTAAAGCGCTGACAGAGGTAGGCAACCTAAATAAAACTGTTTGTGATAATCACTGTTCTATTGTAAGAAATATTACCTTTGCGCGACTAAAAATAGAACACAGATCAGTCATCACAAAACCCAACACAATAACACAAATAGATAGAGGATATGGGATTTTTCAAAACATTTTTAGCAGCCTTGCTCGCCGTACTCGCCGTACTAGTGGCCTTGGTGCTATTTGTTATCATCGGTATCGGAATGATCGCCGGTGCAGCAGGAAGCTCACAGCAAAAAACTGTGATCAGTAGCAATTCGATCCTTCACTTGAATTTTAGTGAAATGATCGTAGAGAATTATCCGTCAAAAGACGATATGCCATTTGACTTTGGTGAGATTTCTCCTTTTGCAAGCAATGTTTCAAAAGTAGGATTGTACCAAATGGTGAAAGCCATCGAAAAGGCAAAGTCGGATGACAAAATCCGCGGCATGTACATCAGCCCGGGACTCACCGGCGTACAGACCGGCTGGGCTACGCTTCAGACGATCCGCGGTGCGATTGAAGATTTTAAATCTTCGGGCAAATTTGTCTACGCCTATGCTGAGATGTATGACGAAAAAGCATACTACCTCGCTTCTGCTGCCGACGGCGTATATGCGCCATCTTCTGGCATGATGGAATTCAACGGTTTCGCTGCGACTCCGATGTACTATAAAGGTATGATGGAAAAGCTTGAGCTTGAGCCTGTTGTCTTTAAAGTAGGAACGCACAAATCTGCGGTAGAGCCTTACCTCCGCAAGGATATGAGCGAAAATAACCGTGAGCAGCTTTCTGAGCTGTTGGGGACATTTTGGGACGAATATGCTACTACAATCGCCGAAGCCCGTGGTAAGACACGCGCCGAGATCGACGCACTCGCTACCAATCTGGTATTCCCATATGGTGACCAGGCACAAGCTGCTGGTTTGCTCGACGAAAACAAGCACGAAGCAGATGTCCATGCACTTTTGCGCGAAAAACTAGAGATCGGTGAAAAGGCTAAAATCAAATTTACCAAGCTTAAGAAGTACATCAGTACGTTGGGTGCTGACGGTGACTATTCTTCCGACCGTATCGCGGTTGTGTTTGCAGAAGGAGATATCGTTTCAGGAAAAAGCCAGGACGGGCAGATGGGTTCAGAGACGATTGTAAAAGCCCTGCGAAAGGCGCGTGAAGATTCGAAAGTGAAAGCTGTTGTGCTTCGTGTGAACTCACGTGGTGGCAGCGCGCTCGCATCCGATATGATGGCCGACGAAGTAAAGCGTACTAGCGCAGTGAAGCCCGTGATCGTTTCGATGGGTGACTACGCTGCTTCAGGTGGATACTATATCGCTGCGTATGGTGATAAGATTTTTGCGCAGACAAATACCCTGACAGGTTCCATTGGTATCTTTGGGCTATCGGCTTATGTAGGTGATATGATGGAGGACAAATTAGGTATCACCTTTGATCAAATGGAGACGCATGAGAACGCAACATTCGCAGACCCACGCTTCCGCATGAGCGAAGCTGAGGTTGTATTCCGCCAGCGCATGATCGAAAAAGGTTATAGCACATTTGTAAATGTTGTGGCTGATGGCCGCGAAACCCTTGCAGACAGTGCCGCAGTAGATAAGGTAGGACAAGGTCGTGTATGGACAGGCGAAAAAGCCAAGTCACTCGGACTCGTCGATGAGATCGGTGGTCTGGATGCAGCGATTGCTGCTGCGGCAGAAGCGGCTAACCTTACCGATTATCGTACCAAGCTGCTTCCTACAATCAAGACCCCATTTGAGAAGATTATGGAAGACCTTAGCGGAGCTACTCAGCTGAGTGCAGAGAATATCGAAATTCCGGTTATCGGAAATGAGGTGCGTGAACTTGCGCGTGTACAGCGTATGCTCAAGGGCAACGGTGTGCTGGCCTTCTTGCCGTACGAGCTGGATATTAAATAATTTGATGTAGTATTTCTGATCTGGTATCTCGTATTTCCAGAATCCTTTTTAGAAACACTGCATTAGAACATTATATAAAAGCGTGTTTACTCTTTTGGGTAAACGCGCTTTTTTGATTTATTCAAGAAATTAACAATCCAAAATCGGCCAAAATTCCTTAATATTGCGGCGATTTTAACTGCGAATAATTCCGCAGTATCAATGTCTACAATCAATATCTTCATACGATCATGTCAGAAGGAAAAATTTCGATCCAGAACGGGAAGCTGAATGTACCCGACCAACCTATCATTCCATTTATCATTGGTGACGGCATCGGGCCGGACATCTGGCATGCATCTGTGCGTGTTTTTGATACAGCTGTAGAGAAAGCCTACGGTGGCAGTCGTAAGATTCAGTGGAAAGAAGTTCTTGCAGGTCAGAAGGCATTTGATGCGACAGGAGAGTGGCTTCCTGAAGCTACTGTTGCAGCAATGGACGAATACCTTGTTTCTATCAAAGGTCCATTGACGACTCCTATCGGTGGTGGTATCACCTCGCTAAACGTAGCCCTACGTCAGAAGCTTGACCTTTACGCATGTCTGCGCCCTGTGCGTCACTTCAACGAAGTACCTTCACCTGTGAAGCGTCCTGAAGATGTTGATATGGTGATCTTCCGTGAGAATACAGAAGATATCTATGCTGGTATTGAAGCTACTGGTGGTTCTGATAAAGCTGCCAAAATTCTCGCTTTCCTAGAAGAGAACTTCCCTGCAGATTTTGCAAAAATTCGCTTCGGAACAAAAGAAAAAATTGACACATTCAACGCTATGACACCAACCAATGACGGTGGTGGCGTAGAAGTTGGAATCGGTATCAAGCCTGTGAGCCGCCAGGGAACTGAGCGTTTGGTTCGTTCCGCTATTGAGTATGCGATCATCAACAAGCGCCCTTCTGTGACGATCGTTCACAAAGGAAATATCATGAAGTTCACCGAAGGCTCATTTAAGAGCTGGGGCTATGCCATGGCCGAGCGTGAGTTTGGTGACAAGGTATATACGTGGGCACAGTGGGAGAAGACCAAAGCCGACAAAGGCCAGGATGCTGCAAACGCAGAGCAGGATGCAGCCCTCAAGGGCGGTGCTATCCTTATCAAGGATGCTATTGCTGACATCGCACTTCAGCAGGTACTTACTCGTCCAAAGGACTTTGATGTAATCGCTACATTGAACCTGAATGGAGATTACCTTTCTGACGCACTTGCTGCGCAGGTAGGTGGTATCGGTATCGCTCCAGGTGCCAACATCAACTACATGACAGGCCACGCCCTTTTCGAAGCTACTCACGGTACTGCACCTAAGTATGCTGGGAAAGACATGGTGAACCCATCATCTGTTATTCTTTCAGGAGAAATGATGCTCCGTCACCTCGGTTGGGGAGAAGCTGCTGACCTTATCGTAAAAGGTGTCGAAGCTGCTATCACATCAAAGCGTGTAACCTATGACTTCCACCGTATGATGGAAGGCGCTACCAAACTCGCTACTTCTGAGTTCGGTGACGAGATCATTAAGCATATGTAAACGCCGCTTTGCGGTAGTTTAACGTTATAAGTTTCAGGTCCAAAGTTCCACGTTGTGGGGCTTTGGGCCTGATTTTTTATAATAGAAACATTGTTAACCAAAAAGCCGAAACGACCATTGCTTGCAAAACGATTAACATGAAACCATTTTTTTCTCTTGTACTTTCTCTATGCCTATGGATGTTCATTGGCACTTGCTGTGTGTCTGCTCAAACCAACCTGTATAGCCCGGCACCGAAGGCTTTTTCTGATACAAGCCATTTGGTAAGTACGACCTTCTTTCATTGGTATGCCTCAACAGGCGGGCAGCTTACAGGTCCCTGGCGCCCTATTGAAGGACGGCCAAACTGGACCGGTCTACCACCATGGTGGAAAAGCCAGATCAAGCAAGTCATGGCTGCCAATATTGATATACTGTATGTTCATCTTATTCCCAGCACGGAAATACGTAGAATTTTATTATTTCAGGCACTTTCTGAAATGCGCGCCGAAGGCTACGATGTCCCTAAAGTTGCTCCTTTTCTCGATCCGCTTATCACCTGGGATGGTCGCCCCAAACCTGACCTCGCCACGACTGCTGGCAAAGATTCTGTTGCAGCCCAGTACGTTCGCTTTTACACGCAATATTTTGCCCAAAACACCGACACGCACGCATCTGATTATCTCGCATACGTTGATAATAAACCAGTGCTTGACACCTGGCATGTTTTTGAACTAAGCAATGTAGGTTCCCTCAGTGAACAGGACCTTAGCTCGCGATTAGGGGCAGCTTTTGGAGTGAAAGATTCACGCTTCAATAACGGCGTTCATATGGTTACCACCGGTATCAACAATCCCGTATATTCCTTTGCAGATGAGCGTGTTGCGCAATTTGAGATCACCCAGTACTATCATGCGACCACACACCAAGGTATTAAATCTGTGCAGTTGAAGCCAGGTTATTGGGATCAAAACGTACGCACACCGGGCGATTTTCTTCCTCGTGATGGAGGCATACATTATGCCGCAGCATGGGATCAGGTTGATGCTACCGTAAATCGGATATATGTAGAAAGCTGGAATGAATATGACGAAGGAACGGGCATTTATGCTGGAGATACTTTGGCTCCTTATATCCATCCTGGAAGTAACAACATGAGTACCGACACCTGGTCATTGGTCAATAACCCTTATGAATATATAGAGACCACGGCGCAAGGATCTGCCAAGTTCAATGATTATCCTCGTCTGGATGCGCGTTTTTTGTGGCACGAAGCCCCTATTCAACTTGCTCCCAATCAGGTAGATACTGCCCATATCATTATTCGAAATGAAGGGGACGAAATGTGGAGTAATGCAAAAGGATACACCCTTAAGCAATCTCCTTCTGATCCTGTTCAGTTTGCCTCTCAGTCAGGAATGATTGATGATCTTTTGCATGATATCCCTACGTTTGGAGGCGTTTTCAAAGGAAGACCACTTCGCTTTGATATCCCCATCATAGCACCGATGCAAAAAGGAAGCTATGACCACGCATTGGCATATGATGAAGGGCGATACGGTAGTTGGGGAGGTATTAACGATCACGATTAATGTGAGTGGATTTCCTGTCAGTATTCAGGGTGATAACAGCTTGAGTCAGGCTTCATTACATCCTGTAATCATTCATCCTTCTTCAGAAACAGCTCGTATTTCCTTCGATTTATCCAGCAATACGAATAACCTGACACTTAGCGTACATGATGTTTTTGGTAAAGAGGTTGCAGTAATTGCCAAAGGGCACTTTAGTGCTGGCTTGCATGTTGAGTCCTTCTCTACTGCTCACTTGTCAGCTGGTGTATATTTCTGGGTGATGACCTTGCCATCCGGGCAAAAGTATACAAGAAAGATGTTGCTCAAATAGGAACGGTTTTATGTTGTAGGGCTTGGGGCCTGTTTTTGTTTGGGGGGATGCTTTCTGGAGTTTGATACACACAGCTCACGACCCGTCTATAGAAACATGAACACAGATGCATTGTTGATTATCGTTTTTAGAATGTATGCTTCTTATCAATTTCGGGCAAAGCTTCATCAATCCGCTTAGCTAGTTCTGGTAGTTTGATTGTTGGAACTGCTGGAAAAAGATGATGCTCTAAGTGATAAAACATACTGAAAGTCAACTTATTCTTCCAGCCAGTTCGTTGTGTTCGTGCAAAATCAGGGTTATCGTGAGTATCATGGTGAACAGTCCATACTGCAAAAAATGCCATTAAGAATTCGCCAACTATCATGACTGCGATATGATACATTAGCCAATGGACTTCAAAGTAGTATACAATACTTACAAAAATAAGCACAGATACTAACTCTAAAACCATATTCATCCGGTACTTTTTGTTTCCGATTAACCAAGTGATCTGATGAATTTTGAACACATGTATTGGGCCATATAGAATTGCGCCATACCAAGTCATACTCGCTGACTTTCCTTCGTAATCCTCCTCGGATAAGCAATATCTATGATGCCTTAAATGATTAAATTTGACAGCATGAATTGAAACCATCATTAAGATACTATTGATGTAAAGCGAAAGCCAAGTCAAGAACCTATTTGTCCCTAGAGAATGATGGAAACCATTATGAACTTGTCTTAATCCGGTCAAAAAGAAGAACCCAGAGAATGGCAGAGCTAGTAAATAGTACTTATGGTAAGCAAGAATGAGTGAGATAATAAACCAAGGAATTGTAAGATTATTCTCTATAAGTATTTCGCTAGTAGAAAGGTGTCTTAGGTCTTTCCATTTCACCTTTCTCAAAATTTCTTTATGAGTCATTATTCTTTCTTATTTGTACATGATACTCATGCAAAGTCATATTACTTGTGCTCACAAAATCGCCTGTGACCAGACAGTAATCAATACACGAAAAGTCTAATAATGCGTGGGATTGTCAAGCATATGTAAACTCCGACGCTTCGCAGTAGTTTAAGGTTACAAGTTTCAGGTCCAAAGTTCTACGTTGTGGGGCTTTGGACCTTGTTTTTTTGAGGGTTTGTTTTCAAAGGTTCAAAAATCTAGAATCACTCGTCTGCAATCTCTAATCCACTATGTACATGTTGGATTGGAGATTAGTGAAAGAAGATTGGAAATTTGAGAAATGTCAATGCCTTTTCAGGCCTAAAGTTCCACAGTGTGAGGCTTTGGGCTTTTCTTTTTTGTGTGTGTGGGGGGCCTAATTTTTTTCAAATATAAGTTTTCCAGAATCCTCCGTTACGCGGTATAGCGAGTTGTCTTCTATTGCCTCTAATACCTTTTTATACAAATAGGCTTTCGATTCATCAGTGATATTCGAAGAGCCTGACTTGCCAGTTTTAGGATGTACAAACATCAAGTAGAGCGAATCTTCCCTGATGATCAATAGATAATATGTGCGATACCCTCCGCTGCCGGCCAGCCTCTTTTTTATATAAGGAGTCGTATTGGAATGGTTTAGCCTTGTTCCTGATGCTAACTCTGCCGGAGTTTTATTAAAGAAATAGCCTATAATTTGACTTTCTAAATCTCGATATGATTTTTTAGTCGCTAATTTTTCAAACGCTACTTTAAAATCTTCCAAACAATAAATCTCCATTAGACTAATGAGAGCTTTTGTGTGGTTTCCTCAAAATCACGAAACTCAGGTAAGAAGAAGAATACAGATTCTAGGTCTTCGTATGATTCTTGCAAATCATCTATTGATGCCTTAAAAAGCTTGATTTCTTCTTTTGCAATGCCTTTTTTTCTCAAAATTTCCATTGATACATACTGCCTGATTAAAGACGATTTCAAATCTCGAGCAGACGAGATTAAATCATTCATTAACAGCAAGCATTCTTCATCAAGGTCGTTGAGCCATGTCAGCTTTTCAAGGCTTTCATTGAGCTTGTTGATCTTGTTTGTTTTACTATCAAGGCTCGATTTAAAAGCATTAATGGCATCCAGAAAAAAGTTAATCCGCTCCTCGTCCAATAGTTCATTCCGCTTTTCTTGAAATGAAAAACTTCGAACATTCGAATAGGTGCTTTGTAATGTTTCTTTTTCAGATATATGTGCCATGATTTTAGCTTCTATTACCTTATGCTGAGGTTGTCTAACGAATCCGTGTAAGCCAATTTTTTAGCAAAATTGTCATTTCGACTCGCGTAGCTGAGTCCCGAGATCGGGATTGACTTTGTCGACTAATTGGCCAAAAGTCAAGATGTCTCGCCAGCTTCGCGGCTCGACATGACAATCCTTTTAGGTTTCGTTAGACAACTTCGCTATTAAAATCGCTACGTAAAGATAATCATATTAGTTCTTATTCCCTGATTTGTGGATTCAACTCAACCTGGGTCTTGAAGTAGAGCTCCTCGCCTGAAGCTACTCCCTCAAATTCAAAGTTCACAAATAGTCTACATTCGAGTTCAAAGATATTCCCTTCAATTTTCTGAATGCTTAATTTCTTTATATCGCAAGGATTATGAGCATAACCAATATAAATAGATGCCTCTGTTTTATCTTCAGAAATTAAACTCAGTTTTACCCCGTCTAAATCGGTTGGGTCCAGAAGATCAAGATTCAGCCATTCAATAACCAATTCTGTTTCCACTGGCTGGGCTTCATATTCTAATCCCGAATCAAAGGGCTTGAAAGGAACAGTAATCGTGTGAAATAATGTCCTTTTCAATCCAATATTTTCATTTTCAAAATAGTAAAACTCGATTTTTCCAGCCGTGGCGATAGCCTTGTTCTGTAGGTTTATTTTCTGTTGGCTTTTATCCTCATGGAGAAAGACTTGCTTGGGTTTTCCTGTTTTCTTTCCAAACAGTTTTTTAAAAATGCTCATGGGTTTTTCTTAGATATGTCGTGAATGACCGCGTACCCCATTTCATAATTCAACCCCAGACACTTCAAGCCTAATAAACTTGTCCGTCATCGACATCGTTTTTCTGTCCAGTTCCTTAAATATTTCATTGTATTCATCTTCTGGTATTCTGGCGCGCTTTGCTATAGGAGCAAATGCTCTCGAAACAGAGTCAATCTGATGTTCTAGCTGCCTTAATGGTTTCTTGATTTGGGCAGATATGACAGCAACATCTTCTCCGTTTTCAAGGTCCGCTATCGCAGCATCAAGGATTACGTTTGACTGATCGCACAATGCGGCGATTCTTGTTTCAAAGTCAGAGATTGCTTTTTCTTTTGAAACGTATAGCCCGCAGCCTATTGCCAGACTCCCAACCAAGAAGATTATCGCTAAGTTCCTTTTCATTTTTACAAGACTAAATCACAATATCGCCCACAATTAGCAAAGTTTCAAAAGCCTGGTTTTCAAAGAATCTAGTATCTGCCCGTTGGGAGTCTCGGAAATATCACTGGTTCAATATCCCAGGCTAAGCTCGCGAATGAAGCCCAATAGCATTGCCTTCTGTATCCATGATAACCGCGACAAAGCCGAACTCTCCGATAGACATTTTTGGCTTAATGACCTTGCCGCCGGCTTGTTCTACTCTTGCTATTTCGGTCACACAATCCTTTGACTCAAAATAGATAAGCGTATTATTTCCATTTGCGACCATATCTTCCTTTTCGACTAAAGCACCTGTGATGTTCATGCCATTAGGATCAAATGGAAAGGCTGACTGCTTGCCCCACTCGATTGGAAAATCAACAAGCT
>JBGCFB010000397.1:0-18819 GCA_045106685.1 Bacteroidia bacterium | reverse complement strand
TGGTCGATATTCGTGATGAAGATGGGCGACGAAGCGCTATGCGATTTGTTAAGCATGAATAGGCTGGATGAGTACATGCGTGTAGAAAGTTGAGAAGGAAAAGGCAGACTCAGGAACTTCTTATATTTCTACTCTGCAATCGGATTTCATGTACTCAAAGGGACTGGGAAAGCTTATTGTGGGAGACTCCCTTGAGCTTCGATTTTATCAAAACATGTATGAAAAGGACAGGCGACGAAAAGACTATTCATATCTCTGGGACATCGACCGGGCTGATTCTTGTCGGTTTTGGCTTTCTGCAAATGGAGGGCTGGTCTTGTATGACTGGTGCGCTGATAGCGTCCTGTCTATTCACAAACTAGAGCCTTCGGGCCGATATGGCCTAAACACCGTTTTCTGCACCTTACCGCAAAACGACACGATATTCTGGATGGGAAACTGGGGCGGAGGGCTCAATTCACTAAACCCAAAAACAGGAGCAGTAAAGCATTTTGGAAGAAAAGAAGGTCTCTCCAGTACTGACGTCTATGGCATTCTGGAAGACGACACAAAGCATCTGTGGATGAGCACCAATAAAGGCCTCTTTCGCTTCGATCCTATCAAAGAGGTGTTCACCCGATTTGGTACAGAAGATGGCCTGGTCTCGAATGAGTTTGATAGTGGTGCTTACTTTGAAGCCGAAGATGGAGAAATGTTTTTTGGGGGTCGAAATGGTTTTGTCAGTTTTTATCCAAAAAACATCAAACGAACCCAAGACGCCCAGGCTTCTGGAGTATGCCTAACGGAAATCCAGGTGTCAGGCATTCGCTTTGAAGGCGCGACACATGTTGAAGAACTGGACCGTTTAGTATTCCCCTTTTCTCGCCAACAATCGCTCGAAATAAGCTTTACTTCCTTTCATTTTGGCACATCACAAAGCCCGCAATATCGCTATCGTATGAAAGGCTACGAGTCGATGTGGAACAAGCCTACGATCCGACCTTCAGCGCGCTATACGAGCCTTCCTCCTGGCGATTATATCTTTGAAGTGGCCTTACTAAACGAAAATGGGATCGACACTGCATCGCTAAAAACCCTGCCCATTCGCATCCGCCCTTTGCTTTACCAAAGACTTTGGTTTCAGATAAGCCTGGGAGCCTTTTTCTTTATCAGCATTGCCCTAGGGATATATTTACGAGCAAAAAATGAGAATAGAAGAGAGCGTGAAAATTTGCAGCGTCGCATTGCAGAAGTAAAGCAAGAAGCACTCGCCGCCCAGTTTGATCAGCATTTCACCTTTAATTCGCTCAACTCCATTCAGCGCTTTATCACAGAGAACAAAAAGGAAGAAGCCGTTCGCTATATATCGCGCTTTGGGAAGTTGATCAGAAGGGTGATGATGCAGGCAAAAGAGACGACTATTATCCTGGATGATGAGATTCAGTCACTCGATCTGTATCTCTCCCTTGAGCATCTGCGCACCAAAGCTCATTTTGATTATTCGATTGATGTAGAAAAAAGCCTGGACCCTTTTGTAATCGAAATCCCCAGCATGCTTATCCAGCCATTTGTAGAAAACGCCATCTGGCATGGACTTATGCCCGGCGTGAAAGGTGGCAAACTCACCATCAATTTCCGCCGGAAGGATAATTACTTGCTGTGCACTGTGGAAGACAACGGCATCGGGCGCAAGCAATCAGAAATTCTGAAACAGCAAAGCATGCTCAAACACACCTCACGCGGTACAACCTTGATCCAGGAACGTATCGACGCGTTTAATGCCCTTGACCTGGGAGGCGAAGCGCTGCGGTTGAATATTCTCGATCTGCAAGATGACCAAGGTAAAGGAATTGGAACACGTGTTGAGATAGCTGTACCGATGGAGCAGCTTGTGTATGAGTGAAAAGGACATGCGTACGTGAATTCCTGAACTCTTAAAAGACCAGCGGCAACAACAACTCAACCTCAGTTCCTGCAACACTGCCATCATCGTTACGAATTTCTTTAATTTCAAGATGCTGTTTGATTCCAGCATCTTTCCCAAAAAGGGCAATACGGTCGCGGGTAATCTCCATGCCACGTGACACGTGTTCCTGCGGCCTGTTGGCGTGGCGAAGCTTCGACGCTTCCACGCCGATTCCGTTATCGCGAATCAAGATGCGAATCTGATCTTCATTTGCCTTTTCGATTTCTACTTCAATCTCGCCATCATTCATATTACTGATTCCGTGCTTGATAGAGTTTTCTACAAAAGGCTGCAAAATCATAGGCGGAATCATCGTCTGAGCAATCTCCAGATCAGGGTCCACCTTCACTTCATAGGTAAAGCGATCTTTAAAGCGCATCTGCTCCAGTGACAAATACAGCCCAAGCCGATCGACTTCTTCAGCGAGGGAAATAGCATCTTTCTGAGTACTTTCCAGGTTTTGGCGGATCAGTTTTGCAAAGCGTGACAAAAACTTATTCGCAGAAATTTTGTCCTGTTTATGAATAAAGTACTGAATAGACTGAAGTGCATTAAACGTAAAGTGGGGGTTCATCATCGCGTACAATGCCTTCTGCTCCAGCTGAAGCTTTTCGGCCTTGAACTTCATGCGTTCCTCTTCACGACGAGCGCGGGCTCGCGCCGCGAGGTCTTTGACGACTAACCAGGCTGCAATAGCGATGGCAAGCATAATCAATCCCCAGAACCAGGCTGTCTGCCAAAAGGCAGGAACGATCGTGAAGACGTAGGTCGCCGGATCAGAAGATTCGGCAAGGCTGTTTACCGCCTGAACTTCAAAGCGATAATTACCAGATGGCAGACGGCTAAATTCGGCTGTAGTCGTGCGGCTCACGTCTGACCAGGGATCATCGCCGCCTTTGGCGCCTGTGAGGCGGTAGCGATAGCGCACACTGTACGGATCGGTATGGTTGATACCGATAAATGAAAACCCCACGCGGTTATTCCCATACGGTATTCTCAACTTGGTAGGAAGACCGGTTCCCAAGGCTCGCTCGAAAGCTTCTTTGCTTTCGGGTAGACTGCTGCGCACCTCTGTAATGTTCACCTCAGGTGGCGGAACAGGGTCGTGTTGACGCACATCACGAGGGCAACGCACGGCTCCGTCGGTAGTTCCAAACCAAAGCCAGCCCTCGCTGTCCTGAAATACGGCGTGCGCATTCGTCTCCAGACTGGGAAGGCCATCGGCTCGGGTGAAGTGATCAAAAACGGCACGACCTTCACGGTAATAGATATCCAGGTCCATCCGATAGACACCAAGTTCAGTTCCCAGCCAAAGCGCCTCCTCCCCTACTTGTGTCATTGAGACCACATTATTAGCACTGCTGCTCACATCTACCTCTATTTCTTTAAAGTTCTTCCCGTCCCAAATTCTTAGTCCCGATGCTGTAGCTAACCAAATATTACCTTTCCGATCTTCGTGTATTGTGATAATATTATTGCCGACATCTTTATAGTTAGTAAACGTTTTTCCATCCCAAACACTTAATCCGCCAGCGGTTCCTATCCAAAGATGTTGATTACTATCCCACCATAAACTATATATACTATTATCGACAAGTCCGTCATTCCGCTGGTCATAGCGTTTGACAAATTTGCCCTTTTCTATGACAAACAAACCTGACTTGCTTCCAGCCCAAATATTCCCTTTTGGGCCTTCAGTGACAACATAGACTTCGTTTGAGGGAAGACCATTCAAGGTATTCAAGTGCAGATTAGGGCGGCCATTTCGTAGTCTAAAAATCCCTTTTGTATAAGACGTAAACCAAAAATCGCCTTTACTATCCTTCATGGCATACCCAAGGTCGTTTGCAGGCAGGCCACTTTCTTCATTCAAACTTGCCACAAATTCACCAGAAACAGGATCAAAAATGCTTATTCCTTTATCATAGGTTCCCACCCATATTTGCCCATCATTATCTTCAAGAAAGGTTTTTGCCAGGTTTGAGACAAGACCCTGATTTATATTGTAGGTAGTAAAAATTCCTTTTGAAAAACGCAGTACTCCGGAACCTTCTGTTCCAAACCAGAGATTACCTTCATTGTCAGAAAACGCCGCATGAACGTTGAAGTCAATCTCTCTTTCGGAAGAAACAGCAGGAGTTATAAAACGCTCACCATTGAAAAAGATAATCCCTGCGCCTGTCCCTGCCCATAAGCGTCCGGTCTTGTCGGTTGTAAGTGCAAATACTGTTGGATGCGGAACTCCCTCTTGAACGGAATACTGCTCCCAAACGCCTTCCTTTCTGCACATAATCCCACAGGTAGTTCCGAGCCACAAGCTCCCATCCTTATCCTGATGGATATCAAGCACGGAACATGAACCTTGGTTTTGTAAAAATGGGACTGCTACTATTTCATTTCCGTCCCAGCGATATAAGCCATTTCCTCTGCCTATCCAGATCACACCATTATCTCCTTTGATTAGCGCATGAACAGTACGCTTACTTTCTGCTAAGTCTGGCCATTGTAGGGGTTTATGATCAAAACGGTTATCTGGACTCAAATAACTAAGCCCCCGGTCCTGGGTACCAAACCAGATTCCTCCCTTATCGTCTTCCAACATACAGGTTACTTTTTCAAGGCTATCACTCTGGGCAGCATCAATAAAAACGCTACCATCGAAATAACCCGCCCCCCGATCAGTTGCGACCCAGATTCTTCCCTGGGAGTCTTCCAGAATATCGGCTACGAAATTGCCTCGTAATCCTTCTGCTCCGCCTGGTTTAAACGAGCGAAAGTTCAGTCCATCAAATCTGCTAATCCCGGAATGGGTACCAAACCATAGGTAACCTCGGCTGTCTTGCTCGATGGCTCGCACCTGAGACTGGGCGAGGCCATCACGTGGTGTAAATAAGTCGACGTTAAACAGCTCATTTTGCCCAAAAAGAGGCATCAAAAAGACCGTTAATACTAACAGAATGCTGCTTCGCCCGTATGTTTGCCGTGTTTGCATGCTCCAAAGCTAACGAAACATGCTTTTTTGTAGCTTTGTATTTTGTAAAAACTCAATCTAAAACTAAAAATATCATAATCATGAAGCAGTTTAAGTCCCTTTTGATACTCATTTTGGTCTCTTGCCTGGCTGTAGGCATGCAAGCTCAAACAAAAGTTATGCAGAAAGAGGTGAAAAAAGCCTTTAAAGCAATGACTGATGTGCAGAAAGAAGCACTCATCAAATACGCAAACCTTGGCCTCGCTGGAAAGGACGGTGATGTAAGTATCACTGACAAGAAATCTTTGAATAAGAACTTCCGTCTTCTTACTCCTAAGCATCAGGAGCAGGTATTGAAATATGCAAAAGCTCAGATCGAAGTACCTGCTGCTCCTGCAATGGCAGTAAATAAGCCAGGTGAGCTAAATGTAAAGAAGCCAGCTCCAAATTCTACTGTGCTATACCCTAATCCTCAAAAAGCAGCGCCGAAGCCTCCTACTGCTCCTCAAAACGGAACAGTACAAGCTCCTCCAGCTCCGCCACAGCCAACATGGATGGTAAAGGCTGAAAGCTTACCTAAAACAGAGGTTGAGTGGTATGAGCAGAGTTTTGACTTTGGTAAAATTCAGGAAGGTGATGTTGTAACGCATACTTTCCGTTTTAAAAACGTAGGTGCAAACCCACTTTTGCTTACACGTGTAAAGCCTAGCTGTGGATGTACATCACCAAAGTGGTCAAGCGAAGAAATCGCTCCAGGTGAGGAAGGCGAAGTAGCAGTAAGCTTCAATTCTTCACATAAGCGTGGCATGCAGTCTAAGTCTGTTGTGATCACGTTCAATGGTAATCCTGTAAACAAGGTACTGACATTCCGCGCGGAAGTAATGCCTAAGGATGCACCTGCAGGAGGAAGCAACTAAGCAGTTTTCGCTACGCGAAAACAATGAAGCAAAATCGCCTTGCGATATTAAAAAGCCGCCCTTTTTGGGGCGGCTTTTTTTTCTTGCTCCAGGCCATAAATGGGTTTCCCCCTTCCGGGCAATAGTAGAAGATATAGATGCTAAAGCTTCAGAAAGCTTCACTGCAGCGCAAAGCGTTGCGCTTCAGTGCTCGAACGAAGTGAGAGCTTTTCACTAGACTTCTTTGCGTAGACGCGCAACCGGGATTCCGAGTTGTTCGCGGTATTTGGCGACGGTACGGCGGGCGATATTGTAGCCTTTGTCTTTGAGCATTTCAGCGATTTTGTCATCAGAAAGTGGCTTACGCTTACTTTCTACGCCGATAATTTCTTCAAGCGACTTTTTTACCTCACGGTTCGATACAATCTCACCGCCTTCCGTTTCGATTCCTTCTGTGAAGAAATACTTGAGCGGAAAGATGCCAAAATCGGTTTGAACATACTTCGAATTAGCCACTCGGCTAATGGTCGAGATATCCATCCCAACTTCCTCCGCGATATCCTTGAGGATCATCGGACGGAGCTTTTTATCATCACCCTCCGAAATAAAGAAATCGATCTGCTTGCCTGCAATGGCCTCCATCGTATTGAGGAGGGTAAACTGGCGCTGACGAATAGCGTCGATAAACCACTGGGCAGCTTCGATGCGCTGCTTTACAAAATCAAAGGTCTCTTTCACCTTTGGATTCTTCTTATTAGCGGCTTTGTGCATGCCTTTGTACTCGGTGTACATATCGCGATAGCTGCGGCTAACTTTGAGGTCAGGAGCATTACGGCTGTTAAGGCGTATTTTGATATCTCCGCTCTCTAATGTCAAGGTAAAGTCGGGGATAATGTATTCGTTTCGTACCAAAGACTGGGACTCGCCCGGCTTTGGGTTTAGGTGTGTAATAACATCATATGCAGCACGCAATTCCTCTTCAGAAATGCTCATGCGTGAGCGGATTTTTGCGAAGTGTTTCTTTGTAAACTCATCGAAGTACTTTTCCAATAAGATACGAGCATGCTCGATTGCAGGAGCACTTTCTCTACGACGCAACTGGAGAAGAAGACACTCCTGCAAGTCACGTGCAGCAATCCCAGCAGGATCAAACCGCTGTATTCTACCAATCATTACCTCCACTTGCTCAGGCTTCACCGAAAGCTGGTAGCGAAATGCAAGATCAAGCACCAGGGCCTTGGTAGGTCTTCTTAGGTACCCATCATCATCGATACTTCCTATAATATGCTCTCCGATCGTATATGAGAGCTCGTCCAGGTCTAAAAGTGCCAGTTGATCCTGGAGCACATCAAACAAAGACTTCATCTGAATGATAGGAGCTTCGTACTCATCTTCCTCATCGCGCGGAGTACTTGGAAGCGATGTTTTATAATCGTATTCGTTACTGTAATCTATATAATCTTCAAGCGCCGCTTCTTTAGTTGCTTCCTCATTTTCGAAGTTGTCATACTCCTCATCGGTCTTGTCCAGGTCACTATATTGGTCATTGCTATCATCATCGTCCTCCTCTGCTCGCAATAACTGGTCGTCTTCCAGGGCAGCGTTTTTCTCAAGTTCATCCTTGATACGCTGTTCCATCGTTGCGGTGGGTATTTGGAGTAGTTTGATGAATTGAATTTGCTGCGGAGAAATCTTCTGCAGCATTTTCATTCTTTGACTCTGCTTTAACATAGGGGGCGATGATTAGTAAAAGTATAACGCAATGAAAATCAGTATTATAGGAAATTACAGGTCGGAATCGGCGTTTTAATAAGGTACAGCGCGATATTAGTCCTCTAAGAAAAATAAAATCCGCGCCTATAGCAAATTTTGTGCCTAAATTACTTTTTCAACTTCTGTGCCAAAGATTAAATCACCTCCAAAAAATATAAATTGATGAAAGTTTTTTGCCGTCGAAGTATTATGAAAATACTGCCTCTTAGCGGTTGCCGGTTGACTTTTTGTGGAGTAAACACATATGGAGAAGATTTTTGATTTTCTTTTTGAACAAAAAAAATCAATCCCCATGACCTCAATAATTTGATTAATTTCGTGTATGAATTCTAGCCTAGAACAGAACAAAAACGAAGACGAACACCGCAAATATCTCCGAGAACTTCAGCATAAATTAGCCGAAGTGTACAAAGGCGGAGGGGAGCGCTCCATGAAAAAGCACAAAGCGAAAGGAAAGATGGCCGCTCGCGATCGCATCAATTATTTGCTTGATGATAAATATGAATGGCTAGAGGTCGGTGCGCTGGCCGCTGACGGCATGTACGCAGAGCAAGGCGGCGCTCCTTCTGCGGGCGTAGTCACAGGAATAGGTCGTGTAAGTGGCCGCCTCTGCATGATCGTTGCCAACGACGCCACGGTAAAGGCAGGTGCATGGTTTCCGATGACTGGAAAGAAAAACCTCCGCGCACAAGAAATCGCTATCGAAAATCGCATTCCTATTATCTACTTAGTGGATAGCGCTGGAGTATTCCTACCCATGCAGGATGAGATTTTCCCAGACAAAGAACACTTCGGAAGAATATTTAGAAATAACGCTGTCATGAGCGCAATGGGAATCCCCCAAATTGCCGCTATCATGGGCCCTTGCGTGGCTGGTGGTGCATATCTCCCGATCATGAGTGACGAGGCACTGATCGTCGATGGAACTGGCTATGTATTCCTGGCCGGACCTGCTCTGGTTAAGTCTGCTATCGGCGAGACCGCTGACATCGAAGAACTCGGTGGCGCATCCATGCATAACCATGTTTCGGGTGTCTGTGACTATCATATGCCGGACGACACCAGCTGTCTGGAGAAAGTTAAATCCCTCGTGGGCAAATATGGCCACAAGCCGAAGGCTGGATTTGAC
This sequence comes from Bacteroidia bacterium, assembly GCA_045106685.1. GTDB lineage: Bacteria > Bacteroidota > Bacteroidia > J057 > J057 > JAUIGE01. The sequence goes on along the minus strand of JBGCFB010000397.1, from coordinate 10,105 downwards.
CGCATCGAAGCAGTAAAGCCAGCGGCAGAGCCTGAAGAGCTTCTTCTTCGCTTTCCTGTCAATCGCTCGGCTCCATACGAGACACGCAAAGTGCTCGAGTGCATCATCGATGCGGATAGTTTTGACGAGTACAAAGCCGAGTTTGGGCAGTCGATCGTAACAGGTTATGCCCGTGTAGATGGCTGGTCGGTAGGCATCGTGATCAACAACAGAGAGATCGTTAAATCTGGCAAAGGCGAAATGCAATTTGGTGGTGTGATCTACTCGGATGCGGCAGATAAGGCGGCGCGTTTTATTATGAATTGTAATCAAAAACGCATTCCGCTGCTATTTTTCCACGATGTGTCTGGCTTTATGGTGGGGACGCGTTCTGAGCAAGGAGGCATTATTAAAGATGGAGCGAAAATGGTGAATGCCGTTTCAAATTCGGTGGTCCCCAAGTTCTCCTTTGTGATGGGCAACTCCTATGGCGCAGGCAATTACGCTATGTGTGGCAAGGCCTACGACCCGAGGCTGATTTTTGCGTGGCCTACGGCGCGTCTTGCCGTTATGGGCGGCAGCCAGGCGGCCAAGACCCTGATGCAAATACAAACAGCAGCGATGAAAAAACGAGGCGAGGAGCCTGATCCGGAAGCCCAGCAGGCGCTTTTAGAAAAAATCACAAAACGTTACGAAGATCAAGTATCGCCCTATTATGCGGCAGCTCGCCTTTGGACCGATGGCATTATCGATCCGCGCAATACGCGCAATATCATCTCCATGGGCATCGAAATGGCGAACCACAATCCTGATATTCCGGATTTTAAATTGGGTGTCATACAGGTGTAGAAAACTTAGAACATTGAACCTAAAGCCTCGGACCTACTAAAAGGCTTGATTCTCGATCTTAAACAAACGCCGCTACCAGTGTTCTGCTGGCAGCGGCTTTTTTGATTGGAGATTGGAAAATGGGGAATAGGGATTGGAGATTTTTTTAAAGCGAAGATCAAGGATCGAACATCAAACAGCGAGGACTCTTTGATTGGAAAATGGGAGATTAGGGATTGGAGATTTTTTTCAAAGCGAAGAGCAAGGATCGAACATCAAACAGCGAGGACTTTGTCATTCCCACCCAGAAAGCGTTAATTTACTTATAAGCTTTACGCCCGTTATTAATATATAACACCTTTACATGCGCGATACTGAATTTAATGCCCTTATCCACTTGCTTGAAGATGATGACCCTGGCGTAGCGACTCATATTGAGGAGGCTTTGCTGAATATGGGCGTGTCGGCTGTGCCAAGGTTGGAGACGGCATGGAGTGAGGTTAAGGACGAGGTTATTCAACAGCGGCTGGAAGACATTATTCGCCTGCTGCAAAGTAATGAAACGCTTGAAGCCATCGCAGGCTGGAAGCAAGCTGGCGCCAAAGACTTATTGTATGGCTGGTATTTGATCACGCGCTTTCGATTTTCCAATATCGATTACACGCCGATGCGCAATCGCATCAATCGCCTCGTCAATCGTGCCTGGTTGGAGCTTAACTCAGACATGGAGCTTGCAGAAAAGTGCATGGTTCTGAATAAGCTCATTTTCAAAAAGGAAGGTTTTAAACCAGACCGAAGATCGCCTTTGCGAACAGAGAACTACTTTATCCACAACTTTTTGGAACGAAAACGCGGCGGCCCATTATCACTCGGCCTGCTGTATCTTATTCTGGCAGATTCACTGGGCATCGAGGTGGAAGGTATTCTTTTGCCTAATCATTATTTCGTGATCAAAGCCGAGAGCGGAGATCAGCCTTTCTTTATCGACGTGTTTAACAGCGGAGCATTTTTCTCAAAAAATGATCTGGATAAATTTCTCCAGGAACATAACATCGAGAATAGCCAGCAAGCAATCAAACAGGCTAGCCCTGAAAAGCTTATTCTTGCTTCGGTCAATATTATCATGAGTGGTTTGAAGCGTAAAAAAGATGAGGACGGTCTGGCGATGTACCAAAGGTTGCTTGATGCCTGGTAGCATTGATAGAGAAACAAGTTTTTTTAAAAAATAAAAACCTTTTCTCACCCTCTCTGTTAATAAGCCCGAAACCACAAACAACCTTCAGCAAAGCTCAAGCGCAGAGCTAGCTGGTCTTAAAATCCTGTGTAAACCCGAGTGTCCGCTTCAAAAGCGGGCTGGATTTACATTGTCAATTTTTACCCTTACATAAAAACCAAACTTAAGCTTAGTAATCATGAAACATCGCTTTTTCCAAACCCTCACGATGGTCGCCATCTTTTCTTTCGCAATTCTATTTACAGCATGTGAAGATGATGACACCCCCGATCCAACTCCTAAAAACCTCGTTGAAATAGCTCAGGAGCAAGGTTTTGCTCAACTCGCAGCTGCGCTTACAGAAGCAGGACTCGTAGATGTAATCGCAACTACAGATAATCTTACTGTTTTTGCTCCTACCGATGCTGCTTTTGACAAGTTCCTTTCTGATAACAATTTCGCAGATTTCACTGCTGTTCCTGACGCACTTTTAGAAAATACTCTAAAATACCACGTTCTTGGCCAAAAGGTACTCTCTTCTGCTATCACTGATGGCTATGTAGGCACACTTGATGCATCTGGTCCTGCTGGCACTACCATAGACCTCCTGATCACAACAGAAGGTGGCGTGAAACTCAACGGTGATATTCCAGTGAAGACTCCGGATGTAGAAGCTTCAAACGGTGTTATCCACGTAATCGAGACTGTATTGAATCGTCCTAGTGTAGTAGGAATTGCTTCTAACAATTCAAGCTTTTCTACTCTAGTTGACGCTGTTGTAAAAGCAGAGCTTGCAACCACATTGAGTGGAGAAGGTCCATTCACAGTATTTGCTCCAACAAACGCTGCTTTTGATTCACTATTCAAAGCACTTAACGTAGATGGAATCGCTGACCTTACAAAGGAGCAGCTTACTCCAATCTTGTTGAACCATGTATTGGATGGAAATATCCGCGAAGATGCAGTAGTAGATCTAATTACAGGCGGCACAACATCTGTGACGACTAAAAATGAAACTGCAATTTCGTTGAAGATTATGGACGGAAAAGTTATGATCAATGATAATACCACTGTAACTGCAACCAATGTTCAAGGCGTGAACGGAGTAGTGCACGTAATCGACAAAGTATTGGTACCATAATTGGGTCCTTTATTTGAATTGATCTATATAAAGCTTGTGTTACTTCGGTAGCGCAGGCTTTTTTCTTTGTAAAACCTGATCTTTCTCCTAATTTTATCATCATGTTAAAAGCACTCATCGTCGAAGACGAAATCAATAGTCAAGAGCTTCTAAAGGAGCTCATCGCCGAATATACCGAAGGTGTAGAGGTTGTAGGCACTGCTCAGGGAGTAAAAGAAGCATTAGAAAAAATAGGAGAGCTTTCTCCGGATTTGCTTCTTTTGGATATTGAGTTGGCTGATGGAGACGGTTTTCAGGTGCTGGAACAAGTTGAAGATCCCAACTTTGACGTGATCTTTACTACGGCATACAATCAATATGCGATCAAGGCTTTCAAGTTTTCCGCCACTGATTATTTGCTCAAACCGGTTGATATCGAAGAGCTACAACGCGCAGTTGCACGTGTAGTAGAAAAGCAGCAAGAAGGTGATCAGGAAGTATCAAAAGAGCGTTTGCAAGCGCTTATAAGCAATCTTCGCAATAGCCAGAAAGGCTTTAAGCGGATTGTACTTCCTACGACCAATGGCTTTACTGTGGTAGACCCAAAGGATATTATCCGCTGTGAATCAGACCGCAACTATACCTTTATTTTCCTCACTGACGGACGCAAGATTCTTGTTTCCAGAACGATCAAGGAATATGAGGAAATGCTGGTCGATTTCAATTTCTTCCGCGTACACCAATCGCATTTGATCAATCTCGCCTTTCTGAAAAACTATATTCGCGGAAGAGGTGGCCAGGTTGAACTAACAGACGGTACAGTTGTAGATGTTTCTGCACGCAAAAAAGCCGACTTTATGCGTCGCCTCCAGGCTGATTCTTAAAACTTGATCTTAAAAGATCAAGCAATAGTCAAAAAAATAAGCGCTAAAGCCTCAAGCATAATTTCATGATGCTTGAGCACCTAATATCTACCATTATTGCAAGGTCATTTATGGCCTTGCTCCGTGAGAAAATCACATCTCAAAAGATCAAGCAATAGTCAAAAAAATAAGCGCTAAAGCCTCAAGCATAATTTCAAGGGCTTTAGCCTATTTAGACCGATTTGTTCTAAAACTTTCCCAAATCATTTTCCCAAGTGCAATTGCAACAAAAGCTAACAGGAAAAGTATGGGCAAGCCTCCCAGATTGGAGAGCATCTTAATCCCATCGATTCCGGCTGTGGCGACCATCGTGAGGGCCATTGCACCTATCGTCAGTCCCCAGATTATTTTTGGAAAAAGAGGTGGTTCTGGATTTTCCGGTGTAATCCCTTTTGCACTAATACCTGCCATGGCAGCCGTATTGGAATCGGCTGCAGTGACATAGGAGAGAAATACGGTGAAGATAAATATGGGCAAAATCACCTTGAGAAGCGGAAGCTGTTCCAATAAAAGATATATCACAGACTCTTCTCCCTGGCTCTTCAAGCTTTCGCCCAAAGCGACGCTTCCTTCCAGCTCCATATGGAGCGTAGTTCCGCTAAAAATGCTCATCCACGCGATGCTAAATAACGCTGGAATAATCCAGTTGAAGAGTAGAAATTCGCGCACGGTGTAGCCACGGCTTATTCGTCCCAAAAACAATGCAGTAATCGGCGCCCAAGCCATCCAGTTTGCCCAGTAGAATACGGTCCAGGATTTTGGCCATTGGCTTTCCGGGTGTGTCAGACTGCTCATGTGAAGCTCCCAAAAGTTGCTGACATAGGCGCCCAAACCACTTGCCGCTTGCGTTAAGATCGACTTTGTTGGTCCAAAGACAAACACAAACAGCGCAAGGCCGATAAAAATGATCACATTGATATTTGACAGGACTCGAATTCCTTTTAATAAGCCAGAAGCTGCCGAAATCAAGAACGTAACAACGATGAGTAAGCAAATAGCTGCAAGAAGCAGGACGCTACTCTCCAAGCCAAAGAGCTTTTGTAAGCCTCCACTCAAGGTCAAAATTCCTGCTCCAAGTGAAGCCGCCATCCCGGCCACCAACGCAAATAAACTCACAGCATCTATCACGGTGCCTACCGGTCCATGCCAATCGCTCTTGAGCAGCGGATTTAAAGTAGCGCTTAGGCTAAAACGACTTCCAAAATTATAGTATGCAAGCGCAAAAACCAGCGCAGGAACGGCGTAAATCGCATAGGGAGCAATGCTCCAGTGTGTAAACATCACGGATAAGCTGAAGCGCGAAGCTGCTTCTGAACCTGCAATCGCACCAGCAAAATCAGGCGGACTATTGAGATGATAAAGGGGCTCTGCCGTTCCCCAGAATAGAATGCCTGTCGCGACCGTCGTACACAGAATAATTCCGAACCAGCGCCAGCGACTCAGCAACGGTTTTGCTTCCTTTCCGCCAATCCGCATCTTACCCAGCGGTGAAATCATGGTCAATACGCACAGTATGATCATAACAAAAGCCACCACGGAAAACCCTCCGGCAAAGTTATCCAGTATCCAGGTGTTGGCAGCTTTGCTCACTGTGAGGAAGCCTTCGCTTTCTATGACGCTCGCTGCTATGGCGACAAAGAGTAGGATTAAAGGTGGAAAAAATACCCAGGGACGCGTTCCTTTAAATTCCATATACCCTGATTAGATGATGAATAATTAGATGATGAATAATTAGATAATTTTTCCTTAGTCATAAGGCCAATCTTCATTAGGTCATTAGTCGTTCAGTGCCAATGACTAATTATTAATGAAATAATGATTAATCATTTCGCTAATGTAATCGTCAGCCAGGGATCATCAAAAGTGTGTCCGCTCATTTGGAGGAAGTTGGCGAAGCGAGGTAAGAAGACCGTCTTGCGACGATTGCCGATATTGATGACGATCTCGTCACCAAATTTCTGAAGCTTAAAATCTTCTTCGCCTATAAATGGGAGCTTAAGGCGGAGTTCGTATGTTTTATCATGTTCTACAAAAAGGAATGGTTTTTCCTCAAACATAATTTCTGCTGGATCGGCATTTTGGTACAGCTCCTCCCCTATCTTCTCCAGCATGTCCAGCCCAAAGACTTCATGCCCAAGGTGGCCAACCGTAAGCAGTGGCAAGCCCGCAAAGCTTTCCTCAATATCTTCCAGGTGGGACTTTTGGTCTTTAAGGTATTGGTCAAAATAGCTCCCAGCAGCTTCTTCAGGCAAAATACGGTTTACCAAAATCGCATCCACATTGTAGCCATACAGTTGTAAATAGGTGTAAGCGCGCTTCGCTTCCTGAATAACCATTCGTTCTGGATTCGCGACGAGGCGAATCGAAGTCTGCGATGTATCCAGGAAAATTTTCTGCACGCGCTCCAGCTTTTCGAAGAGGTTTTCCAATTCCTCATAACCCTTATCGATTGGGATATCGGTCATTTTTCGTACCAAAGCACCCATGGTTTTCACAGCAAAAGACTGGCCTGGAAAGGCCTTGGTTACCCAGGACTGCATCACCTGCGGCAAGCTCAGCAAGGTAAGCGTTTCGCCCGTCGGCGCACTGTCAATGACGATGAGATCATATTCATCTTCATTGTAGAATTTCTCAATCCATAAAAAAGCAGAGGCCTCTTCCATCCCTGGCAATACAGAAAGCTCTTCAGCCACTACATTTTTCAAACCACGAAATCGAAATAAAGCACGCATCATCTCACGCATATTACCCCAGTACTTTTTCATGGAATAATACACATCGAATTCCTGGCCATACAGGTTGGGCGCGATCTCGACAGGCTCAGGTCCCAACTCCAAATCGAGCGCATCGGCCAGGCTATGAGCAGGATCGGTAGACATTACCAGCGTACGATATCCTTCGCGCGCTGCCTTCATCGCGGTAGCTGCTGCCATCGTCGTCTTACCGACGCCTCCTTTTCCAGTAAATAATATGATGCGCATGGAAGAAATACCCAAAAACGGTAAAAAAGTTGGATAGGCCTTAAAAAGAAAAAGGGCAGATCCCTGTTAGGAACCTGCCACTAGCCACGCGATGCAACAAAAAGGGGATTTAGTAATCCGTTCCGAAGAACGTCTCCTTTTGTCAACGGCTCAAAGATAATGACTTTTTATAAAAAGACAACGATTTATTAACGATTTCCAATAAATAACCTCCTTTTTATTACAATTCCATACCAAATCTATAATACCCTTAATAAAAAACAGGCAAAATATTCCCGTAAATCGATTTCGGAATCGACAGGTGACTTTTGATAGTATGTTGATTTTTCTTAGGCGGTTACTGAAATCTCAGAGTCCACTTTTGCGATTTCCTGAGAAAGCCGTTCAACGACGCTCTTGATAACACTGTTATCGAACGGGGACTTGAGTCCTGCATAATCGACCAAAGAAAGAAACGGCATCGTACCGCCCGCTTTACATAGCTTCACATAATCTGCAAACGCCTGATCATGATTATCGATGGCCTTGAACCAAAACTGGAATGCACAGAGCTGGGCCAGGACATAGTCAATATAATAAAATGGCATCTTGAAAATATGCCGCTGTGCCTGCCAGAATCCTCCAAGTTCGAGGTAGTCATTCCCATCATAATCGCGATGAGGAAGGTATTTGCGTTCAATGTCTCGCCAGGCAGCGCGGCGTTCCGCTGGGCTCAGTTCCGGCTGCTCGTACACGACATGCTGAAACTCGTCGATCGCCGCTCCATAAGGCAAAAATGCAATCGCTTCAAATAGATGAGCATAGCGATATTGGTCTGCTTTTTCTTCAAAAAACAAGTCCATATACGGCCGTGTAAAGAACTCCATACTCATGGAGTGAATCTCACATGCTTCCATCGTAGGCCACTGATACTCAGGAACTTCCTGGCCTCGGCTGCTATATACCTGAAAAGCATGTCCCGCTTCGTGCGTAAGCACAAAGATGTCGCCTTTGGTACCATTAAAATTGGCAAAAATATACGGCACTTCGAAGTTATCGAGATAGGTACAATAACCTCCTGGAGCTTTGCCCGGACGGGTTTCAAGGTCCATCAACTCACGCTCATCCATAAAGCGGTAGAAGTCTCCGGTCTCTTGTGAAAGCTTATTGTACATCTCTTGTCCTCTATCGATAATCCAGCGCGGATCGCCTAAAGGCTGAGGATTGCCATCGGGAAAAAGAAGCGGTTCATCATAGTGATTGAGGGAATCTAATCCGAGGCGATGTTGCTGTCTGTCACGCATCGACGAAGCCAAAGGGACAACATGTTCTGCAATTTGCGCCCGGAATGCCTTTATCTCAGCAGGGCCATATTCTGTACGTGAAAGACGATCATAACCGAGTTGGACGAAGTTGTCGTAACCCAGTTTTTTTGCCATACGCGTCCTCACCTTTACCAATTCATCAAAAAGGCGGTCAAACTCATCCTGACGTTCATGTAGAAAACTCCAGCGAGCATTCGATGCTTCCTTGCGAAGCTGGCGATCAGGGCTACTCATGTACACTCCCATCATAGACAGGTTATGCTTTTTCCCTTTAAACATCACCTCGGCTGAGGCAAGTAACGAGGTATATTCAGAGCGAAGGCGGTTTTCTTCCTTTAGATCTTCCTCTATCTCAGGTGCATACACATTGATCGCTTTTTCAGAAAGGCGGAAAATATGATCACCGAATTCGGCAATGAGCCCATCTTTGAATCGCGCCTTCAATAAGGCATTGTATAGAGCAGAGACCAATCCTTCATAGCGAGGGCTTTCCTCATTAAAGAAATCGTTTTCTTCTTTGTAAAAAGTGTCACGCGTATCATGCGTGAATCGCACATGCGCTAGATCACGCATAGACTCGAAGGACTTACGCAGCACGTTGAGTTGAGCAAGTGCCTCTCGCTGGCTATCGATAGATTCTGCAGATGTAAAGCGCTCAAGGGCTATTTCAAAATCTTTGGCGAGGGCGTCAAGGTCGGGCCTTTTATATACAAAATTGGAAAAAGTCTCCATGATATGATTTGGGGTATAGGTGTCAGGAAGAATCGTGCAAAGTTACTAAACGGATTCGAGCCTGCCTACCTTCAAGGATTGTGGAAAAATGATCTTATCCCTATCTTTTGGGTCTAGAAAATTCCCAAACGATGACAAACACCCCATCAGTATCCATCAAACGCTTTATGAAAGATGCTCGACACTTTCAGATTGTGTACCTATCCATGTTCCTCGTCTATGGAATAGCTTTTCTTGGTTGGGCCGGCCAGTTCAATGAAGGCAGTTTTTTACAAAACCTTCTTCAGCCAGACCTTCTTAAGTATGTGGCGATTATAGGAACAGCTGTAGGTGTTCAAGCGCTTTATACCTGGCGCACGACCAAGGATTATCGCTCCTTAAAAAGCGCCTTAATCTCTGCATTAGGCCTATGCTTACTGTGCAAAGGCAACGCGATCATGACGCTTTCGCTGGCGGGCTTCCTCGCCATTGCGAGTAAGTTCCTTATCCGATTTAATGGCAAGCATATTTTCAACCCAGCCAACTTTGGTATTGTAGGTGCGATCCTGATTACCGGATTGATTCATTTTGTCAGTGAAGGCAGCTTTGTTCCGGATGCCTGGGTGTCGCCGGGTCAGTGGGGTGACGACACGATCTACCTTTTCGTTCTGGGAGCTTTAGGAGCAATTGTTTTGTTAAAAGTCGGGCGTATCGAGACAAGCATAGCATTTTTGGGCACCTTCGGGCTTCTGGTTTTCGCCAGGGATATCCTTTACCAGGGCTGGCCTATGGACCACTTTTTCAAAACCATGACAAACGGTTCACTCCTCCTCTTTACCTTCTTCATGATCACCGATCCTATGACTACTCCCAATGCACGTAAACCGCGCATCGTCTGGGCTATCTTGATCGGGATTGTAAGCTTTTTTATGGCAAAATTCTTCAAAGTACACGCTGCCCCGATATACACACTGTTCTTTGCCGCGCCGTTAACCGCCATTCTAAATCACTATTTCAAAGCTGAGCGCTTTAAGTGGCTAGGATGA
>JBGCFB010000396.1:0-38427 GCA_045106685.1 Bacteroidia bacterium | reverse complement strand
GTAACAGTTGATAACAGCACACCGAACGTGTCTATAGCAAATGCAACGCTACCGTGTGGTGGTGGTTCAGTAACTCTTACTGCAACAGGCTCTACTGCAACCTACAGCTGGACAGGTCCTAACGGATTTACAGCCACGGGTGCTACAGTTTCTGTGACTACTGCTGGAACCTATACGAATGTTGCCACGGGAACAAATGGTTGTACTACTACCACTACGGTAACAGTATCAGCTGCTACGAACTGTGGTTCCATCGGAGACTTTGTATGGGAAGACACAAATGGCAATGGTAAGCAAGGGGGCAACGAGCCTGGTATCTCAGGTGTAACAGTAACCCTTTACACATGTGCTGGTGCTCAGGTAGCAACTACAACTACAAACGCTTCAGGTAACTACAGCTTCAATAACCTTGCTGCTGGAAGCTACTATGTGATTGTATCCGGATTGCCTGCTGGTTACGCCTTTACGACTCAGAATACTGGCGGTGATACTGCTAAAGACTCTGATGTAAATGCTTCTGGTCAAACTGCCTGCTTCACACTGAATGCGGGACAGGATAAGGATGATGTTGATGCTGGTGCGACACCACAAGGTTCTACTATTGGAGACTTTGTATGGTACGATCAGGATAACGACGGAATTCAGGATGCTGGAGAGCCAGGTCTACCGAATGTGTCAGTAGCACTTTACGACTGTAATGCTAACCTGATCGGAACTACGACTACAAACGCGAATGGTCAGTATGCATTCACAAACGTGCTTCCTGGAAGCTACTATGTGATCTTTAGTAATCAGCCTGCTGGTTATACCTTCACAGGTAAAGACCAGGGTAGTGATGATGCGAAAGATTCTGACGCTGACCTTTCTGGACAGACAGCTTGCTTCACGATTACATCTGGTCAAACCAAAGATGATATCGATGCTGGCTTGATCGGTCCTGGTTCTATAGGAAACTATGTATGGGAAGACTTGGATAACGATGGTATTCAGGACCCGAATGAGTCTGGTCTAGGTGGAGTTGTAGTCTCATTGTATGATTGTTCAAACAATTTGATCGCAACAACAACTACAAACAACCAGGGCGCATACGACTTCCAGAATATTGCTCCAGGGCAGTACTACGTGTCATTCACACTACCAAGCCGTGCATATTCCTTCGCGACTATGAACGCTGGTACAGACCCTGCCAAGGATTCAGATCCTAATGCATCTGGACGTACTATTTGCTTCACACTGAATCCAGGTGAAGACAAAGACGATATTGACGCAGGTGTCCTTACACCAGGATCTATCGGTGACTATGTCTGGGAAGATCTGAACAACGATGGTCTTCAGGACCAAAATGAGCCAGGTGTATCGGGTATAACAGTTGACCTCTTTGTATGTGGTTCTACTAGCCCAATCGCAACGACTACTACGAGTTCCTCAGGTGCATATTCTTTCCAGAATATCATTCCTGGAAGCTATACTGTGACCTTCTCTAACTTGCCAGCAGGCTTCATCTTTGCCCTTCCAAATCAAGGATCAAATGATGCTCTTGACTCTGACCCAGGTCAGAATGGCTCTACAGGTTGCTTCACACTCGGAGTTGGTGAAACACTCAATGATATTGATGCTGGTATTGTAGGCTCAAGAGTATGTCTTGCTGTTGCTGGTACAGTGACACCATCAGATACACTCTTTGACCTTGCAGGAAGCTCAGTAACGATAACTGCGACAGACGATGGTAACAGTACTATCCCTGCCGGATACAGTGTTTCTTACCTCTTGGCTAATCAGGCTGGTCGTGTATTGCAAGTGAGCTCTACACCGAACTTTGTAGTGTCAGATCAAGGTGACTATTGTATCCACGTATTGATATACAGTGGTAACACTTCGAATCCGAACTACTTCGACCTGAACCAGATCGTACCAGGAACTACTTACTTGTGGCAGATCACCAACCTACTTGTTCAAAGAGGTATTTGTGGTGAGCTGAACCCTGGATGTACGAAGGTACGTGTGCGTTGTATTGCTCTAGGTGATTGTGTCGCAACTGCGTTCAACCCACAACAGTGGTCAGTGATCTTTACAAACGGTACTAAGCCTAATGCAGCACCTCCTTGGTATCACTGGGCAAATAACAGTGGACGTGTAGAGACCTTTGCTGATGGAACTGCTCACATTACAGGTACATTGGTTCACACAAATGACCCTAACTTCGGCTTTGTAGTTGATGTATGGTTAGAGAACCGTCGTGACTGGGGACAGTGGTCAGCACTAGGAAGAGGTAAGAAGAGCGATCCGTTCAGCAACCTTTACCAGACATGGGACTACTACGAACTTGATGATAGCAGAAGTAAGTTGATCGGTAACGGTGTACTTACAGGAGATACACTCTTCCTGACACACAAGCCAGCTAGCTACTACTTCGGATTCCAGATCGGAACAGGTGCTAATGATAAGACCTTGAACGACTTTGGACTATCAGGTTGGTTCAGCTACACAAGTGCATCAGGATTGTATACTGGTGGTGGTGACTTCAACATGAATCTATCATGTGGTCAGGTTTGTCCAGACCCACTGGCAGCATCTCCTATGATCGCTACACAGGTAATCCTACAAGGACCTTACAGTGGATCAGGTGATACTATGGCAACTGCGCTAAATCAGCAAGGTGTACTGCCTCTCCACCAGCCATACAATGTACATCCATGGAACTACCAGGGTACAGAATCTGTAACTGCTATTCCAAACGATAGTATCGTTGACTGGGTATTGGTTGAGATGCGTCACCCATTGAACCAGGGTCTTGTTCTTTCTAGAATGGCGGCCTTTGTTAATGAAGATGGTGAAGTGGTAGGATTGAATGGTACTACACTTCTAGATGCTAGCAACTTGCCAGCAGGAACTGATAGCTTCAACCTTGTGATCCAGCACCGTAACCACGTTCGTGCAATGACGGCTACTCCAATGAAGCGCTACGGAAACGTATTCTTCGCTGACTTCACGAAGAGCCTGAATGACATCTACACAGATCCTACTATTCCAAACGCAGCAGCTCACGCTATGTCAAACGGAACTACAGTACTCTTTGAAGGTGATGCCTCGGGTGATGCCCAAATCAACTCTGTTGACCTTGGTGCGATCATGTTCCGTTACTTCCATATTGGATTCGGAAAGGCTGATGTGAACCTGGATGGTGTGACCAACTCACTTGACGTTGGACGTACGTTGGATAACTACTTTAAGCAGACCCACGTACCACGCTAGTGATAAAAAATAGCCTAAACCCTGTTTAATCGGGGTTTAGGCTTTACATTTTAATCCATTGCTTCTTTATTTTGATTGGCGGACACATTTTGTGTCTGCCTTTCTTATTTTTGCAGTATGCATCATAAAGCATTACAAAAAACAATCGCTGTAATCTGCGTTGGACTACTCCTGTTGCTATCAGCTTGCGGAGAAGAAACAGCCTTTGATATTGATGAGACCAACTGGGTTGTAGTGAAGGATCAAGGGTATGCAGGCTATATCGATATGTTTGGCTCAAAACGGATTGAGCGCAGCTTTGCCGCAGGGAAAAACTTCGGGCAAGGATACGCCGGTGTCAATGTCGGGGCTAGCCCTAAACGCCGGGGAAGTCCTCTGGACGGGAAATGGGGATTTATTAACTCGTTTGGAGAATTTAAAATAAACCCAATCTACCAGTCCGCTAAAAATGGAGTGCTTCCATACAAAAGGGAAAGCTACGGCACACTCCTCCTCGAAGATTACATCTACAATGAAGGCTTTGCCGCAGTCAAAAAAGGAGATCACTGGCAGTATATTGATGGAGAAGGTGCAGTCGCTATTGAATTTGCGAAGTCTTCTCCCAGGCAGGTAGGGGAGGGAACACAGAGTCGTGGTTACAATATCAAAAGTGCCCGATCTTTTCATGGAGGTATTGCAGCGGTGCAACTTGAAAAAGGCTGGGGATACATCAATATACTTGGGGAGATTGTAGTTCCATGCGTGTATGCGTATGCTTACGATCCGCATGATGGTTTTTTAATGACACTGAATAGAAAAGGAGAACATTTTTGTTTTAATAAAAAGGGAGAATCAATTTTCAATCAGGTTAGCATTGCAAGCCCATTTTCGAATGGGATTGTTGCAACAAAAAAAGACTTTAAAGAAAAAGGGAAACGAGAGAGAATAGACTTCCTCGAAGTAATGGACAAAAACGGACGCTTTACTGCCTCACCGGAATTTGATTATATAGGACTTTGTGGCTCTGGTCTGTTACCGGTAAGAGTAGGTAGTACTCCTCAAAAAGCTCTGGAAGGAACAACCCACATCAGCGCATATGAATTTAATGGAGGGATGTGGGGATATATTGATACCACTGGGCGTTTTATTATTAATCCTACCTATAATGAAACAAGGGGTTTTAATGAAGGTTATGCGCCTGTTCGTATTCACTCACGTTGGGGATATATTACTCCCAGTAACCAGTATCTTTTCAAACCTCAGTTTTCATTTGCAAGCTCATTCAGCCACGGTTTAGCCAGAGTGCGGATCGCTAGGGATCATGAAATACACCCGCAACGAGCAGCGTGGATCAACCGTTCTGGAGACATTGTCTGGGTAGATGGTATGCCGAATCGATAATGTTGTAACTTTGGCCTCCTTATCTATTTGACGCTCCTGTGAAAAAAATACATAGTATGATCTTGAAGGCCTTTATGGGCCCGTGGATGATGAGCCTTGCCATCATTCTCTTCATACTTGTATTGCAACTTTTGGCGGCCTATCTGCCCGAGATTGCCGGAAAAGGACTTGGGCTGGGACTTATAGGAAAAATGTTTTTCTATGCCTCCGGTCGCCTTATGATGCAGGCTATGCCCGTTGCGATCCTTGCTGGAGCACTTATGACCTTTGGTGGAATGGGGGAGCGCAATGAGCTTGCTTCGCTAAAATCATCTGGCGTAAGCTTATTGCGCATCAGTAAGCCTATGGGCATATTGGCCCTGATTATTACTGCCTTTATGCTCTGGTTTACATTTGAGCTTGTTCCTACTTCTGCTCTCAAATTTTATAGCCTGTTGTATGATGTTGGGAGAAAAAAAGCAGCACTTTCACTTAAACCAGGACACTTTTATGGAGGAATAGATGAGTATGTTATTCGCATTGCAGACAGGGACGAAGAAACCAGCACATTGCGCGATGTGCTTATTTATAACCACACAAGAAAGCATGAAGGTATAGATGTTATAGCCGCTGATTCTGCTCGTATGATACGAGGTGTTCAGAGTGAGTTACGGATGGTCCTTTATGCAGGAGTCAGGCACGAAGAGATGGCATCCAGTGGTAAGAATTCAGGCAAAAAAAACCATGGAAGGACCTATTTTGATTCGCTTTATTATAAGTTTAATCTGAAAGGGTTTGACCTGAAGCGAACAGACGAAAAGTTGTTTTCAAGGCACTATATGACCTTAAAGCAAACGGACCTTTCACATGCGCTGGACAGCCTCAAAAAAGGCCCCCGGAAATCCGTCAACACGTTTAGAGACTATATCGCCCCATATACCAAAATCGATTCTTCCTACGGACTAGAAATAAACCTTCCTGACTCCGTCATTGCGAGTAAAGTACATGATGTTGATACAGCCAACGTAGATACTGCCGGAAATCCCGTCAAGCCTAAGGCGCCTCCTTTACGAAAGCCAATATATTTCCCTCCCGAAAAGATAGATACCGCTGCCGATATTCAACTAAAACCGGCCCTGCCCGATACAATTAATGTTCCATTAAAAGGAACCTTGGTGGATCGCTTTCCGCAGGTTTCGCGCACAGAGGTTATTTCTAAAGCTCTTGGTAGCGCACGCTCAGTGAAGAATTATGCTGAATTTATGATCGGGAAGCGGAATGATCAGGCTAAGCGCATGCGCCGTTACATTTATGAATATCAACTGCGCTGGGCGACGCCTTTTCAATGTTTGGTATTTATGATCATCGGCATTTCGCTGGGGGCGATCATTCGAAAGGGTGGAATGGGATTGCCCGGTATTATCTCGGTTGCTGTGCTGATCTTCGCGTATGTTGTGCAAAATCAAGGCAAGGACCTTTCACGCGATGGTAGAATCGATCCTGTAATTGGTGCCTGGTTACCGATTATTATATTCGGGCCTATAGGCTTGTGGCTATTGTATTTGGCTGCAATGGAGGCTCGTTTCCTTTCTGAAGAATCCAGGGGTAAGTGGATAGGCAAAGTTTGGGGTAAAATAAGTGGCCTTTTTTCTAAAGAAACTTAAGCTATTAAATCCTGAAGCTGAGTCGCACTCACGGGTGCTACACCTGCAATATCGCAGGCCAAACCTGCGGCCATATTGGCAAGCTCGGCTGCTTCAACAAGTGAGGCTCCCGCACAAAGCGCCAGAGTCGCCGCCGCAATCGTGGTATCACCAGCTCCCGACACATCGACCACCTCGCGTAAGCGTGCAGCAATATGCGTGCTGTTGCCTTCCTCATCAATGGCCAGCATGCCATGTTTGCCTAGCGTTATGAGGCTCAATATATGTGGCATCTCTTCTCGTAGCTTCAACGCTGCTTCTCGGATAGCCCCATGGTCCGATCCTTTTAGACTCAGTCCTGTCGCTTCGTTTAGTTCTCGGAGGTTTGGCTTGAAAAGGGTGCAGTTTTGATACGCATAAAACTGCTTGAACTTCGGATCAACGGTAATAGGAATTGACCTTTTATTTGCCCAACCCACGATAGCTTCAATCATAGACGGTGTAAGCATTCCTTTGTCATAGTCAGAAATAAGGACTGCGTCTATTCCTGTGGCTTGCTCCAGCTGCTGCAAGATGAAGGCAGACTCCGTCGCTGTTATAGGAAAGGTGTCTTCCTCATCGACTCTGATAAGCTGCTGGCCACGTGCCATGATGCGTGTCTTTACTGTCGTACGACGTTCCTCACTTTGAAAAACCGTTTCAGTACCAAAGCCTTCATTTTGTAGGTGTTGGATAAATTGTTTGCCTTGCTTATCCGTACCCACAAGTCCCATCAAGCTGACTATTCCGCCCATCGCTTGCAGGTTAAGTGCTGCGTTTGCTGCTCCACCAGGCCTGATCTCCCTTTTGGCAACATCGACAACAGGAACAGGAGCTTCGGGTGAAATACGTGTGCTGTCTCCCCATAGATATTGATCTATCATGAGGTCGCCTACGACGAGAATATGCTTGCCTTGCCAGGCTTGGATACGTGCTTTGGTCATGCAAAATGAAATCTTAACAAATCAACGATAGCTTCAAGCCCTTTGACATCATCCTGATCAAAATCATTAAATCGATCCGAATCTACATCGAGAACGAAACGCGTGGTTCCATCTGTAACGAGCGGTATGACGACCTCAGAACGGGAAGCGCTGCTGCATGCAATATGGCCTGGAAATTTCTCAACATCCGGCACCAAAATGCTTTGCTGTGTTTTAGCTGCTGCTCCACATACTCCGCGATCAAAAGCAATACGCGTACAGGCTAGCGGTCCCTGAAAAGGGCCCAACACAAGTTCTCCATCTTTTTGAATATAAAAACCCACCCAAAAGAAATCGAAGGCCATTTTAAGCACAGCACTGATATTGGCCATGTTTGCAACAAGGTCTTGTTCATCTTCGATGAGCGCCTTGATTTGAGGAATAAGTTCCTGATAGCGCTCTGCTTTGGTGGCAGTAGGGGAGAGGAGAAGTGATTCCGCCATGATCTATATTGAATGGTAAAATGTGAGAAACTGGTCGGTGAGGCGTTCCAATGAAAAATGTGAGAATGCACGTGTACGGCTCGCCTCTCCCATGGTTTTGCGCATATCAGCTTGCGTAAGCAGGCTGTGAATACTATGAGCCATTTCCTTCATATGTTCTGCTGGGAACAAGAATCCAGTTTGTTCATGTAGAATGACTTCGTCGAGCGAAGGTGATTCAAATGCGACACACGGCAGGCCGCAGGCCATCGCTTCCAATAAGGCAAAGCTGGTGCCTTCTCCTCGTGTGGGAGTAAATAGAAAAAGATTAGCCTTGCTTAATTCATTTATCACATTATCTACAAAACCGGCAAACGTAACATGTTGCTCCAGACCGAGCGCTTTCGCTTGCTGTTCAAGCGCTGCGCGCTGAGGGCCATCACCCAAAATGCGCAGATGCGCCTGAGGGTACAGTTGCTTTACTTTTTGCATCACCAGTAGTGCCCGATCTATTCCTTTCTCTGGAGATAGTCTCGCACTCATGATGATCAAGCCATCTTGCGGATTTGATGAAACAGCACCATATGGCTTCAGTTCAATACCATTATAAATCGTTGTGTGAACGTTGTTCAGAATGTTCGGAAAAGCATGTGCAAAAGCTTGGAACGTACTGTTGCTATTGGCTAGAAAACCTGTCGTTACATTGCGGATATACCAGCGGTTAAATGCGTTTTCACTCAAAGGGTAAGATACGCCTCTCCGGAAGATGATATTGGGTACTCCGGCCAGCTTGCCCATCAATCCACCAAACTTGAGTTCATGGGAGGCATTGAGGAGCATGAGATCCGGTTGTATGCGTTTAATAGCTTTGATCGAATTGTTGACCTTCGAAGGTGAGAACATATCACTGGCACGGCCACTTGTCGTAAAATGCGGGAGCTCAAGTTTGGCCAGCTTTTTTTCTAAAACAGACCCCTCCTTTACCCACCAATGTACGTCGAGCCCTTTTGCACGTAAAGCCCTGCCAACCGAGAGAAACCATAGCTCTCCTCCGCCCCATGCAGCAGAGAAATTGGCTAATAGTATTGGGCCTTTTTTATTCACAATACAAACATAAGACAAACCTTCTTGTTATTATCTTGTGTATCAACTATTTCAGCAATCTCTCTCCAGGCCGCGTTTGTTTTTTGGAATGAATGTCGGTTTCATGCTGCTATACAGTATCCTTTACTTTGTGTTCACTGAGGATCGTTCTCTGGGTGATTTTCCAGTCCGCTTATCTTTTCTCGTAGCGGTTCACAGCGTGGGGCTTCTGATTTTTTCACTTACTCAAGCCACCATCAAAAATGGAATACTGAGCCGTGCCAGCTTGGTAAGTGGGCTTCTGCTTCCTTTGGTAGGAGCGAGCTTGATATCATTATTGTATTAGTATGCATGCATAACATTGGCGCTTATCTTCGTATATTTGGATAAAATAAGCCCGCTATGTCAAAAATTGTCAACCGAAATGTACTCATTACCGGAGGAGCATCTGGAATAGGAAAGCTCATGGGGCGACGTTTTCTGGAAGAAGGCGCGCGAAATGTGGTGATCTGGGATGTGAATGAAGATGCTTTGTACAAAACCGCAGCAGAATGGCAAGCCGAAGGATATTCTAACGTACTGGCGTATGTCGTCGATGTTACTGACACAGAGAATGTAGAGGATACCGCGATTGATGTCCTCTCTGAATTAGGCGGAATAGATATTCTTGTCAATAATGCCGGCGTGGTGGTCGGTAAGAATTTTGAAGATCATAGTGCCAGTGATATTGACCTGACGGTTGATGTCAATATAAAGGCAGTTATGCATGTTACGCTAGGCATCCTGCCGAGTATGATTAAGCGAGGGCGCGGCCATATTGTGAATATCGCTTCAGCTGCTGGCTTGATCCCCAATCCTAAAATGTCTGTATATGCTGGTTCTAAGTGGGCGGTAGTAGGATGGTCAGAATCGCTTCGTCTGGAGATGGAGGCAAAGTATCACCATATCAATGTCACGACAGTAACGCCAGGTTATATTGATACCGGTATGTTTGAAGGGGTGACCTCGCCTACGTTGATGCCTATGCTTAAGCCAACTGAGATTGTAAATAAGATCATCCTGGCAATTAAGCGTAATGAGATTCAGCTTCGGGCTCCCTGGTCAGTGTATCTGGCTCCTTTCCTTCGTGGAATATTACCCACTCGGGTTTTTGATTACGTGGTTGGTGATTTGTTAGGTGTCTACGAATCGATGTCTACTTTTTCGGGCAAAAAGGAAAGAGACGTCAAGAAAATGGTTTAAGCCATTCCTCCAAAGTCATTCAAAAAGATGTGGCCCTCCAGCGTTTAATGCGATCTGGAGGGCTTTTTTTGTCGTTTGTAAATAAAATCACCAACATGGTTATTATTTTGTATGAAATAAAATAATCTGACGTTGAATAATGTACTTTGGTTCGATTATTGCCTGTGAATCATACTAACTACCCCTCAAACAATCTTTTATTTGCAAAGCTTATCATAATGAAACACCTAATACTTGCTTTGTCTTTCTTGCTCCTTACCGGTGCTGGTGCCTCGGCTCAAAGTATCGATGTATTATATGAAACTCGTAGCGGCGGAGCTTCCGGTTTTGATACAGTAATCGTATATCTCCAAAGCACATCGTCAAATACAGTGCCTATTCGAGCAGTTAACTTTTCATTTGCGTATCAGTTTAGCTGTAGCACCTACAATACGTATAGCTCGATTTTTCCAACCCACTGGCAAAGCTTTTTTCAGCGACATCTTATCCGCCGTAACTTAAGTCTTTCATATGGGGCTAATACCTACGATAGCCGCTGGCTGTATGCGATAGGTGATGCCAATCTTACTAATAATTCGATTGTGCATATTCCAGCATTGAATACAGGTCTTTTGGAAGTACTTCGTGTCACCTTCTCAGGAAATTGTAACTCGACCATTTACATGGAGGATCAGTCTGAAAACCCTGTGAATCAAATAGCTGATGCAAACCTTAATAGTGTTAGCTATACAGTTCAGCGTCTTTCAGGTCCGCCGACACTTCCAGTAGAATACCTAAGCTGGGAAGCCGAAGGACAGGCCGACGGTTCTGTAAAGCTTGACTGGATAACAGCTTCCGAAGTGAATAATGATTATTTCACAATCGAAAAAAGCTTCAATAGCAATTTTGATATTGTAGAGTCAATCGCAACAATCGACGCCGAAGGAAGCTCAACTGCGCCTGCTTCATATAGCTTTGAAGATGATGGCTTAATGCAAAAAGAGGTCTACTATCGTTTGCGCCAGGTTGATATTGATGGTAGCTGGAGTTATTCAGAGTCGCGCCTGGTGAGATTTTCTGAAAACGATATTGATGTAAGAATACAGGTCTATCCAAATCCTGTTAAAGACATCACAACAGTGGACTTCGGTTTTTTGGAGTCTGCGACCATTAAGATTACGCTAATAAACCCTGCAGGTAAAGTAATAAAAACGCTTAAACACGATTTGCAAAATGGAGAGTCAAAGCTCACTCTAAATTTTGCAGAACTCCCTGATGGTCTGTACTTTATGAATGTGAAAAGCGATGGAAACAGTATCCCTTTTTCACAAACGTTTAAAATAATACACGGTCTGTAATAACCAGATTGTTACTTACCCCCCTAAAACTGCATATCACCCCAGATATTGATACCTTCAGCGATAATGCTGGAGGTATTTTCTTTTGATCTAATACTTTTGTGGTTGAAGCAATGTATTACGATTAAACCTTTAAGAATGATCAAAAGAACTACCCTCCTAATTTTCCTTGCCCTATCTACCCTAGCATACGGACAAGTTCCACAAATTGAAATGAGTGGTGTGACGTCTCAAGGTGTTGGAACAGCACCTGACACATTCCGTGTCCACCTGCAGAGCCTTACTGGAAGTCCTATCAATGTACGTTCAGCGACTTTGTCTATTTTGCATAATTCAAGTTGTGCTACTTATACTGGAACATCGTACTCTCTATTTATGAACCTTTGGAACCAGTTTTTCGAATCGGTTCAGGTGAATACGCTAACAACACCTTCTACTCTAGGAGGAACTTCTTACAATCAGCGATTGATGTATGCAAACGTATCGGCTACTACCCCTCCGGTATTCGTTTCTGCTCCTGTAGCACCTGCTACTGTAGAGGTATTATCTTTTACCTTCTCAGGCGCATGTACTGACAAGCTTTATCTAGAAGATAACAGCCAGTTTTTCCCTAACGCAATCGGTGATCCTGCAAATAACCCAATTCCATTTAGAGTAAAGCGTACCTCTTCACTTCCTGTTGAGTTCCTTAACATGGAAGCCAAGGCTATCTCAACTCAGGAAACAGAAATTAACTGGACTACTTCTCGCGAGGTGAACAGTGCTTTCTTCCAGGTTGAAAAGTCTTTTGATGCTGACTTTACAAATACTGAAGTGATTGGTGAAGTTCAGGCCGCTGTATATAGCGACACAGAAACTAACTATAGCTTTAATGACAAGAGCGATATGGCTCCTGTTGTATACTATCGTCTTCGTCAGTTTGACTTGAATGGTGATGAATTCCTTTCAAACACCATGTCAGTAAAGTTCAACCTTGAAGGTTCTATTGGTGTGGTAGCTTACCCTAACCCATTTACCGATATCCTGACAGTGAATGTCGAAAAGGCAGGAATGACCAAGTATACACTTCGCGTCGTTGACCTAAGCGGAAAGGTTCACTATTCTGCTATCAATAACGAGTCGAATACACTCAATGATAGCTGGAAGCTTAACCTTGGACACCTTCCACGCGGTTGCTACATGGTTCATGTTGCAGAAGCAGGTGGAAAAGGTCGCCAGCGCGTATTCAAAGTATCGAAATAATCGACTATCAACCTTATAAGGAAGGATTGTTAGACATAAAAAAGGAAAGCCGCTCAAACGAGTGGCTTTCCTTTTTTATGTCTATGTTTTTGTCGATACCTAAGTCATGCTTGTATGCAGCGCTTCCGCTGCCAGTCTGCCACTCACCATCGCACCATTTATAGATCCCTGGAGCAAATGGTCACCAGCAAGAAAGACTCCGTCCGTCAGGCGTAGTGCTGAAGCATCAATTGTGCTTTTTACATTTTGCTGATTAGGAAGTGCATTCGGGATACGATAACAAGCGATTCCTTCCCATTCCATGGTTTTGGCGCCAAACCATGGAAGCAGTTCTTGTTTAGATAGTTCAAAGAGTACCTTGTCGTCTCCTGGGGGGACATTGTTCAGGGACACCATGATGAGGTGCTTGCCTTCAGGAGCATAACCAGGAGCAACCTGATCCATTACTGCTATATTACTCACCAGGCCTTTAGGGGCTGATTTGAGCCCGATAAGCGGATGCTGAAAGGGTAGGGAGGGAGCGGAGAAGTAGAGACAGGTAGTGCTGCCTCCTGATGCCGAATTTTGTCTGTGGGAGCCTCGTAGAGGCGACCAGCCATCGACTGCGAGTATAACCGCTTGAGCCGTTAATGTGCTGCCATCATCCAATGTAACGCTTTGGCCATCGAATGTTGCTACAGTCGTATTGAGTTGGATATTGGGATAGCCAATACGTTCGGCCAACTGTTGTGGAATAGCAGCCATGCCTGCGGCCGGCAGGGCGGCATCGCCTTTAGCAAACATCCTAAAGGTGAAATCGAACATTGCCGACGACGTGGATAAGGCTTCCTCAAGAAAAATTCCCTGGTAAAATGGATGTAGAAATCTTTGTCGGATTTTTTTACTAAAACCTAGCTCTTCAAGATAAGTAGCGGTAGACTTGGCATCCTGATCCAGTAGCGAATAAGGCTCTCCGGATAATACCTTCGAGCGTAGCTTCAGTAGCCTAATCATGTCAAGCGGATTAGCCACGCCCGAAAATAGGGTAGGAAGAGCACTAGATGGCTTTCGTAGCGGATCACCAATACGCTTTAAAGAACCATTGTGTAGAATGAGCGCGCCGGGATCAAACGCCTTAAGGTTCAAAGCCTGGTAGTCTAGCATCTCCTTTGCCTCAGGATAGGCGGTAAGCAAAACCTGGAATCCTCTATCGAGTAAAAAACCATCCTTCTTATCTGTAGCTACCCTTCCACCAACTCTGTCAGAAGCTTCGATAAGTTTGACATTATAACCTCGTTTCTGAAGATGAATTGCAGCACATAAGCCTGACAGGCCAGCACCTACAATGATTACCGGAGTTTCGTTTGTGCTCATCCGAATATGATTACGTTGTATGTTATGAATCCTCTTCCTGGCGCTTCTCCGGCAATTCTACACCAGCATTGGGAATGCGGACATAGAAGGTCGTTCCAATGCCAGATTCGCTTTCAAAATCGACCGTGCCGCCGTTAAGTTCAATCGTTCGCTTAACAATTGCAAGCCCCATTCCCATACCCGAGTTTTTGGTGGAGAAGTTAGGTTCAAATACTCGCTTTTGAATTTCGTCGGTCATTCCCGTTCCTGTATCTGTTATTTCAACTTGTGCAACAGCATCACGGACTCTAAAGGAGATATGCAGATTTCCAGGGCGATCAAGGTCGTCCATTGCTTGGATGCCGTTTTTAACAATATTTCCGATTGAGCGGCATAGCTGATCTTTATCTGCAAATATTTCAAATGAAGGTTCTGGCAAATCGATATGCCATTCGATATTCAGGCTTTCATCATGGTAGAGGTCTACTACTTCATGAATTACATCCTGGAGCAGAATATTATCTTTTTTCGCTTCAGGCATTTTGGCAAACTGGGAAAAAGAGTCTGCAATATTGACCATTGACTCAATTTGAGTGAGCAAGGTTTTCATAACCCTAGGAAACATCTTTTGCAGATTGGGAGATTCTGCTTTCCAGTTTCGCATGAGGTGTTGAATGCTCAGCTTCATCGGTGTAAGCGGGTTCTTAATTTCATGGGCAACTTGGCGGGCCATTTGCCGCCAGGCTAGCTGACGTTCTGTTGCAGCAAGCGCCTGCTCACTTTCGCCTAGTTTGCCTACCATATTATTGTAGGCTTCCACAATGGCCCCGATTTCATCTTTTGACTTATAAGAAGATATAGGCTCGTTAGAAGCTCCAAGTCGAGTCGCAGAAAGTCTCTGCTGAATAATACTTAGCGGTTTTACCAGGGCATTTGAAACCAAAACGGCGATAACACCTACTGCGAGGAACGCGAGGAGATAGATATTAGCCAAATAGGCCAATAGCCCTACGACTTGCTTGCTGAGTGCTTCCTTTTTGTTCAAAAATGCTAGCTGGACGTAAGCTTTTGTTTCACCCTTTTTGTCCCAAATAACCTGATAGCCAGCATAAAAAGGAAAGCTTCCCAAGTCTTCTTCTAAGACTAGATGTGAACTTTCGGTATTGGAAAAGTGGGTATGTGCTTCTTCATTGAGTAATCCGGAATATATTCCCTGGGCGAATAAAGAAGGCTGGGTTGATCCTATTTGCCTGCCTTTGCCATCAAAGACAGTAATGTCAAATGGGATAGACTCACGGTATCGAGACAGGATTTCTCCTACATGTTTGGGGTTTGCACCGTAGTCATCTGACTCATAAAGATCTTCTTCGATAAGTTTACTGACACGCTGCGTTTCTGTAATGATCTCTGAACTGGCATCTTCCGAAAATCGGTCCTGAATATAGGGCTGAAGAAAAAGGATAATGCCGAGAATAGGCATAAAACTGACCGATACAATAGCAATTCTGATTTTGGTTCGAATAGGAAGCGTTTGAATAAAGTCCTTTCGGCGAAACAGGCGCCTGCCTAAGTTGGGTGCAACGAGCAGTAAGGCCAGTGCCAAGGTAAAGAAGTAGTAAACGAGTGAAAAGGTTGTGAAAACCTGATTCAGTGTTCGCACAGGATAGCGTACTACGATGGTGCGCACCGAACCACCGAGTGCGCCTGAGGCCGATTGGGAGAAGCTGATATAGGAACCTTCGTTGGAAAATGATGGCTCAAGGTTAATGCTCTCGGGAGGGAGCTGGGTTTTAAATACACTTTTTCCACTTGCATTGGTAAGGATTCCCTCTCTATAAATGGCATAATCAAACCGTTTAAAGAGCGCGTCCTCGGTGTAGGTAGAATTTCCTACCAGCACGATTGGTGACACGCTACCCACTCCGTAGGGGTTAGGCGATAATTCAAGGAGGAAATAAATGACTCCAGCATCGGAGCCGGGCCTGACAACAAAAAGTGCCAGATAGGTATCAAAAGCTGCATCCGCATTTGGAGTTTGGTACAAGCCGGGTTGTAGCTCAATAGCTTCACGAAAAAGAATACTATCACCTTGGGCAAAGCCAGGAACCAGGGCAGGCTCCTCACCTTCATTTCTGTCTATGCGATTCCAGGATTCATCATAAGCAAAAAAACGTCGTTCAAATGCTTCGAAATTTTTGAACAAAAAACTATTGCCAAACCAGATAGCATAATCAGGCAATCGAAGGGCTGCGTCATTATTATTTGTGAGCTCTAACTCACGAAATTTACGGGTTGCTGCTATTTGAACATCTTCACTTTGGAGTTGGCGTTTTGTGCGATCAAATCCGATTGTTGCTTTTTCAAGGCGGTTTTCAATTACTTTCTCTGCGATAAGCGCTACTTCACGACGATTTTTTTCGGTAGATGCTGCCAGTATAGCATATGCTGTAAGGGTCGTTCCTACAAAGAGAATGAGTAGATAGTTTACCAAGTCAAAATTGAGAATTTTATGATCTGGAAAGCGAAGCAAGCTTATTGCCCATATAAATAGTGAAGTGATGGATACTGCCAGCAGGCCTGGATTGGAACGGAACATGAAGATTCCGATTACAATTATGATAAGCGCAAAGCTAATAAGCCAAAACGCGGGTCGCTGAGTTTGTAAAATGTGTATGACAAATGGCCGGAATAACAACGAGAAAATTAGAAAAAAGGAGAATAACAAAATCCCCATATCGAGCAGCACCACGAAAGCATGATATTCAGTTGCAAACAGATTACTGAACTCCATGTCAACCTGGGAATTGTCAATCATTTCCTGGAATACGAACATGTGCACATACACTAACGACAGGATCAACGTGCAGAAGCCGATGAGATAGAACCAGATTCGGGTAGTGCCGACAAAAAATTTGCGATAAGCCAGGCTAATGGGACGGAATCCATGTTTATAGATGAGCCAAATGCAAGCACCATACAGGAGCGTGTTCAGTGTTAAGTCTCCTAAAGTAGGAGCCAGGATATCATTGAAACCTAAAACTTCGGGAGAGAATAAGCCCCACTTAATATAGCTGGTAGGCAGCTTGAACAGGAAGAGCACCAATCTGATTAGAAATGCTATTCCAAGGAGTATGAAATCCCTTAATTCAGGCTGCTTGATTCGTTGCAGTTTGTTATTAATAAGGATCAAGAATAGCAGAATGCCAACTGCTACCAGCCATACAACCATATTACGGAGTCCTTTCCTAAACGGGCTAAAGGGAAGGCCTTTTAAGGGCACCAAAAATGTATTGTCCGGAGAACGAAGGCGGATATAATCTCCCTTGTAATGCTTATACGGTTCAACCGCCTTTAAGTCTTTGGCGGTGAATTTTGTGCCGTGGCGTCCCAGAAATACGTAGGGTAGCAGAAAGTCATTATCAATCGTGTAAGGGACAAATACAGGGGCTAGAATCACCTCTGTTTCATCTCCGTTTTCCTGCCATTCCTGGTAATAGGTTCTGTTTTCGCTAAAAAGAAACTTCTCTCGTTGTTGGAGTTTGGTAATGCTATCGATCGCCTGGCGGGGAGGGAGAAGGGCATTATTTGTCCATGCAATGAGATTGCCTGCTTTATTATAGGTGAGCTTGCACAACTGGCAATGCTCCGGCAGATTGGCGTCTCCCTTTTTGAATCGCTCAATACAAGAGGTTAAGTCTGTCTGAATTTCGGATTCAGCCTTGATCAACCACTCTGCATCAGTACGGTTTTGGTCTTGGACCACCAGGACGATAACCAGCACCCAAATGGTTGTTAGCAAAATCCATCCAGCGCTTTTAAGCCAGGAGGGTGTTTTGGAAATGTCTGAGGGCCAGTCCGCCACGTTGCTTAGTTCTCTGGATAGGGGAAGCGACTTCTTGAAGAGTCAGTTGCAGCTTCAGAGTTCTCCATTTTTTCTTCGAGCAAGCGCTCAAATCTGTCACGAAAGTAGACCGGCACTTTAAGTGAAATCCGCTCATATGTGACATCATCTTCTCGGATAATTAGCGTAAACACCACATTCGGATAGTCTGATTTAACATAGTAATCCGCAATTTCTTTCCAATACAATACAGTTTTGAAATTGGGGATGCGAAAAATTTTGTCGTTCATGACGATTCCTTTGTGCGTTACTACCTGGATAAGCAGGATACGCGTCGCAATATATAGCGTACTAAGGCTGGCGAAAGCAAATAGGCTGAATAAGCTGAGATCTCGCATCACTCGGTCTCCATTTGCTACAAACCCCGACTTAAGATAGCCAAGATGGGTAAACAGACTAGTGAGACCAATGATGAATATTACCACGGCTGCTACAGCTGCGACAACAGTGATAAGGACCAGTTCTGGTTTTTTCCACTCCATGATCGTATTG
Organism: Bacteroidia bacterium; assembly: GCA_045106685.1. Taxonomy (GTDB): domain Bacteria; phylum Bacteroidota; class Bacteroidia; order J057; family J057; genus JAUIGE01. The sequence goes on along the minus strand of JBGCFB010000396.1, from coordinate 20,100 downwards.
GGCATCTGTTTGCGATACCAATACGCCATTAATAGAATGGCTGGTGAAATAAGCAGGGCAGAAAGCAGTCCTAGATTAAGAAGTAATATCATCGTTTAGAAAGAAAATATTATTAGGCGGGGGAATTGGCAATTTACAATAAAATAACGTCAATTTTCAGATTTCAGTTTGGTCTTGATATAAAAAACTTCATCTGTTTTGAAGATAATCAGCTACATACTCCTCGATGCCTTGCTCCAAACTTGTAAAAGGAGCGACATAGCCACTCTCACGTAGTTTTTGCATGCTTGCTTCAGTGAAGTATTGGTATGCCTCCCGAATATCTTCTGGTATATCGATGAACTCAATATTGGCTGGGATGTTCATCGCTTTGAATACATTTTGTACCAAATCCAGAAAAGTACGAGCCTGGCCTGTACCAAGATTGTAAATTCCACTCCTTTTTCTTTCTTCCAATAACCATACCACGACGGCTGCAATATCCTTTACATAGATAAAATCACGCAATTGTTTGCCATTTTCCCATTTATCATTGTGCGATTTGAAAAGTTTCATCTTTCCGGTTTTTTGGATTTGATGAAAAGCATGGAAAACTACGCTCGCCATTCGACCTTTATGGTTCTCATGTGGACCATACACATTGAAGAATTTCAAGCCTGCCCAAAAGAATGGTTTTTCAGCTTGGGCAAGTACCCATTCATCAAAAAGCTGCTTACTCTTCCCATACGGGTTTAGTGGCTTCAACGCAGGCATGGTTGACTCATCGTCAATAAAGCCTAGGCTTCCGTCTCCGTAGGTCGCAGCACTTGACGCATAGATCAGCGGTATTTGATATTGAGATGCGAGCTTCCAAAGTGCTTTGGAGTAATCCAGATTTAAGCGCTGAAAAATCTCCCAGTCCTGCTCTGTTGTATCAGTTCGCGCTCCCAGGTGAACGATGGCCTGGACGAGCTGCTGTTTTCCTTCAAGCCATGTAAAAACCGTTTCGCGATCCACCTTATGAGTATATGTAAGGTGCTCCCAGTTTTGCCGCTTATCCTCTCGTGTAAAATCGTCTACGAGAACAAGGTCTTGGTATCCTTTTTCATTGAGTGTTTTGGCACAAATACTTCCAATAAAACCAGCGGCTCCCGTAATGATAATCATGGTCTTTGTTTTGAATTAAGCTTGCCACAAATATACGTTACGATTTCACCTCGTATTCAAATTTGCCGGATATGAGATTTTATATGCGCTAAAAAATAGGGCTCCTATGTAAGAGGGAGTGAGCTTGATTTTAAGCTTGATAGAAATTGAGTAATGCTGATTTTTGATAAAAAATTTACGATTAAAATAATTCTGTTTATCGAAGCAGGTGGTGTTGCTTTTTGTGTACAGTGAGTATTTTGTGAATTTTTTTGAAACAAAAGGGGTAGTGGATTGATGCTTATTTGAAATGGCGCTAGTTGCTTATGATAGTCGCTAAAGTGCGTATTTTTGGGTATAGGGAACATATTTTAATGCATGAGGCGCATGTACTAAAACAAGGGCATGTGTTAATGGATGATATATTCCATTTGTATAAATATAATTATGAATGTAATAAAAGAGACATAAAAATGGATATAACATCTTTGTAAAAGAAAATTTATGGAATTAATTTGGCTATTGGAATATAATGTTTCACTCATTAATTAGTGTTTAAAGCTAATAATTATCAATCTGTAATCTATTTACATGCGTAAAGATTTTCTGTCTACATCCTTGCTTGCTCTACTACGATTTTTAAAATTTTCTCCACATAAACGAAGACACCTTGCGTTAGGTGGAATTACCGTCGCAGTTTTACTTGTTTCAGTTTCATTTTTTATCCGGGAAGTAGCTTTATCTTCTCCTGCATTATCGATAACTGTCGACGGAAACAACGCCAAGGCATTGGCTTCTACCTATGCCTTAGACCTCAGCCCTGAAGCGCTAAAAATTTCTTCAGAAGGAGAGGCGCTTTCCATGACTTTTGAAGGCTCCAATTCTGACTCCAAACTGGAGGTTCAGGAAAACGGAGACGTTGTCTACAAACAACTCTTCGATGGAACCGATCTGCACTTGTATGACAAGGGAGATGGCAATGCCGGCTATGACTTCTATCTGGAGCCTGGGAAAAATCCTCAGGAACTATGTATGAAGATGGAAGGCTTTTCTCAAGCATATATTAATGATGATGGAGATTTGGTTCTTCCTTTTGATAATAGCTTGATCCATCACACCAAACCAGTTTCCTATCAAATGATTGAAGGGAAAAAGTCATTTGTAGAAAGTGAGTTTGTGCTCGCTGATGGCTGTGTATCATTTGCTGTAGGAGATTATGAGCCTTCTTATGGTATCACCATTGATCCGAAAGTATACACAACGACTTCTCCCATTACTGCTCCACAAGCTACAATGGCTTGTGAATTGAGGATACTAAATGTTACAGTGAGTGAGTGTGTATTAAGTCCAATATCAGGAAACATAGAAGCAACCGTAGAGGTCGAAGTTGAATATGAAGATGCTCCTGCGGGAGATATTGAGGTTACGCTTACGGGTCCTGTTATTGGAAATTCACAACAAACCTATAACCCGCCAGGATCCGGACCTGGAACAGACGGTACAAGGACATTCACCTTTAGGATAACACCTGATGGAACCAATAATCATGATATTGATGTTGAGTACGAAAATCCAAGTGGTTGTTCTGATGCTAATGATAACTATGACTCTCCCGACGCTTGTACAGCGATAGGTAACTATGTATTTGAAGATACAGATAGAGACGGAGTCCAGGACAATAATGAAAATGGTATTGGCAATGTGAATGTCCATCTTTTTGATGCAACTGGTACAGTAGTCGCAACTACCCAGACATCGAATAATGGTTTTTACGCCTTCGATGCGAGTAACACAAACACTGCCGCAGCGACTCCGGGACCATCTCCTTCAACGAATTATTTTGTAGTATTTGGTGGTGGAGGGCAGTTTGATGCTACAACTGCCTACTTAAATATAGGAGCTTTAGAATATGCTCTCACACTGGCTAACCAGACTACTCGAGATGAAGATTCTGATGCGGTTATTGAGGTAAGTGGTGGTATTGCAGGTGGTGCATTTGCTAGTCTGCCGTATGTCGAAATTACTTCAGGTGCGATTAGTACAGCAATTGATACTATCGATGCTGGTTTCTTCGAGGTTGGGTGTTTCTTAAACATTGCTTCCGCTACTACAGGTCCTTGCCGTTTTGAAGGTGGGCAAAGTGTTACAGCACTAACTGTGAATGTGGTATATGAAGCTTCACCACGTCCAGGAGAGAACCTTGTCATTCAGGCTGGTGGAGAAACACGTAGTATCTCCATTTTACCTGAAACGAATGGTGTTCAAACGTTTACTTTTGACGTGCCTTCCAATGGAGGAGCAGGTAACATCACTGTTAATTTTTCAAATACGACTTCATGCTCAACAGCGGGCACATATACCACTCCCGCTTCATGTGTTCCTGCCTGTACAGGCTTGGCTGATGAAGTTGGTGGTTCTGTATTTATCGATTATAATGCAGATGGAGTAATGAACGGTATCGAAACTGGTATTCCATCAGTAACAATAAAAGTGTATGATGACAATAACCTATTAGTAGGTAATGCCACTACAAATGCCTCTGGTTCATGGGCAGTTCAGGGCCTAACAAACGGCCAAGCCTACCGTGTTGAGTTTACAGGTTATCCTGATGTGTTATATCCAACACTCAAAGGCGCAGAAAATGGTGGTATCGTTCAGTTTACAACCGCTGGTACATGTACAGCCAATCTTGGTCTTCTGGATTTTGTATACAACTGTAGTGATCCTAATCCCGCGATGGTAACTGCGTGTTATGCTCATGTGAATCGCCCGGCAGATCCATCTGTCATACGCTTTAATTTTAATTCAATTAATAGCGGATCGTCAAGGCTTTCTCCTGTAGCTTCGATGCCTAAGGCAACATTGGCTACCCAGGCACAAGTCGGTAATGTTCACTCGTTTTCTTATGACCCAAGAACGCAGACACTATTTGCTTCTGCCTTTGTAAAGGGTACGCCATTGCCTACGAGTATTGGTTTGCCAAATGGTACTGGTGCAATTTATTCCATGGATTTAAATGGAGCAGGTACTCCTTCTTTATTTACTACAATTACAGGAACTGGAGCATCTACAAATGCTGCTGCTGATGTAGGTAAAGTTGGTCTAGGCGATATTCAAATTAATGATGCGGGTGATACACTTTATGCTATTAACATAACAGCAAAGGAACTCGCTATAGTAGAGCTTAACCGTACTGGTTCTGTGTTGACCGCAGGGGCACAAACAGCAGTTAGTTTGCCTAATCCAGGCGCCGATTGGTTCCCTTTCGCTATGGGTAAGTATGCTGGTAAGATATATGTAGCCATGACCAAAAGTCTTGCGCCACTTCAATCTCGTATTTGGGAATACAACCCTTCTGGAAACGTATTTACCGCAGTGCTTGATATCCCTTACGATTACCGTAGAGCTGTTTCTACAGGATATGTAGGCGTAAACCATGCCCTTGCTCCGGATTGGAATGCTCCTCTACCAGGTGCCTTCAATGCTGGTGATGGAAACAGGTTCCAGCCTTGGTTGGTTGATATCACCTTTGACCGTGGTAGTATGGTACTGGGAGTTCGTTCACGTGTAGGTGATATGATGCCATTTGCCAACTGGACAATTGGTGGTGATATGCTGCGTGCTGCAGGTAATGACATCCTTGCCCCTACAGCATGGACACTCGAAGAAGGAGGTGATGCGGGAGGCTTTAGACCGACTCCTTCAAACGTCGACCCTTTTACAGGTATTAGTGGATTGAATAGTACATACCTCGGCCCAAGCGGGACGAATACCGGTGAGTATTATTGGGGAGATGATGGAGCGGAAGGTGAATCTACTCAAGGAGGTGTACTACAGATCCCAGGTAAGTCAGAGGTTATTACCACACAGGTTGATGGTATTGGCCACAATGGACAGATTGGAGTCTCTCGTTTCAGTAATACTGGTGGTTTTGTAGTGAAAGCTGGTAATATTTTTAGCGGATATGCAATTCAGAATAGTGTCGGAAAAGCTAATGGTTTGGGAGGAATGGAAGACCTTTGCCCTCCTCCTCCTATTCAGGTAGGAGATTATGTATGGATTGACGATGTAACGAACGGGCAACAAGACCCTAGCGAAGATCCTGCACCACTTGTTCCTGTTTTTCTTTTTGATGACACAGGAGCTCAAATAGCAAATACTACTACAAGCACAGAAGGCGCCTATGAGTTCAACTCAACATCAACCCCTGCGCTTACAGAGAACAGTACTTACTATATAGTATTTGGTACAGATTCAGTATTAGAGGTTGGGGGAAAGTTCTATCGCAGAACCTTTACTGATAGTGCCACTACAGTGGATATGCCTGATGGAATTGATTCTGACATGCGCCTCGGTGGAGGAACTGATCCTGTATCAATTCACGACCGTCTTGTCATTTGTTTCAGAACGAATGAGTTTGGGCAAAATATATTCGATCTTGATGCGGGCTTGATGCCGTTTCCTGCTATTGGTAACCTTGTATGGAAAGACCTTAACGGGGATGGAACTCAAGACCCAGGCGAGCCTGGTATTCCAGGAGTACTCATGCGCCTACTAGTAGATGATGGTACTGGAACATTCATCCCAGCAACTGATGCATCAGGCACGGTAGTTCCTGATCAGCCTACAAATTCAGATGGTGAATACCTCTTTGATAATCTTCCTGAAGCTACCTATCGAGTAGTAATGACAGAAGACAACTGGACAACAGGAATATTTAGTCCGACTGGTTTGCTTTCTGGATTTATAGGAACAAGAGGTATTGGAGGAGATGATCAGGATAATACCGATGATAACGGAGACGAAGATGGAACCATTCTGCCTGATAGTATTCAAAGTGCACCTATAGTTCTTAGGCTGCTAAGAGAGCCAACCGATGATGGTGATGGAAATCCTAATACGGACATCTCAATCGACTTTGGTGTATCTGGATATAATCTTGGTAACTATGTCTGGGTTGACGCTGATAATAGTGGTTCACTTAATGCGAATGACGGAGCCAATCCGGGACTTGCCAGCATTGTTGTAGAGCTACTTGACGAAAATAAGGCTCCGGTTGATATTGATCTGGTTACGCCAGGTGTTCAAAACCGAGACACGACAGATGCTGATGGATATTATCTATTTACTGGTGTTCCTGCTGGCGAATATATCGTGCGAATCCCTGCTTCAGAGTTTGCTGTCGCGGGCCCTCTTGAGGATTTTTATCCAAGTATGGGTTCACTTGAGGAAGACAACCCCGACAGTAACGGTGACCAAAACGATAACGGTCTTGATCCAGGAGATGCAAATTATATCGATGTGCCTGCCACAGCAGGTATTTGCACCAATGTGATTACTTTAGGACCTGGTAATGTGGAACCTACTTCTTCGAGCACTGAGGATTCTAATTTCGATAACGATGCTACTGATATCGAAGATAATCGCTCAAATATCACACTTGATATTGGTATGTGGACTCCGGTTAAAGTGGGAGACCTTGCATGGCTCGATATGAATGGGGATGGAGAGCAAGATGCTGACGAACCCGCTATTCCAGGTGTAGAATTGGAATTGTTCCTGGTTGACGGAGCGGGAGGGCTTGTTACCCCTGAAAACTTCCTCGGTGGAAGGGTTGATAATCAAACTACAGATGCAGCAGGACATTACTGCTTCGATAGCCTTCCTCCAGGTGAATATGTAGTCCGTGTTGTTAGCGTACCTCAACCTTGGGACCCTACTGTAGACGGAGGCGATCCTGACAATGATGACAGTACTGACAATAACCTAATTTTAGTTGGAGTAGATCTGCAGACTCGCCCAGTCGCAGCGTATTCAGAAACCGAACCAACTGATGATGGAGACGCAGATGCTAATACTAATTTATCCGTCGATATAGGTTTTGTGGGATTTGACCTTGGTAATTATGTATGGCTGGATAGAGATAATAGCGGCGATGTAACTGTGAATGATGGAACGACTCCTGGAATTTCTAATGTGGAGATAGAGCTTCTTACTTCTGCCAAAACTCCATTTGACTTTGACCCGGAAACTCCAGGTGTACAAAATACTACCACTACAGATGCAGACGGGTATTACCGTTTTCGCGGCCTACCTAGTGGTGATTTCGTTGTGAGACTTACTGCTTCACAGTTTGGTGCTGGGCAGCCTTTATTTGATCATTTCCCTAGTAATGGTGTAAATGGTGAAGATGATCCTAATGCCGGAACAAGTGGAGGAATTGATAATGATGATAATGGACTAAGTCCAGCTTCAACAGGCTATCCTGGTTCTCCATTAGCAAATGGTATTTGCAGTGGAGTCGTAACGCTAGGCTCCGGCCCTGTAGAACCTACGGGTGAACCTAACCTTCCAGCAGTAGCAAGTACAGTTCCTGACAATCGCTCCAATCTGATGGTTGACTTTGGTCTATACACACCAGTTCGAGTAGGCGATTATGTCTGGTTAGATACTGATGCTGATGGTGAGCAAGACGCAACCGAAGGCCCATTGGGTGGAGTGGTACTTTCACTCTTCGTAAACGATGGTACAGGTAACTATGTCGCAGCTGTGGATGCTGAAGGTGCTGCCGTAACTGCGCTTACTACAGCGGTGGATGTGGGTACATATTGTTTCGAAGACTTACCTCCAGGCGAGTATGTAGTTCGCGTTACTACAGGTCCCGATGGACTTGATCCTACCAGTGGTGGAAGCGATGACCCCGATACGGATGCTTCAAACACCGATAATAATGGGCAGTTCAATTCGACCCTTGGTGTGGTTGAGTCTTTGCCGATTACCCTTATTGTAGAAGATGAGCCTGATACAGCTGGCGATGGTGATGATACCGATGGTAACAAAACCGTTGACTTCGGATATGTAGGCTTCTCGGTCGGTAATTATGTTTGGACAGATGCTGATGGTTCAGGTGATGTTACGCCGGGCGACGGTGCTACACCTGGAATCGGTGGTGTTACCTTGCAGCTATGTGATGCTGTTGGTGCACCAGTAGATACGGATCTACTGACTGCAGGTGTACAATCCACCACTGTTACAAATGCTGATGGTTTCTATCAATTCAGAGGCTTGAAGCGTGGTAATTATAAATTGAAAGTGCTTTCTACGAATTTTGCTGGGCCACTCAGTGGTTTGCATCCTTCGGATGGCTTTGCCGACGAAACAGATGCCGATGCCGATGGTGATCAAAATGACAATGGTCTTGATATCGGCGATACCGGTTATCCGGGACCCTTCGGTGCTAATGGAGTCTGTTCAGATGTGTTCTACCTCGGTGATCTCGTTTCAGAACGTGGTGCACCTTCGGAGCCACTTGGCGAAGCCCCAACCGAAAGCGGAATCGCAGGAAACGATGGTACAAGCCTGGATGACAATCGTACCAACCTCACGCTTGACTTTGGCTTCTACGGCCCTGTGTCGATCGGTGATACCGTTTGGAATGATTATAATGTTGACGGCATTCAGGCGCGTGATGCAACGGAGCCTGGTATTCCAGGTGTGGAACTCGCCCTTGAGCGCTACAACCCAGTTACAGGGAACTATGTGCCCGCCTTTGATATCCTGGACGCATTGATTCCTAATCAGTTCTCCGGCCTTGATGGTACATATTCATTTGCCAACCTTGCCCCAGGCCTTTATCGCGTTGTCGCGGTTGAAGAAAACTGGGCTACAGGTATTTTTGAGCCTAATAATGTTGACTGGGGTTCCGCAATGAGTACGCTTGGTGACGGAGCCGACGATCAAAATCCAGATGATGATAATGCTGGACCTGACTTCCAGGTAAATCCTCCAGGCGGTGTTAAAACAGATAGTATCCAGTTGACCTGGCAAGGTGAGCTTGCTCCGAATATCAATCGCGACCCAAGTATTGACCTCGGATTCTTCCGTGGACTTGCACTTGGTAACCGCGTGTTCTTTGATCTGGATAATAATAATCAGCACGATCTTACTTCAGAAGCCGGAGTAGATAATGTGATGGTTGTACTCTATGATGCAAATGCTGCCGGACAGCCTACCGCACCAGTCGATACACAGAAAACGCAGGCAGGAGGATATTACCTCTTTACACTGCTTCCTCCTGGAGAATATGTAGTGATGATCCCAGGACATCAGTTTGCTCCTGATTCAGTACTATTTGGTTACCATTCTACAGGTGTGACCATGAGTAATATCGGTTCACTTCAGGAAACAGCAGCACTCGACCCTGATGATGTTGCCGGTGCTGGTGTTGATTTGGATGATAACGGTAATAAAATTGTTGCTCCATTCAGCCCATTTGTGGGCGCAGTGATGAGCGATGCTATTACACTAAGTCCTGACAATCCTCGCGAGCCTGAAAATGAGCCCGACCCAACTCCTGAACCTCCATTTGATAATCCATCTCCTGACTTCTTGACAAATGAGACGGTTGACTTTGGCTTTTACAAAACAAAAGTCTCCAATATCGTGTGGGAAGATGACCAGGACGGAATCTATGAGCCAGGTACTGAGTCTGGTATTCCAAATATCAACCTTCAGCTTTTTGCTGCTAACGGTATTACGCCTATCAAGACTGGCCCCGATGGCCTCCTTGGATCATTTGACGATAACTTCCCTGGTGGAATTTTGACCAATGCCGATGGCGAGTATTGCTTTGCCAACCTTCCTGAAGGTGATTATGTAATCAAAGCCTCTATTCCTCAAGGATATACATCTTCAAGCGGTACACAAGGACACGAAAATGGCCCTTACGAGCTTGCACCTGATGTCGATGACCAGGTTGATAATGATGATAACGGCGAAGTTGGAACTGGATTTAACACAGGGTACATCGTAAGCAAAGTCTTCACACAAGACGCTGGAAACGAAGTTGACTCTGATCCACTTACCGGTATCACTGAGGATTCTACTGCTGACTTTGGCATGTACGAAATCTATTCAGTAGGTAATCAAGTCTGGTTTGATACTGATAATAATGCAAACATTGATATCGTGGAGCAAGGCGTTTCAAAAGTAGAGGTTCGCCTCTACCAAGCTGATGCTGCTGGACTTCCTGATACCTTGGTTGAAGTTACAACTACAGACAATGATGGTTTCTACCTCTTTACTTGGCTTGATTCAGGCGAATATGTAGTGGTACTTCCTGCTTCCAACTTCGATGTTGGCGGGCCATTGGAAGGCTATTACAGCTCATTGGCTAGTTTGGATGGAACAGGCGTATATGCTGAAACTGCTGCACCTGATCCTGACGCACCTGATACTGACGAAGATGATAATGGTAGCCTATACCTTGCAGGTGCTACACCTGTTCCTGGTCAGGACTCTGTGATGAGCCTTGCCATTAGTCTGGGTAGCGATGGTAATGATGAATTGCTCGCCGAGCTTGTTACGAGTTTGACTGATCCTGCATTGGATCGTAACTCAAACTATGGCGTTGATTTTGGTTTCTATCAAAACTGCCTGGGCAACCTCGTATTCGAAGACCTCAATAACGATGGTGAAAAATCCGCTACCGAAATTGGCCTCGCCGATATCGGCGTACAGCTCTTCGCTGCCGACGGCACAACCGAAATTCCTGTAGGTCCTGATGGTGTATTAGGCACTGATGATGATGCTACTGGCGGTATTGCTACTGATCCATCTGGATTGTACAAGTTCGGTGGACTTCCTGATGGTGACTACATCGTTAAGGTTGACGTACCGTTTGGTTATGCATCTTCGACGGGTGTAAATGGTCAGCCTACAGGCCCATACGAGCCTGGAACTGATCCGCGCGATAATGAAGATGATGATGATAACAGCACCGAGTTAATCGAAACAACTCCTGCGGCTGATACATTTGCCATCACCACGATCGATACACTTCGCGCTGGAAGCACAGGCGATCTTGGCAACAATATCCTGGACTATAACACTGGTATTACCACTGACCCAACAGTCGACGTAGGACTTATTCCTACCTTCTCACTAGGTAATCAGGTATGGTATGACGTTGACAATAGTTCAACGAAAGAAGCTACCGAACTCGGTATTGCTGGCGTATGTGTAAGCCTCTACGAAGCTGACGCCCAAGGTCGCCCTACAGGCGATACCATCGCCACCGACCTCACCGATGCCGCTGGTTTCTACCGCTTTGACGGTCTGGTACCAGGCGACTATATCGTTGCACTTCCTGATTCCAACTTCGATACAGGCAAGCCACTCGATACCTATCATAGCTCTGCTACTACGGTAGATAATACCTTCACATTCAGTGAGGTCACCGCAGCTGCACCTAATAATAATGCCGATGCCGATGATAATGGTACACTCCTCAAGGATGTGACATCACCATTTGATGGTTATATCCTGAGCCAGACTGTGACGTTGGACTGGTCTCCTGGACAAGAGCCTGAAGGGGAAGATCCGGTCGATGGTACGCCTGAAGACACGCGCGACGATCAAAACAACTACACCGTTGACTTTGGTTTCTACCGTGCCGATGTGGGTAACCTGGTATTTGATGATGAAAATAACTCTGGAACGGTCGATGGTACTGAAGCGGGCTACCCTGCGGGTGTGACCATGAAGATCTGTGCTGCCGATGGCACAACTGAAGTTCCGGTTGGACCTGATGGTATCTACGGTACAGATGACGATGCCCTGGGTGGTATCACGTCTGGCGCTGCTGGTGAGTACCTCTTTGGAGGTCTTCCTGAGGGTGAGTATGTGATCAAGCTTGAGTTACCTGCTGGTTATGTAAGTTCATCTGGTACCAATGCCAGTCAGAGTGGTCCTTACGAAGCTGCGCTAGATGCAGATGACAACATCGACAATGATGATAACGGAACACAGGCTGATCCTACACAAGGTGATGTTGCAAGTCTGCCGGTATTCCTTGATCCAGGTGACCTAGGTGCCAACAATCTCAACAATATTGATCCGACTACGGGAATTACCACGGATTCTACTGTTGACTTTGGTATCTACGAAACCCATAGCTTGGGTAACATTGTGTGGTATGATACTGATAATGATGCGAGCAAAACGGCTGCTGATACGGGTATCGATTCTGTGCGCATGGAACTCTATCAGGTAGATCCTGTATCGGGTACAGAAACACAAATCGACACAGACAGCACGCAGAATGGCGGTTTCTACTGCTTTAGTTATTTGGCACCATACTATGACTATCGCGTGGTGATCCCTACAGCAAACTTCGACGAAGAGCTCGACGGATACTACAGTTCAAGTACGACCAAAGATGCTGCTGCAGGCTTTACCGAAACAGCTGCGCTGGATCCAGATAATAACACTGACAATGACGATAACGGTACAACCGATGTTGCAGGCGGAGGCAACTTCTTCGATGGTGCTGTTCAGTCTGGCGTGATTACGCTTGGTGATACGGAGCCGATCAATGAAGACGTGACGAATCGCCCTGACAAGTATGATCCTGCGTTGGATGAAAACAGTAACCTGACACTTGACTTTGGTTTCTATCGTGCCAAAATGGGTAACCTCGTCTTTGACGATATGCTCAATGATGGAACCTATGATGGTGGTACCATTGACGCGCCACTTGCGGGTGCAGAAGTGCGCCTTTACGCAGCCGATGGTACAACCGCGATTCCTGTAGGTGCTGATGGTACGTGGGGAACCGCCGATGACGGTGCTGCTCCTGTCATTACCGATGGAACTGGTATCTACCGTTTTTGTGATCTTCCTGAAGGTGATTATATCATCAAGGTTACTCCTCCAGATGATTATATCTCATCTACCGGAACCAATGGTAGCCCAACAGGACCATTTGAAACAGCTCCTGATCCAGATGCCGTACAAACGGATAACGATGATAACGGAACGGAAGAAGATCGCGCGACACGCGTGATTGCAACGAGTGTAATTAGCCTTGATCCAGGAACAGAACCTGCTGAAGACCCAACCACGGGTACAGCGGATGATCCATGGATCGATTTTGCACTCTTTATTCCAAAATCAATCGGTAATCTGGTTTGGAATGATGATGATGGTAAGGAAATTCTTGAGAGTACTTCGAATGATGGTATCTACCAGGATTCGACCGAGACACCGATTGCGGATGTCACCATGTCGATTTATGCGGATGCTGACAGCAACGGTATTGCTGATTCAGCAACGCCGATCGCAACCGATGTGACCGATTTGGGTGGATATTACCTCTTTGATTACCTGGCTTGTGGTGCCTATATCGTAAAAGTAGACGCCAGTAACTTTGCTCCAGGTAACCCACTTGTAGGCGGTATCTCATCGACGGTAACGGAGGCTGATCCAAACGACGATATTGACAATAATGATAATGGTATTGATGACCTTGTTTCTGGTAGCCAGCTAAGCTGGAACTATGCCACGAACGGCGTTTGTTCAGGAACCATTTACCTCGATCATGATGATGAGCCAGAAGGCGAATCTCCACTCGATCCTACTGATTTGAACGGTGGCGACGGTGTCCCTGAGGACAATAATGCTAACATGACGGTTGACTTTAGCTTCGTGCTTCCAGTCGCTACATTTGGTAACCTCGTATGGGAAGATCTGAACAAAGACGGCCTCCAGGATGCGTCTGAGCCATTGGTTGCAGGAATTGAAGTGACGCTTTATCGCTACAACCCAGCTGATGGTTCATCAGTAGAGGTAAGCCGCGATACGACGGACGCAGACGGTGACTATCGTTTTGTTGAGTTACCATCAAACCGCCAGTATTATGTGCAGTTTGAGAAGACAAGCTTGCCAACCGATTATATCCTGACACAGAAAGATGCAAATGGCAATAATCCTGCACCGCTGCAAGACTCGATCGATAGTGATGCACATCCGGTAACGGGTTTGACCATTCCTACTTTGCTGAGTCCTATGGAGTCAGACACGAGCTGGGATGCGGGTATTTACAAGCCGCTTGCTGAGATCGGTGATCTCGTCTGGTATGACAATGACCGCGATGGTCTTCAGGATCCAACCGGTGAGCCGGGCGTTCCTGGTGTTATCGTGTACTTGCTTAACACCAACGGTGATACGCTTGAGACTGACGTCACTGACCCAGACGGATTGTACCGTTTCATTGATGTGAATCCTGGTGATTATAAGGTTGCATTTGACCTCAGTACAATTCCTACAGACTATGTCGTTTCGCCACAAAATCAAGGTGTAACCGATGCCTCTGATAGTGACGCGAGCCCGGTTGATGGATGTACTCAGGTGACAAACCTGATTGCAGATGAAATTGACACACGTTGGGACATGGGTATCTACCTGCCACCTGCTTCGATTGGTGATGTAGTATGGTATGACAATAACCGCGACGGCATTCAGGATGTAGGCGAAGATGGTGTTGAAGATGTTAAGGTATATCTGTTGGATGCTGCGGGCAGCCGTATCGATTCCATGCTCACTGACGCGAATGGTCTTTATGGCTTTGACGAGCTTGTTCCTGCTGATTATGCGATTGAGTTTAACCTCAGCACTCTTCCTACTGATTATGTAGTTACAACACAAGATCAGCCAGGTAATGATGCTAAAGACTCGGATGCTGATCCTGTTTCAGGTAAAACGATCAATACGACCCTCGATCCAGGCGAAGATGATATCACCTGGGATATGGGAATCTACCTTCCTGCAGCTGCCTTGGGCGACTGTGTGTGGTATGATGATAATCGCGATGGTATCCAGGATGCTGGCGAAATGGGCGTTCCTGGAGTGATTGTTCAGTTACTTGATCCTACGGATAATAATAAGGTGATCAAGATCGACACGACCGATGCAAACGGTAAGTACTTCTTCGAAGGCCTTAACGCAGGTGACTACGTTGTTTATTTCGATCAGCTTCCTGCGGATTATGTGGTATCTCCACAAAACCAAGGGACGAATGATTCGCTTAATAGTGATGCTGATGTCGCTACACGTCTGACTACAACCATTACACTTGACGCAGGTGAAACTGATTCTACCTGGGATATGGGTATTAACCAGCCACCTGCCAGCCTTGGCGATTTGGTATGGTTAGATGAAGATGGTGATGGTGAAAAAGACGCCAATGAGCCTGGGGTTCCTTTTGTAAAAGTATGCCTGCTTGATGATCTGGGTAACCGGATTGATAGCACTGTTACGGATGCATCAGGTCTGTATGACTTTGATACGCTTGATCCTGGAACCTATAGTGTTGAATTCAAGTTGCCTCCGGGCTATGCATTCTCACCAAAGGATAATACAGGTGATGATACGAATGACTCTGATCCTGATCCTGTAACAGGTATTACACCTCCAACTAATCTTGACCCACTCGAAAATGACCCAACACTTGATGCCGGTATTTACTTGCCAGCAGGATTGGGTGATTATACCTGGGTTGATGAAGATGGAAACGGTGTTCAGGATGCAGGTGAAGTAGGGATAAATGGTGTGAAAGTGATCCTTAAGGATGCTACAGGAAGTAAGTTGGATAGTACCACGACAGCCAACAATGGCATCAACGATGGTTACTATGCGTTTACTGATCTTGCTCCTGGCGACTATGTAGTATGCTTCGGCGAAGCAGTAAACTATGAGCGCTCTGCTCAGAACAATACTGCGGCCAAGGATCCAATGGATTCTGATGCTGATCAGACTACCGGTGAAACCGGTACGATTAGCCTTATGAGTGGAGAATTTGATCCTACCAATGACGCTGGATACTGGCAGCCTGCCAGCCTGGGTGATTTTGTATGGCTTGATGAAAACGGCGATGGTAAGCAGGACCCAACTGAGGCTGGAGTGCCAAATGTTAAAGTGTGTCTATTAGACGATCAGGGTAACCAGGTCGACAGCACCTTTACAGATGCAGCAGGTCTCTATCAGTTCGATGACCTCGCTCCAGATGACTATGCAGTAGCATTTAAGCTTCCTGCTGGGTATGAGATTTCTCCAAAAGACAATACCGGAGACGATACCAATGACTCTGATCCTGATCCTGTTACAGGTGTAACACCTAATACAAGCTTAGATCCAAACGAGAATGACTCAACCTTTGATGCAGGTATCTATATTCCTGCTGGATTGGGTGACTACGTGTGGAATGATGAAGATCGTGACGGAGTACAAGATCTTGGAGAGCTTGGAATCAACGGTGTGAAGGTGATCCTCAAGGATGGAAACGGCGTGAAGCTTGACTCTACGACTACTGCGAATAATGGTACCAATGATGGTTACTATGTGTTTGCAGGTCTTGAGCCAGGTGATTACGAAGTCTGTTTTGATGCGCCTGATGGATATGTGCCGACTGTTCAGAATAACACCGTAGGCGATGATCCATCTGATAATGATATGGACCCTGTAACACAGTCTACGGATATCATCAACCTGACTTCCAACGAATTCGATCCTACCAATGATGCTGGATATTACTTGCCAGCAAGCTTGGGTGATCGTGTATGGAAAGACCAGGATGGTAACGGTACTCAGGACGCTGGAGAGCCCGGTGTTGAAGACGTATTCGTAGCACTGTATAGCAACCAAAACGTCCTTATTGCACGTGATACCACGGATGCAAATGGAGCGTACGGGTTTGATGATCTGTTTGCTGGCAACTACTACGTTACCTTCGATATCAGCGCGCAGCCAGTTGCTTGTGTGCTTGTGAATCCAATGGAAGGAAACGATCCAGAAGTTGATTCTAATCCTGACCCAATTACGGGTAGAACTCCGATTGTTACACTTGATCCAGGTGAAAACGATTCTACGATTGACGCTGGCTTGGTCGAACTTGCTGGCTTAGGTGATCTCGTTTGGAAAGACCTCAACGGTGACGGTGCACAAGATGCGAATGAGCCTGGAGAAGCAGACGTTATTGCCGTGTTGTATGACACGGACAACAATGAAGTCTCACGTGATACTACAGACGCAAATGGTGAATACTTCTTTGAAGGACTCTATCCTGGAGACTACTATGTCGTGTTCGATATCAGTGATCTTCCTGAAGGATGTGATTATTCTCCACAGGATAATACCCCGAATGATGACGATGATTCAGATGTCGATCCAACGGGAAAAACACCAGTTGTGTCACTTGAGCCGGGAGAACAAGATTCTACCGTCGATGCAGGTCTGTTGCCATTGGCTTCTTTGGGAGATTATGTATGGAAAGACCTCGATGGAGACGGTGAGCAAGATGCCACTGAGCCAGGTGTTGAAGATGTATATGTTGCCTTGTATGATGATCAAAACACACTTGTTGATCGTGATACTACGGATGCAAACGGAGCCTATGGTTTCGAGAACCTGTATCCTGGTGATTACTATGTAGTCTTTGACCTTACTGCTCAGCCAGCAAATTGTGACTACACGAATCCGAATACGAGTGGAGATCCTAAGACTGATTCAGATCCTGACCCAATTACAGGTCGCACACCAAACACGACCTTGGAAGCGGGTGAAAAGGACAGCACGATTGATGCTGGTCTTATTCCACTTGCCAAATTGGGTGACCTCGTTTGGAATGATGTGAACCGCAATGGTATTCAGGATGCAGGCGAGCCTGGAATCAAAGATGTTAAGGTATACCTACTCGATCAGAATGGAATACGCCTTGACTCTGTCGATACGGATGCACTGGGTAACTATTGCTTCTTTAATCTGCAGCCTGGCGATCCGTTTGTGGTAGGATTTGAAACCCCAACGGGTTTTGTTCCTTCTCCTCCGAATGCGACTCCAAACGATAGCATGGATAGTGATCCTGATCCGGTAACGGGACAGACTCCTCCAGTTGTACTCACTCCTGGTGAGAACAACCCGACTGTCGATGCTGGTTTCTATGACAGATTCGACCTTGCCCTGCGCAAAAGACGTGCAGCAAGTCAGTCATTTGTCGTGAGTCCTGGTGATATGGTAGACTTTACCGTGACCATCTTTAACCAAGGAACAGTAGTAGCCAGAAACATTGAAGTGACTGATTATCTGCCATTGAATACCACCCTTTCAGATAATGATTGGACGGATAATGGCGATAGTACCGCAACGTACACCTTTGCAGGACCACTTGCTCCTGGTGATAGCGCTAAGGTCGATGTCACGATTATGCTGAGTCCATTCTTCAGTGATACCATGTTCCTCAACTTTGCTGAGATCAGCGGAGCTACGGACGACGATCTGAATCCTCGTGATGACGATGATGGTGACTTTGATGATGATCCTGATAATGATGGCCCTTTTGTCAATAATGAGATCTATAGCGCACCACCCATCGATGAAGATAACCATGACCCTGCCGATCCGATTATGGTGAATCAGGCATGTGTAACCTCATGTGATATGGATGATTGGGGTGTCGGTCAGTATAGCTTCTTGTTTACAGGAGGTGCTTACCCAGGAGTAAGCCCACGTTACAGCTATGTAAATGGTTCAGGCCAGATTGATCGTTACCTTAACAACTCAATCCACTTGACGGGTACTGTTGCTAATGATACGGATCCAACCTTGCGTTGGGAGATTGATGTATGGTTAGTCAACGGACGTAATTGGGGCGACTGGTCTGCATTAGGCCGTAGCTACAAGATCGGACCGGGAGTACAGCCTACCTTGTATCAGACTTGGGACTTCTTCGAATTGGATGCAAGTCGCAGCCGCTTGGTTGGTGCAGGATCGTTGATGGGTGATACGCTTTCGTTGACCCACATGCCTTCAAGCTTCCGTCATGGCTTCCAGTATGGACAAGGTGCGAACGCACAGGATAGCGACTTTGGATTGAGTGGATGGTTTAACTTCTCGAATAAGGCAGGAACCTATGCAGGTACCGGTGACTTTATCACTGACTTGAACAACTGTTCAGTATGTAATGCTGCGCCTAAGGGCATGGCGATTGCGACCTTACTCGAAGGTGCATTCGATCAGGCAACAGGCGAGATGCGCACGACGCTCAATACAACGAATTTGTTGCCATTGAGCCAGCCGTTCAACCAGGCGCCTTGGAACTACGCCGGAACAGAAGCAGTGAGCATTATCCCACATGACTCGATCGTTGATTGGGTATTGGTGGAAGTGCGTGATGCAATTGATCCGCGTATCGTCTTGAGCCGTCAGGCTGGATTTGTACAGAAGAATGGTGAAGTAGTCACAACAGACGGATACAGCCTGATGCCAATCCCAACGGTATCGAGCTTCTACCTCTCGGTGACGCACCGTAACCACTTGAGTGCGATGAGCGCAAGCCCCGTGAGCTTGACCAACAACCGTTACTTTGCTGACTTGACTGCGATCGGTAGTCTGTATGTGAATCCGGCTGAGCCGGGCGCACCGGCTGCACTGGTTGGAGGCCGCATGGTACTCCTCCAAGGTGACCAGTCGAGTGACGACCAGATCAACTCGCTTGACCTCGGTGGTGTGATGACAAACTACTTTAGTGCGGGCATGCGTACTGCTGATGTGAACCTGGATGGAGTGACCAACTCCCTCGATGTTGTTCGCGCGATGCAGAACTACTTCCGTCGTTCACACACGCCGCGCTAAAGGCAAATGAGCGAATAAACGAATAAGTGAATGTGCGAACCAAAGGGACTTTAGTATCCTGTCGCACATTCACATATTCGCAAACTCGCTTCATCCTTCCATCCCACAATCCTTACAATAGAAACATGAAAATCATACAACTAACCATATTTCCCCTGCTTTTGATCGGCCTAGCCTTTGCTCAAGATGTACGCCTCAGCTACACGCTGAACACCAATGAGGCAGGCACAAGCTTGGAGGTCTATGCCGAGAGCTATACCGAATCAAGTGTGGATATCTCGGCGCTCAACGTGAGCATCGCGCACAACACGGGTTGTGAAGTAGTAGGAACAACTCAGAGCATGCTGCTCGAAAGCTGGACCGATTACTTATCACAAGCCACGCATGCCGAGGCTTTGAAGCTGGACCACAGCGGCGAAACCTTCAGCCAGCGTTGGCAGTGGGGGAGTGCTGATCCAGGCCTTCCACAGACCTCTGTGGTGACACTCGCTCCAAAAGGAACTTCGACCC
>JBGCFB010000395.1:0-34213 GCA_045106685.1 Bacteroidia bacterium | reverse complement strand
TTCATCAGCTAATTTTTTTGTGTATAAGCAGATATTTGATTGCTGGGGGATTAGGCAAGATATTGCAGGTAAACGCCATTGGGCATACTTACAAGCACCAGTGACGATTCAATATCAATCGTTAGCTACTAAACTCTTCCTATGCATAACATCAAAACTTGGCACCAACGAACGCTAGTAATATTTACCATAATTATTGTTTCTTTTTCAATTAGCTCATGTACGCAAAGCGAGCAAAGGGCAGAAAAAGAGAATAACATTGTGGGCAGAATAGGAACAGATATCGCGCTATATAAATTCCACTTTAAGCACGGAGCCACCAGAATGAGTGGAGTGATTACGGCGGCAGAAGAACTATTAGAGGCTATACGAAATCCCAAAATTGAATTATCTGAAGAACAAATTGAGCTCGATATCCATACATTAACATCGCTATGGTTGGCTGCAACGCCCACCACAGAGTATCTGGCTTTGGTTAGCTCTGGAGAAATCAGCTTGGTAACATCAGAACGGCTTAGACGAAAGTTTAAAGAAATGCATTGTGACCAAGAAAAGCTGCTGCAATTTGAATCGCTACAAATACGCTATATCAATCAAGAACTTAGGCCATTTCTAAACAGTCGGATAGACAAAACGACATTAGAAACAAGCCAAAATTTTAACACTAAGGGCCCTACTCGTTTTCCTTCTCCTTTTGAAAGCTCACCAAAAGAGCTCCTTAAAAATCGAGAATTTGCCAACCTGCTGGTAGATGTGCTATTCTTTACCAAAAGAATCATGCTTCCTTACAACAGATTAAATAGCACAATGGCCCGTATGGAAGAAATTATAGCAGAGGATTACCCCACTGTGGTCATTGAGACATATGGACCGCATTAAGTAAACAAACTAACACGAAGTATTTGCGATCATACCACTAGGCATTAAGAATATTTACCACAGATTCGCACTCCTCCGCTGAGCTGGACTTCGTGTCAGTAGCGAGGGATTGTGTGTAGTCCAGCTAAGAATTACCAAGCAGGTGCTTGACCGTAAAGTGCTGGGATTACCCTCAAGCCGCCCCACTTCCCCGAAATCTGAAACTCAGCTAGCGAGTGACGCTGCGATTGGCGCAGGCGCCATAAGCTAATTTTTTGTTAAGGGCTTGGAGTATTTTGGTTATTCTGTGATTAGACTGGATATTGCTTTTGCTCGCAATATTTACCTCTACGTCTACAATGAGCGATTCTAAAAAAATGAAATGCTCTAAATACATGAAAAAAAAATCTTCAAAACGAATAATCAGAATCGCATTATTAGTCGGAACCATCATCTCCTTATTCTTTGTACCATGGCTATTGGTAAAGGCGTGGATTCTTCCGCTACCAGATACGGTTCAAGAACAGCTAGACGAGGCCATAGATCATGGCTTTGATGGTATGATCGTTTATGTTGACCGGCCTGGTCAATTACCTCAGCATTTTGCTTCCGGCTGGCACAATCGTGATTCCAAGATACCTGCCAAACCTCAGGCACTATTTAAAATTGCGAGCATCAGCAAGCTATATGACGCTGTGGCTGTCACTAAATTGGTAAGTGATGGACGCCTTGCTTTGGATAAAACAATCGCTGACTATTTGCCGGAGCTTGTAGGAAGAATTGAAAACGCTGACAAAATCACCTTAAAGCTGATGATACAGCATAAGAGCGGTATCCCCAATTTTACGGACGCTCCGGATTTTTGGGCAGCTCCAACAGAGACGTATGAAGAAGGCATTGCGTTGATTTTAGACAAACCGGCCAACTTTGAACCAGGTGAAGGATATGAATACTGTAACACAAACTACCTGCTGATCAATAAGATCATGGATGATGAACTTGGTTACCCGAACTTCCAATTCATTCAGGAAAAAATCCTCAATCCGCTCAATCTTAACAACACCTTCGCGTCACTCAGTGAAGTAAATATTGACGATGTGATGAGTGGTTATCATGTAGGATATGCCCATGATTTAAAGACAAACGATTATGGCATGCATGCCACAGCTGAAGACGTAGGGACTTTCCTCAGGGCATTGAACGATGGCTCATTGTTCAAACAGGGCGAACAGGAAATATATTCCTCCATCTACAAGTATGAACATTCCGGTTGGGTTCCAGGGTATCAGAGCTTTGCAAAATATCACAAAGACCTTGATGCTGTAGTTATTCAATTTTATAGCACAACTGATCCTAAGCTGTACAATTGGAACTTGTCAGAAATCATCAATAATAGAATTGTCAAAATATTGAAAAGGCAGAGAAGCTCATAACAGAGCTTCTCTCGGTCTTATCGTTTCCACCAAACATGAAGTCCGAGAGAGCAACGGAGCTAAACGCTGTCGACATCTAAATAGAAAGGTCTACAGTTTTACGTTTGGAAGAGTAAATATTGAAGAAAGGAACAACTTGAATTTCAAGGAAAAAATATCGGATTACGTTTTAGGCAACATTTCAATAAGCCAATTACCACAAGTTGGAGAACTGGGGTTACAAGAAAACCTCAATAGCGAATCCTTACAAATTCTTGCAGGTATGAATGAGAAAGATAACTCATACGAAATTGAAGAATACTATAAAAAGGCATTGCTTGAACTAGGCTATAAAGAGCCAAACAGATTATCAGCTGCCAAAATTTTGATTGTCTACTACTTGAAAAAAATCATTTCAAGCCCTACTGATTGCTTTCATCTAATGACCATAATTGACAACGATATTTACAAACAAGAGAATTGGGCTCAGCTTCTAAATATAGAGACTAGGCACCTTGGCGAAGAACTTGGGCTTGAGAAATTATTTACTTGGCATCGAGAAATCCAAGATTGGGAAAGTGGTGGTAAACTATTGTATTACAACGACTTACCGAGAGAAAAACAAATAGTTGAATTCGAAAAGCACTTATTGGTAGAGGCCAAAGAATTACTTGATTCATTAGAAAAAGCATAACCCATGAACAAACTCACCGCCCTACTTTCACTCCTCCTATTCACAAGCTGCCTGAATGAGGCTTTTTCTCAAAAAATCATTGAGGAATATAGGGTAGCAAAAAATGATAGCATACGCATTGGAGTAGGCGAAAATGACTTCATGGCATATATCCAGAAAGGCTACACGCTCATGCTGCCCGAAGATGGCGATGTGAGAGGTGTGCTGCTGTTTCTTGAAGACTCGGGATATGACAAAAAGAATAAGCACTCAAAGCAACTTTATGCTCAGGCTTCTGAACATCAGCTTGCGGTCCTTTCGGTCTCATCTGAAATTCCGTTTGACTTTTATTTTGACAAAAGCTCTGCGTTATCCTCACATGCTATTATTAAGCAGGTCTTTAAAAAGCATAATCTCCCCAACCAGAATATCTTCTTTATCGGAATCGGATTGTCCGGACATAGAGCGATGAAGCATATCGAATTTATGAAGGAAGACAATTATAGTTTTCAGCTAGATATCAAGGGTGTTGTAGTCTGCAATTCGGTTTTAGACTGGGCTAGCGAATGGTATAAATTTGATCGAGAATTACGAAACAAGCGGAACGATTTATGGGAGCCGACTTTTGTCAATTTCATGTTGGAATCTCACCTAGAGGGAACGCCTAAAAGCAATCCTCAAAGCTATTACAACTTCTCTACCTACAGCTACTTTGATGAGAAAAATGAGAACATTCAATACTATAAGCATTACGCTGTAAGGGCATACATAGAGCCTGCTATCAAATACTGGCTGGAGAAACGTGGCAAAACGATGTACGACAATAATTCGCCGGATATGGTCGGGCTGCTTTCTGAATTGGAGCTTGCTGGCAATGAGCAAACAGAATTGGTCGTGTTGCAACCAGCGGATAATCCTTCGCAGAAAAAGAACCCAACGTCCACCTGGGATGCGATAGACAAGGATGAATTAATAGTTTGGATAAAAGGTCAGTTGTAGTAATTGGCAATGCTTCGTTATGATTGCCGTGATTCATATTTCATTTCAAAAAATTCAGTTTTCAAGATAAATGTGTAGGCTAGAAAAAGTCTGGCACATTATATTTGTCACGACTCGCGAAATTTTTATTAAAAATAGTTCGATTAAAATAGTTGTGATCAGGCTCAATAATTATCATCACAACCGAAATTATATAGTCCTTTTAGAGCGATAAAAATGTTAACAAATTCCTTTTAATAATTAATTTATTCAAGATGTTCAGATTTATTGTAGTAACCGCCCTGCTTACGCTAGGGAGCATCGTTAATGCCCAATTAACAGATGTGATAACAGGCGTAAATGAACCCGTTGGCCTTATTTTAAATGGTAATGATCTATTTATTGCAGAAAGCCGTGGCAACAAAATTTCCAAAATAGACATTGCCGAACCAAGCCCAACTGTAATAGATATAGCAACTGGCTTTTTGAGACCTTATTCACATATGGTGCTTACTGGCAATGTTTTGTATGTCGCTGAATATGAAGGAAATAAAGTTTCCAAAATCGATATTACAGAACCAAACCAATTCCCATCAGATGTGGTAACGGGCCTTAATGGTCCCGTCGGACTTCTTCTTAATGGCAACGATTTATATATCACAGAATACCTCGGAAACAAGGTTTCCAAAATAGATATTACCGAATCAAACCCAACGACAACAGACGTGGTCACGGGCCTAAATAGTCCTATCGCACTTGTACTCAATGATGACGACTTGTATATCGCTGAGTACGATGGTAATAAAATTTCCAAAATAGACATCACAGCGACCAACCCAACCCCTACTGATGTGGTAACAGGTCTCATTACCCCTGAAGGACTTCTTCTTAATGGTAACGATTTGTATATCTCAGAATATGAAGGCAATAGAATTTCCAAAATAGATCTCACGGAACTAAACCCAACTCCATCTGTTGTAGTGACTGGCTTAAATAACCCTTCCGGGCTTGTTCTTAATGGTAATGATCTCTATATCGCAGAAAAGAGTGGGAACAGAATTTCTAAATATACCGACTTTATCACGTCAGCAACAGACGAGTTTCCGGAAGCCCATCCTATCACAATTTACCCAAACCCTGCATCAAGTTTTATCAGCCTTTCCGGTTTAAAAAAATCAGAAAGCTATATCTTGTATAATATGCTTGGAACAGAAGTGGATAGCGGAGAAATTCTTGAAAATCAGAAAATCGTGATTGAAGGTTTGACGAATGGAGTTTACTTTTTAAAACTTAATGACGGAAATACCATGAAGTTTATCAAAGGATAACACAAACCACATCGCTAACGATCCTGTATGTCCTTGTTGCATAGAGGATCGTTAGTTAAAAACGAAAAGCTCATCAGCTAATCCCCACATCATCTCATCATCTTATCAAAGCGCTAGCGCTTCTTCTTCGTGCTTTCCAGATAAAAAGACAGCGTCGCCTGCGCGATCATATAACTATCAGGAGCCGAAGGGCTTCCGCGTTTTTCGCCTTGTGCAAAGTTTCCAGTAGGATCAGAGAAGTATAAGGCTAGCTCGCCGTTGCGGGCAAGGAGGTCTTCCTTATCAGGATATACCGTGCTCACGTCATCGAGATAATCGGTAAAGAGTTTGCGGTACGAAACATCAATATTGAGCGCGGTGTAGTTCCCGAAACGAAAGCTTATTCCGCCCCCAAAAGGGATCGCGGTCTGAAGCAGACTATATGGTCGGCCCGTTCCGGCAACTTGCGTAAACGACTGCCCTTCAGTGCCTAGCGCCTGCAAGGCGTGCCACTCTCCGCGATAATAGGCCTTTGGGCTATGTCCAAATAATGCTACTCCGGCAAAGAAGTAAGGCGTAAAGTGCGGCTTGTTGCGGTAGTAATAACCGAAGCGCTTGTCAGGCAATACCTCATAATAGAGTAAGAGCGAAAGCTCTGTGATGTCATTACGAAAGTGGAGGTCGCGCGCGATTCTGCCTCGTGACTCCGCCATGGAGTCGGCAGCTCCCACCGTGCTGCGCGTAAGCCCCACCCGGAAGCTTAGCGCCGGGTTGATATAGTTGCCATATTGAATGGTAACCGAAGGGCGAAGAAATACATTATTGAATTGGTCGGAAAGATCGCCGTAATAATAAGCAACTCCACCGCCCAGCGTGAGGGCGTGGCCGCGTTGGGCCGTGAGATTACCAACCGAGACCCATACAAGGGCCATAAGCACTAGAATCCTGTTCATCGTTAGCAAGGGACTTTTTTGTTTAACTAGACGTGCATCGTATCAGCATGTCATGGTCTATTTGGGTTTTTATGAAAAAATGTCAGTATATTTTTAACAAAAATGCCATAATGGCGCAAAAAATCGATTGGTACGGGCCTTGCCAAAGGAGTGATGTCTTAGCAAACAAACCATTAACACCTGAGACAAAACAATCATTTTACCAAATACATACACAAAACACATCATGAGACATCACACAAAGCACAACCACAGACTTCCTCATTTTACCAATTGGATGAACGAGGTGTTCAGCGAACTTGACAGCAACATCGGCTTCAATGGGGCAAATTCTGTACCGCAAGTCAATGTCAGCGAGTTCGATGATCGCTTCGAACTCAACCTTGCAGCCCCAGGCTATGACAAGGCTGACTTCAACCTCCATCAGGAAAAAGCTTCGCTCACAATTTCAGCCAAAAAAGAAGCTAACGAAGAAGCACCCGAAAATGGTAAGGTTTTGCGCCGCGAATTTCACATAAATGGATTCAACCGCAAATTTACCCTTCCAAAAACCGTCGACAAAGACACCATCCAGGCCACCTACACTAATGGTATCCTGACCGTCAAGCTCCCTAAAAAGGAAGAAGAGAAAGCTCGCCCTGCACGGAATATCGAGATTCTTTAGCCTTCGGCAATGAAGCAAAATCGTTTCACGATTTTAGTGAAGCGTCTTCGCTTCGCGACTGAATAAGGCCGCCTTTTGGGTGGCCTTTTTTTATGCCTCAGGGAATAAATTCCTGGGCAATAATGGAAATAATTATGCGCTAAAGCCCACCTCGGGCTACTCCATTAAAATCACAAAGTGATTTTGCTTCACTGCCGAGGCAAAGCCGAGGCTCTTCATTGCCGGAGCGGAGCGAGGGCTTTTCATTGTTTTTCCTTACCTTGCAAGCAAAACAGGCATAGAACCTGTTATATCGCGCGACAAACATTGAGTATATAGCATTAACGCTCGCGCTAACACACATTTTTATTGTTTTCTTATGTCGGAAATTTCGCACACAACACGCGATTCCAAATATCATGTTTCCTCCGAACCACTTATGATTCGTGAATACGGAAGGAACATTCAGAACATGATTAAGTTCTGTAAAACCATTGAGGATAAAGAGTACCGAAGCCGAGTAGCTAAAGAGATTGTGCGGATGATGGTAGACCTCAATCCCGCTGTTAAAGAAGATCCAGAGTATGAACAAAAGCTCTGGGATCACCTATTCGTAATAAGTGAATTTGACCTTGATGTAGAAGCCCCTTACCCGGTTCCTGCTCCAGAGGATGATCGATTCAAAAAACCGAAGCGAATGACCTACCATCAGGTGCGTCCTCGCAAACGTCAATATGGCCACAACATTCAACTCATGGTCCAGAAGGCCATGGAGATTGAAGACAAGGACATCCAAAAGCGCTATCTAAGCCATATTGCCTATACCATGAAGCAGTTTCTTCGTGGAAATGAAAAAGAGGCCCTTCCTCACGAGATTCTCGCGGCTCACATTACCGAAATCTCAGGTGGGAAATTACAGGTATCACCTGATGATCTCGACCTTCCTCGCAATGTGCGCATGAAAGCACAGCCGAGTAATCTTATTCATCATACTACCCGTCAGAAAAAGCGCAACAACAAGAAGAAGAAAAAGTCGAACAACAGTAATAATAATAATCGACGCAGAAGGCGATAGTCTATTTAGACACTCGCTATTCTTCCACGGATATTCGCCTAAGCCACACGCTTAGTCAAAATGCGCTCACATCAATAATGGCATGGCCAGTTTTGTATCAAATAACAAAACGCTATGTCTATCCCTTTTGCCAAACCAACCCCCAAACCTTCCCCTTCTCGTTTTTCAGCTATGGAATATTTTGAGGTCAGTGGCGGCCACCGTCTGAGTGGCAGCATCACGCCCCAAGGCGCCAAGAATGAAGCACTGCAAATCATCAGTGCAGTCCTGCTCAGTGCAGAACCTATTACAATCTCTAACATCCCCAACATTCACGATGTCAATCGCCTGATCGACATTTTGAGAAGAATGGGTGTAAAGGTGGCACAAGATGCCCCCGACACCTATACTTTCCAGGCTGACGAAGTCGACATCGACTACATCCAATCAGCCGAGTACGCCCGTATGGCAGCTCGTCTGCGTGGTTCTATCATGCTGGTAGGTCCTATGCTGACTCGCTTTGGAGAGGCACGGATTTCAAAGCCTGGAGGAGATAAAATTGGTCGCCGCAGATTGGATACCCACTTTTGGGGACTCCAGCAGCTGGGCGCCGATTTTCAGTTTGATGCCGATGCTGGCATCTTCGAAGTTTCATCAGGCGGGCGCCTCAAAGGCACCTATATGCTACTCGATGAGGCCTCGGTTACAGGCACAGCCAATCTCGTGATGGCAGCTTCGCTCGCCGAAGGCACAACAACCATCTATCACGCCGCCTGCGAACCTTACATTCAGCAGCTATGCAAAATGCTCGTTCGTATGGGTGCCGATATTAAGGGCATAGGCTCTAATTTACTTACGATCAACGGTGTTGAGAAGCTTGGCGGCACGAAGCACCGCATGCTCGCCGATATGATCGAGATCGGCTCATTTATCGCCATGGCCGCGATGACCCAGAGTGGCATCACAATCAAGGACGCAGATCCACACGAACTCGGGATCGTTCCTGAGGCGTTTCGTCGCATGGGCGTAAAGCTCACCATAGAAGGCAATGATATCATCGTACATCAGCAAGATGTATGTGAGATAGAGACCTTCCTGGACGGCTCCATTATGACGATTTCGGATCAGCCCTGGCCCGGCCTTTCGCCAGACCTTTTGAGTGTTATTCTCGTCATGGCCACACAGGCCAAAGGCTCTGTGCTCATTCACCAGAAGATGTTTGAGAGCCGCCTCTTTTTCGTAGATAAACTGATCGATATGGGTGCCCAAATCATCCTGTGTGATCCGCACCGTGCTACCGTGATCGGACTCGCTCGCCAGCAAGCGCTCAAAGGCATCTCCATGAGTAGTCCTGACATCCGCGCCGGCGTATCATTATTGATTGCAGCAATGAGTGCTGAAGGCACTTCGCGCATCTACAATATCGAGCAAATCGACCGTGGATATCAGCATATCGAGGACCGATTAAACGCACTTGGAGCAAACATCCAAAGAAAAACCGAAGGCAAATAGTTTTCGAAATCGTTTTAGGTCAAAAAATACTGATAATCAGGGAGAAAGATTTGATATATGCCAAAAACTGCGTGTAATTTTAGACTCAATTTCTGGAATTACACGCAATGGATATACGCTTTCACATTCATTATAATACGCAGTACGGACAACGACTCAAAGTCTGTGGCAACCACCCTACATTAGGCGACTGGGATGCTGCAGCTGCGCCATATCTCGAATATATCGACAACGGTGAATGGGCGCTAAGCCTTGACATCGATAGCAAGGCTGCTGCTGATCTCGAATACAAGTTCTGTATTGAAGAAGAAAATGAAGTGCGTTGGGAGTGGGGGAAAAATCGAAAACTGAGTCTTCCCGCTCGCAAAAAAACAGCACATATTCGTGACTATTGGCGACCTGCGGCTCAGCCCGAAAATGCATGGCAAAGCGCAGCCTTCACGCAGGTGTTGATGGCGCATGCTCCAGTCAAAAAACAACGTGTACCCGCGGGAGCTCAACTTATCTTACGCATGGCAGCGCCCCGCATACCGGAAGGCTATGCACTGTGTGTATTAGGCAGCGATCCAGCTCTGGGAGGATGGCAAGAGGAAAATGCCGTTCTGCTAAATGCTTCCGAATTCCCTGTTTGGTCGACAGCCATCAAATTGGCACATCCAGATCAGCCAGCAGACTACAAGTTTGCTATTTATGATCTTGAGCAAAAGAAAATCTCAACCTGGGAAAGCGGAGCTAATCGTCGAATCGGGCCTATTGAAAAAGGCGCGCTCCAGGTCGTTACAAATGAGAAGTTCCAATATCCTGTAGGGAATTGGAAAGGAGCAGGCGTAGCCGTTCCTGTTTTTTCTTTGCGCAGCGAACAAGGAGTAGGCGTTGGCGAATTTGCCGACCTCATTCCGTTTATCGACTGGGCAAAAGAGACGGGTCTTAAAATGGTTCAAATCCTCCCGGTCAATGACACAACCGCGACACACACCTGGACTGACTCATACCCATATGCCGCAATTTCGGTTTTTGCCCTTCATCCTATGTTTCTGAATGTAGAGGCAATAGGAAAGGTAAAGGACAAGGCAGTCGTTACTCAGCTCAACAAAGACCGCGAGCGCTTGAACGCGCTTCCTCAAATAGATTACGAAGGCGTGCTAGATGCCAAGTGGCGCTATATTCGCGCTATTTATGCACAAGACAAAAATGCCTTCCTCAAGGACAAAGATTTCAAATCTTTCCTAAAAGAAAATAAAGACTGGCTCACTCCTTATGCCGCTTTTTCTGCCTTAAGAGAGCGAAACAATACAGTAAATTATAACGAATGGAACGATCACAGCACCTTTAACCGCAAAGCGATTGAAGCATTTTGTGATCCGAAGTCAGCCCATTTTGACGAAGTCGGTATTTACTATTTTATCCAATACCATCTTGACCGCCAGCTAAAGGAAGCCACAGCATACGGGCGCGAAAAAGGCATCGTACTCAAAGGTGATATTCCGATCGGTATCTACCGCTACAGCGTCGATGCCTGGACAGCACCTGAGCTCTACAATATGGATGGCCAGGCAGGTGCTCCACCGGACGACTTTGCAGTTGCGGGTCAGAACTGGGGATTCCCTACTTATAACTGGGATCGTATGGCCGAGGACGATTATGCCTGGTGGCGGAGGCGTCTTTCACATATGACGCGCTATTTTGATGCATACCGGATCGATCATATTCTGGGCTTCTTCAGAATATGGGACATTCCCTGGAGCGCGACAGAAGGCCTTTTAGGCCGATTCAACCCTGCGCTGCCTATGTCACGAAGCGAGATTGTCCAGCGAATTGGCTGGTTTGACGAGCAGCGTCTTTGCATGCCGTTCATTCGTGAATACATGCTCGGGGAACTATTCGGTCCTTTTGAAGCAGAAGTAAACCGCGAGCTACTGGAAGAAACATACGGAGGCCAATATCAGCTTAAGCCGCATGTCTCCACACAACGTAAGATTGAAGCATTTTTTACACCTCCTTCCGACGCCGACCAAAACACAATAGACAAGTTTTCGCGTATCAAAAAAGGCTTATTAAGTCTGGCAGCTGATGTGATCTTTTTGCAGGACAAAAACGACCCACACCGCTTCCATCCACGCATTTCCATGCATCATACGCGTTCGTATCAGGCACTTGCTGGCGATGCTCAAAAAGCAATCAATGCGCTCTATCTCCACTTCTTCTATAAGCGGCATGAAGATTTTTGGCGAAATCAGGCAATGATCAAATTACCTGGAATCACCGAAGCCACTGATATGCTGGTATGTGGTGAGGACCTTGGAATGGTGCCGGAGTCGGTTCCTGGCGTAATGAATGAGCTTGGCTTGCTTAGCCTAGAAATACAGCGAATGCCGAAGGCTACTGGCCGCAAATTTGGACATCCGGCCGATGCTCCGTACCTGTCTGTCATCAGCACAGGATCACATGACATGTCTACGCTGCGTGGCTGGTGGGAAGAAGGCCGCGCCAAGAGTCAGGAATTCTTTAATGAGATATTGGGCCATGATGGAGCCGCGCCTTTCTTTTGTGAGGCATGGCTGGTAAAGGAAGTCGTTATCCAACATCTTTACAGCCCGGCAATGTGGGCGGTTTTCCCGCTTCAGGACCTTGTAGGAATGGATGCAGCTTTACGCAATCCGGATACTCAGATTGAGCAGATCAATGTTCCGGCTAACCCCAAGCATTATTGGCGTTATCGCTTCCATATGAATACTTCGGAACTAGCCTCAGCGAAGGCGTTTAATGAGATGCTGCGAACGCTTGTAGATGCTAGCGGGAGAAACGCGGCGTATTAGCGCTTGGCCTTTATTTCCTGAGCAAAATACCCTTTAAGTGAAGTCTTGGCGCTCATTGCCTCAAGTTCCTGTACGGCATAATTTTGCTGCAGTTCACTGAGCTTAAGCCAGGATTGAAGCTTTTCCATATCAGGAAGATTCTCGGTTGAAATTTGCTGAATACGCTCAAGATCTTGCAAGGCCAATGCGGTTTTGTCTTGAAGAAGAGCCGTAATGGCGCGAGCGGAAAGTAGGCGAGCTTTTTCACTTAAAGCTGCCTCATCATTAATCAAATTGGTAAGTAAAACGCGCGCATCGGCATACTGCCCAGCTTGTAGAGCAGCCTGAACCATACTGCGCTGAATAGCGCCTGCTTCCTCTTCCTTGGCAAGTACGAGTGCTTCCTCCAGCACATCAAAGGCCTTGGCTGCATTTCCTGCTGCCAGTAAAGCTTCGGCAGCATGTACAAAAGCCTGCACCTGGTCATCTGAATCGATTATGCGTTTTGGGGCTTCATCTTTTAGTGAAAATGCGAACTTGATAGTAGTCCATACGGCTACTGGAGTTCCGTTTTTTAGCGCAGGAACAAAACGCAAACGTGCCAAATGAGGATCTACTGCTTTCGAAAATGCAGAAGAAGGTGATTGAACGATTTTATGGCGCATATACGCACCCTTTTTATCCACCAATACTTTACAAATCACAAGGCCTTCTAAACCTGTTTCTTGCTCCTGGTTTGGATATTCAATGACCGCTTGTATTTCTTCCATATTCACAGGAGAAGGAGACTGGAATGCCAGCTTTGGAAGTGCTTCTTCAGGAGAAGTTTTCGAGAAGCTTAGCTGTGCGCTAAGTGCATATACTGTACTTAGAAGTACTGCAAGTATTGTGATCTGCTTTGTCATGCTTAATGTTACCTAAATGTTATGCGAATATAACGCTTATTTTAAGCATGCGTTACATCAGTGTTAATTTATTGTTACCCAAATGCAAAAAAGCTCTAATCAAGGCGAATATTTAACGTAAATATTCCCGATTCATCCATATTCCTTTTCTTATTGCTATTTTTTTTAGATTTTTGTATTAATATTCAAAACCGCCCATGTCCGATTCAGCCCACATCTATCCTGTTGGAGAGCTCACGCTATACCTAAAGCGCCTACTTGAGCAGGATAATGTCTTGCGTTATGTCTCGGTTTCGGGTGAAGTTTCCAACTTGACGTATCATGGTTCTGGTCATGTTTATTTTAGCATAAAAGACCAGCAAGCTCAACTTAGCTGTGCGATGTTTAAGCGTGTGGCAATGGGCGCTCCACGTATTAAAGCCGGCGATAAAATCATTGCTACAGGTAGCATTTCGGTGTATGCTCCCAGAGGTAACTACCAGCTTATCGTATCGGAAGTAAAACAGGCTGGTCTTGGAGATTTGTACCAACGGTTTTTGGCACTAAAAGAAGCACTTCATCAAGAAGGTCTTTTTGATGCTGACCATAAAAAAGCGATGCCGCGGTATCCTCGCACGATTGGCGTTATTACCTCCCCAACAGGAGCTGCTGTACGGGATGTCGTGAATACCATCAAGCGTCGTTTCAGTGCGACACGTATAGTCCTCATTCCGGCAACGGTTCAGGGAGAAAAAGGAGCTCCTTCAATCATAAAAGCGTTGGAGCAAGCGGAAGCCCTAGGGGCTGATGTGTTGCTGCTTACGCGTGGGGGAGGTTCGCTGGAGGACTTGTGGAATTTCAATGAGGAAGCCGTTGCAAGGGCGATTTTTGCCTGTAATACGCCCGTTATTACAGGGATCGGTCACGAGACTGATTTGACGATCGCCGATTTTGTGGCTGATATGTATGCCGTGACTCCCACGGCTGCGGCTGAACAACTCGTTCCTGAAAAGGCAATCCTTCTGGACGGCCTCAAACAAGCACATCGTCAGATCAATCGTAACCTAGAACACTACATTGATTTTCGCAGACAAATACTCGACGACTACAGCGAGCGCCTAAAAGGCAAGTTGAGTCTTCATATTCGCGACCGAAAACACGCACTTGAAAGGCTTAACAGTGATTCAAAAAACAGCATGCTTCGCTTTATTGAATTCAAACAACAAGTGCTTAAAGATTATGAAAAGCGACTAGGCGACCACCTGAAAGCGAAGCACAGTGCCGTTTCACAGGAATTAGCCTTGCTTCATGAGCGCCTTAAGGCTCAAAGTCGTGACTCGATATTGGCTCAGGGCTACACCCTGACGTTGAAAGACGGGAAGATCGCCCAGAAGGCTGACAGCTTCAATGAGGGCGATGTGGTTGAAACCGTATTTTCTGATGGTAGAGTCCAATCCATTGTTTCTTCCGAACCCTAAACACTGAACCCTAAACACTAAACTTCTTCGGCAGCGTTTTCTACCTGCATCATTGAGCATTAACAGTACTTATGGCAAAAGAGAAAAAGAAAGAATCCGATTTTTCGCTGGAAAAAACCCTCGGGGAAATCCGTGCTATCGTAGAAAAGATGCAGCAGGGAGCTGTCGACTTTGATGAACAAATCGCCTTATTTAAAAAAGGGCAAGACCTCATCAAGGAAAGTCAGCAGTTTCTCAATGAAGCTGAACTAGAGATCAAGCAACTCGTAGATGGAGAGCTTGAAGATTTTGATTAGTAAAGATGAGAAAATAAACAAAGCCAGCACGAAGCTATTTTTTGATGAATCAAGGAAGAAAACCGAAAGCTAGCGTGCTAGCCAAGGATTTCATGACTCAGGGTCAGTGAAAAATAGCAAGTGATGGAGCAGGTTATTTTTGATTCTTTACTTAGGTCAATCTGAGCTGATTGCTTTGCAATCAGCAGGTCCTTATCTTTACAATACCTTATTCTTAACAGACAAACACACGTAATAATGAATATTCAAGGAAAAATCCATGTCATCATGGATGTGCAGCAGGTTTCTAATACATTCCGCAAGCGGGAGTTCGTACTTGAATACGCTGATAATCCGATGTACCCACAGTATGTGCTTTTCCAAATGGTACAAGACCGCGTTGACCTCGTCAGCGGCTACCAGGTAGGAGACATGGTGGATGTAAGTTTCAATATCAGAGGAAGACAGTGGACCAGTCCTCAGGGAGAAATCAAGTATTTCAATTCACTCGAAGCCTGGCGTATCAATCCTGTACAGCCTGGCATGATGCCTGGCCAACAACCAGCTCAGCAGCCTGGCATGATGCAGCAACCGGGTATGGCTCAGCCAGCACAACCTGCTGCTCCTGCTCAGCCACAACAACCAGCTTCACCAGCTGTAGATGTTACTCAAATGGCTGACGACGACGACTTGCCGTTTTAGTATGGAAGTATAGTCGTGTAAATACATGTTGTATTCCACATCTTTTTATAAAAAAGCGCTATTCTTCATTGAGTAGCGCTTTTTGTTTTACATATGGACATCTTTCCTACCACACCATATCTCCTGACTCCTGGGCCTGTTCCTATTCCAGCTTTCGTCCGCAAAGCAATGGAAAAGCCTGTTATGCCTCATCGGTCAGAGGAATTCGAAGCTTTTTATGAGCCGTTACTTACAAAACTTCGCTACCTCTTTCAGACCAAAACCGGCAACGTGACAACGATGGCCGCAAGTGGAACGGGAGGAGTAGAAGCAGCTATGCATAGTTTTTTTCAGTCTGGAGAAAAAATAGCTGTTGTATCAAATGGAAAATTCAGTAAACGGTGGTCCGATTATGGCGCTTTACTACATTGCGACGTCAAAACACTGACTATAGACTGGGGCCAAGCTCCTGATACTGAGCAGGTTGTAAGCATTGCAAAAGATTGTAAAGGCATCGTACTCACGCACTGCGAGACGTCAACTGGCGTATGTATTGATCTTGAGGAAATTGCACTGGCTCTGCGAGAAGCATATCCCGAAATCATCATTATTGTCGATGCTATCACGACGGTGGGAGCAGTTCCATTTTACTTTGACACCTGGAGCATCGATTGTGCAATTGTCGCGAGCCAAAAGGCTCTTATGGGGCCTGCGGGCATTTGTGCATTTGCCCTGAGTGAACACGGGATGAAGCAGCTCACCTCGTTTCACAAAAGCGATTATGCGCATCTGGGAAACCATATTGAAGCTGCTAGAAAAAATAGTTATCCGTACACGCCTCCATTGCTTCAGTTATATGCGCTGGAAGCGGTACTTGCACACATCCAACATCAAGGATTACCTACGATATGGAATCGTACAAGAAGGGCTTCGCGTCATTTCAGAAAGGTACTTAAAGCCCATAAAGGCGAAGTTTTTTGCACATCAGCTTCTGATAGTTTGTCCGTATTTCTATTTAGAGGCCAAGAACACGCATACCTCAAAGCACAATGGGAAGCCGCAGGCTTTATTATTGCCGGAGGGCAGGAACATCTGGCGGGAAAGGTACTTCGCATTTCCCATATGGGGATTGCTGCAAATACGGAGATGATTGATTCCTTTTGGGAAAATTCACCTATAAGCTTAAATAAGTAAAGATGAAAACATTCAGCACTACTCTGGAACGTTTCGAATCAGACCTTTGGCACTATCACATCAAAGTACCCGAAGCGGCATGTGAGCCATTCATGGATATGGATGCGAAACGCGTTGTCTGCACACTCAATGGCACGGAAAAATTCCATTGCGCATTGATGCCAGATGGCCTTGGTGGCTTTTTTATCAATATCAATAAAGAAATACGAACCAAGCTGCATGTAGAATTGGGAGATGAAGTTCGCTTTTCACTGGAGCGAGATGAAAGTAAATACGGTCTTCCTATGCCTCAGGAATTAGAAGAACTATTAAAGCTTGATGATGAAGGGAATCGCCATTTTCATGCCTTAACGCCTGGCAAGCAGCGGAGTCTTATTTTTATTATAGGGAAGCCAAAAAATTCTGATACACGCTTGCGCAAAGCGCTTGGCGTAGTTGATTACTTAAAATCAACAGGAGGTAAACTTGACTTCAAAGCCCTTCATGAGGCGCTCAAAGTGAAGAGGTAACCCATTCTAAACCCCACGCTTATCTCCCCAAATCTGTACATGAAGTCGGTCGGTGTACCAGAACCCATGATCTAAACAAGCCTGGACTATCCATTCACGATTGGCTTTTAGTGCTTGAGGACTTGTTCCTTCAGGCATAAGATATACTCGGCTAGCAGGAATTTCATAGCGGTTTACGAGATCGCTCACTTCCAGAAGATCATCTTCACTGGCTACAACAAACTTGAATACCGCCTTTTTATTCTGT
The DNA here is from genome assembly GCA_045106685.1 of Bacteroidia bacterium. Classification (GTDB taxonomy): domain Bacteria; phylum Bacteroidota; class Bacteroidia; order J057; family J057; genus JAUIGE01. Next base: position 16,760 of record JBGCFB010000395.1, on the reverse strand, counting down.
GCAAAAAATCTTAGAACATCAGGCTTTTCTCTTAAAGACTGCTTGTTCTTGCTGTTAGCGAGCTTGGGCGACACATTGTATTGATCTATATAGCGCTCAAAATCAGCCTCGGGCAAATACGTCCCATTCGTTTCAACCTCGAACTGGTAGCCTGAATCAGCCTTAAGCATCATCATAAGCGCTGCCCAATCATCCTGCTGCATCATCGGCTCTCCGCCTGTCAGGATGACATTTTTACATGGATAGGATTTAATAATCGCTGCTACTTCTGAAACGCTGGTTTCGATGATTTCATCTTCCATCCGATACTTGGCGTATCCTGGCTCCTGATCACGCACATGCGCGAATCGCGTCCCTTCCCAATTCCAGGTATAATCGGTATCGCACCACACGCAGTGAAGATTACAGAGCGAGGAGCGCACAAATATGCTGGGACGACCAAGGCTTTTGCCTTCTCCTTGGATGGAGAAAAATATCTCCGGTTTGCCGCCATTGTTCGCCAGTTTCATGGGTCAAATATGAACACAAAAAAAGCCACCTCAAATTGAGGTGGCTTTTATCATTAAATTTTGTTTGGCTAAAAAGCCAGAAATGTTTCTAGTTTGGTGTACCTACCTTGATCATCGCACAGCGGAAACCAATAGTAGCTCTAGAAGAGTCAGCATTGAAGTAACGACGTGAACCAGGAGAGAGGTAGTATGCTACATCAGCCCATGAACCACCACGGTATACTTTAATGTTATCATACTCATATCCAGGAACTGGATTCGGATCAGGATTGAAACCGGCACCACCAGGGTTAAAGAGCAATGATTCTTTCTGCTTGTATGAAACATCATCCAACCAACGGTCAGGCTTGATCTGAGTCTTACCTTGACGACGGTATGGGTTGAAGTCTTCTACGTCTTCGTATGCAAGAATACGGTAGGTGTCCATTGTCCACTCAGCTACGTTTCCTGACATGTTGTAAAGACCGAAGTCATTCGGGTAGAACTCTCCAACTGGAGCAGTAATCTGGAAGCCATCTGTGTAGTGCTTGCCGTCACCGCCCTGCCATCCTGCATAGTCACCACGACCACGCTTGAAGTTGGCACGGAACTGACCTTTTGCATTACGAAGTGACTTACCTTCCCATGCATAGATTTCACTTTCCTGAGTACCACGTGCTGCATATTCCCACTCAGCCTCTGTAGGCAGACGGTAAGAAGGATATGAAACCTGGTTCTTCTTCAGGTCGCTGTTGACCATGTTTGTACGCCACTTACAGTACTCGTTAGCTTGGTGCCACGATACACCTACAACCGGGAACATGTTAAATGCCGGGTGGTTGAAGTATGTTTCTGCAATAGGATCGTTAAACGCGAGGTCACGACGCCAAACGTTTGTGTCTGGGTACATTGTCTCACGGAATTCATCACCACGAACACCTGCTGAGTCAGAAAGTCCTGTACGAAGGAATTCTTTCCAGTCAATGTTGGCAATTTCTGTTTCGTCGAGGTAAAAGCTCATGACCGTAACCTGACGCTGACGGTTGTCCATGTTAAATTCGATGTCTTTTTCACCACCGCCCATAACAAAGGTTCCACCAGGAATCAGTACCAAACCAGGAGCAGGAGCAGGCTCTTTGTACTTGAGCTCCTTGTCCATGCCTACCTTCTTGTAGCTCATTCCAGTTTTTGTACTGGTAGAGCCTGGGTACTTAAGCTTGTTTTTACTGCCTCCGCAGGAAGACAGCATTGTTGCTGCCAGTATCGCGGTAAGCCAATAGATTAGCTGCTTCTTATTCATATTTCTCGAAAAGCTGATAGTTTGCTAAAGTTTACGTTAAGGGTGCAATGTTTATTGCCTAGAACTTTGGACAAGGAGGATCTTTATGTTTAAAAGGCTTCTTTCTCTTATCCTGCTCAAACTCAAGATTAAGCGAGAGTTCGTGCGTTCCACCTGATGCTAGCTGTCCAAGCGTCGAGATGGTGTAGTCATACGAGTATGCAAAGCTAAACGGCCCTTGACGCAAGCCAATAAGACCAATTACAGCATCCTGGTTACGATACCAGAAACCGAAGGTCATAGGCTCAATGTCAATGTAAAGACCTGCATCAATCTGATTGAATTGACCTTGTTGTTTAAACAAGAAGGTAGGAGTAATAACGACCTTTTCAGGATCATTATAAGGTCCCATCGGCAAGCGAAGTCCACCAGTAACCGTATACTTACGCGGCAAGCGCGCGCTAATATTCGGAGGAAGTGGTAAGCCTTGATTGTAAAAACGCTGAATAGGCTCTGTAAGGTGATTAACAGTCAAGCCAAGAAAGGCAATGCTGTTATAGTACAAGATACCAGCCGAAAAATCGGGGCGATACTGTACATCACTCAAGCCACCCAGTGCTCCGGGCTCGAACGTCGGGCGCACAACCCCGTCACGAGGATCAATCTGATCTGGAAAGCGTAATCGGAAAAAATCAATACTTGCCTGTTGGAAACCACCGGCAATACCCAGACGAATGGTGTGCTCATCGGTGAGCGGTACCATGAAGGAGTAATTACCCATGACATCAATCTTGGAAAGATTTCCTTCACCAGCCTGGTCGTAGTTAATACTAATACCATAACCTTGTGAAGTGCGGCCCATATAAAAGGGCTGATCGTAGGAAAAAGCCCCTTGCGTATAAAAGCCGGGGATCTTAACCCATTGAGCGCGATAATTCATCGCGAGACGTGGGCCACTGCTGGAACCTGCAAAAGCGGGGTTCAGCATAAGCTGATTGGAATAAAACTGTGTGTACTGTGGGTCCTGAGCACGAGCCTCCTGTAAAGAGAGCAGAATCAGTCCCAGTAAACACAACAAAGAAAGCGCAAACCGTTGTTTCATATCATAACTGGTTAAGGGCATTGAGCAAGTTTTTTAAAAAAAGTTGCGCCGATAATGGTTCGGATGATTAGTTTCTAAAACCAAAATGAGCAGATATGGTCGTAGAAGCTGCAAGATGCATATTTTTTTACACCCTCAAAAAAAATTACCGGTACGTTTTTAACTGCCTTTTTTGTTTTTTGGCAAAAAAGAACGTGAGTAGCCTTTTTACAACTCAAAAAAATAAACGCATGAGTGAGCGCAGTAGTATATTCGACATGATAGGACCGGTAATGATTGGGCCTAGTAGTTCCCATACAGCGGGCGTTGTCCGCATAGGAAGAGTCGCACGCAAGCTTTTGGGAGAATCTTCCCGTAAGGCAAAAATTATTTTTTATAATTCTTTTGCAAAAACTTACGAAGGACATGGCAGTGATCGGGCAATTGTAGCCGGATTGCTGGATATGCACACTGACGATGAACGCATCCGCGAGGCATTTGATCATGCAGAAAAAGCAAAATTCGAGTATAGCTTCAAGGCGATTCACCACGCAGCGCATCATCACCCTAATTCTATCAGAATAGAATTATTCGGAGATACGCGCAAAGTCGAAGTTCTGGGCGTGTCTCGTGGCGGTGGTCTCATCAGTATAAAAGAGGTGGACGGGTTTTCCAGTGATATTTCTGCACAGCATAAAATAATTCTTATCAAAGCAAAAGACCAGATAGGAAGTATTTCCTTTCTGGCCAATGTAGTCTCCAAAGAAGACTGTAACATCGGAACCATGACGGTCAATCGTCACGGCAAAAATGACATGGCACAAATCATTATGGAAATTGACTCGCCGCTGCGCGAGCTTACTGTCGAGTATATGAAAAGCCTTGCTGGTGTAAAAGAGGTGCTTTATTTGCCGGATATTGACTTGTAGCGCCAATATCGTATTGGCCTGAACACATCGTTTACTTAGAAGAGTTGCGCACGTTTTTGCTCCAGCCATTCCTGCTCTACCATGAATGGATGCGATGCTATCATCGCATCAAATTGTTCGGCTAATTTATCCTCAATCCCTTCTTGATTCATTTTATCTAGGATTTTAATCATTTTGAGAAAAATTTGATTCCGGTTTTTATCTCCTTTTTTTTCAACTCCCATTCGGTGCAAGTATACCGCAAAAGCATTCAGGCCACTTAATAATGCCTCTATATTTTCCTGTTCAAAATAGACCATCAGTTGTAAGCGCTTAACACCAAGCGTGATCAAGGTATCCAGATAGGCTGTTTGCTGAATCAAGGTCAGGCATGTACCATAATCTTCCTTGGCAAAAGCGATACGTGCTTGATTATAGAGTACGATATGCTCTTTGACTTCAGGGATAAGATATTGTTGGTATTCCAACAAGAATGATTCTGCAAATGCTATTTGGTTATTCAGTAGCGAGGTTGTTATAATATTATTCAAAACACGATAGTCAACTATTCCATCAGCAATAATCCAACCTTGATTTACTTCTATCTGATTGATACTAAACCGTTCTTCCAAATAACGGGCCCTATCCCCTTGAGTCTGTTGTTTAAGCGACTTAGTCAAAATAAACATGAAATTTCGAGCATCAATATCAGGAAGAAAAGGTGATTTAGCTTCCATCTGCATTTTTAGCTTTTGATATGTTTCTGAATTTCCGGGACTAACTAAAAGTTTGTAGGCATAGTACCAGCATAAAATAAGAGGTGGTTGGCTATCAATATTTATTTCAATGTGCTCTATGGTAGAGGCCAAAAGTGGAACATGAGCATCTAAATTCCGGGACTCAAACTGATAAACGATTGTGGATGCAGCTTGAAGGGTCTCTATTTTAAAGTAATAGTTTAATGCATCTGTAGCAGCAAGCAGAATTGTTTTCGCTTTTTCTTTTTCTCTATGTTGGATCAGGAAATCATGTGCCTTTTTTTGATTCAAATATGTATAAAAATAACTAGCACTAGTCTTCGCAACTTCTTTATTAATCAGCTTTTGGGTTGCCTGATGTGCTTTACGAAAGCGAACGGTATTCTGAGATGTATAATAATAACCTCCTTTGAGTGTCCCTTTTAAATATTGTTCCTTTTTAAGTGATTCAATGGTGATAAACTCCTCCACAAGCACAAACAGCTTTGACATATAGCGTGTGAGTTCGTGTTTATTGAATGCCTTGCTGGGATAGATAACAGCATAGGCACCTTCTTCTGTCAGCTTGGAAGAATCAAAATGAGGGTAATGTGAAATAAAAAAATCTCCAAGTTCATTGAGTTTGCTAACGGTATTATGATAAGGCGATTGTAGAAATGCGGCAAAGCGCCGACACATAGCCTGATCAAATCCTTGCAAGACTCGAATAAGTTGGTGATCCTTCATATATTGTATCAGTGGTATTTTTTAAAAATATGTAATTGGCCGTAAAAGGCCCCAAATGATATCTTTATTTTTTATTGGTACCCAAATATCACACAAATGAAGTATTTCCAAATAATAATCGCATCAATTCTCTTTACTTTATTAGGCCTAAGCTTGCATGCTCAAGCGGGCACAAGCCCTTCTAGCATCAATTTGCAGATCGTCAGTTTTGACTCTGCTCAGGTGAGTCTATCCTGGACAAGCCCTCCAGGAGCAGTCAGCTGTACGCTTGTATATGAGACTCAATATGATACTACGATATACCCCTTAGCACAATTTAGCACAGGCGGCACTTCAATTCCACGTGCAACCCCCCAGGGAACTTGGGAAAACTTTACCATCAGATTCTACATGCCTGTCGGAGCCCCTGGACCTCCCATAGTAGAGGACAAAATGGGCATTATAAGTGAGTATGGTGGAATTGTACTGATTGTTGAAGAGGATGTTTTCTGCGCTGAAATTTATGATGAATGCGACGCTCTTAGCGGCATCGAAAAAATATTCTTCAAGCATTATGATCTAGTAGCCACTAAAGAGGTTACCTGTTTAATCGCCACAGAATACGAAGCTATGGTGGGAGGGTTAGACGATGATGAATATGGGCTCCATGTTTTGTCTTTCCCCTTTTTCATGCACGATGAGTTAACATCTATACTTGGTGAGGATTTAGGAGACTTCGGAGGTGTATGGGGACCAGAGCATCTCGACGAAATAGGTATTGATTATGTCGCCCCAGGAGGCACTCGTGAAGGAAGCGAGGCCCTCCCTACAAACACCAAAGCATTCCCTAACCCCTTTACACAGAACCTACGTGTCACATCCGATCAGCAGGGAATGACGACAGTAAAAGTGCGTAATATGATGGGAAGCGTCGTATTTGAGCAAGCGCTCGACTTCGCTGATCACCCTCAGGGTATTTCGATCAATACAGACTCATGGGCCGCGGGTATTTACTTTGTAGAGACAGGAGCGGGAAAGGAAAGCGACTTTGTTAAAATAGTGAAACAGTAAGATTTTTTATTCAAAAAACTTTCGGAAAACCGGGAAGCCCTTCGAGGTGCTTTCCGGTTTTTTGTAATTTTTTAGGGGATGATCATGGAGTTGTTTTGAGCCATCGACAAGCAAATATGCCTGTCATACTTCGCTCAGATTATGGTACTGCTGAAGATTCGATTAGTACCAAATGTTTACACTCAAATTATTTTCACATGAAAAAGTTACTGATTTCATTTATCCTACTATTAGCCACGCTTAACATAGCACAGGCTGCTTTAGAAATCGACAATGACCTTACAATCGCTGGCCCTTTCTTTCCATCCGACGATATTATTATCAAAGATGGCGCTAAACTCACGCTAACAGGCATCCTGTATATGAATACAGGTGCCAAAATTATTGTTGAGCAAGGCTGCAAGCTCCTGATGAATGGCGGAACCATTACCAGCGCAGGCAGCGACCTGTGGTTAGGTATAGAAGTATGGGGAAATAGCGCCCTAAGCCAGTTCGGCAGCAGTAATCAAGGCACCATACTCATGTTAAACGGTTCGCTCATCGAGCACGCTCATGAGGCGATTCAAGCCTGGAGACCTGGCCACTGGGACAAGACAGGAGGCATCGTACGGGTCCACAATTCATCGATCATCAATTGTAAGCGTGCTGCTAGCTTCATGAAATACTCCAATGACCACCTGGGGAACCACTATCAAAACAAAAGTGAATTTAAAGATGTGGAGTTCATTTGGAATAATGGCTTCCGTAGAGCAGAAGCCCTGGAAATGGTGTCCATGTACAAAGTTGATGGAATCAGCTTCAACGCTTGCCGGTTTGAAGACCTTCGCTCCATCCTAAATGTGGACAAGCGTTCTCACGGGATCCATGCGCTTGACGCTTCATTCTCTGTCACAAGCTCCTGTACATCATTAAGCGGATGCCCTGATGACATCACTGATCCATTGTGGAACCTTAGCCGCTTCACCAACCTGGATAACGCGATCCTCATTGGCAATGCATATTCTTACAATAGCGTGACCGTGGATCGTTGCCAGTTCAAAAACAACCTCATCGGAGTAAACAAGGCCTTCAGCAACTACGCAGAAATCACTCGTAATCTATTTCTCTATACAAGCGATATGCCTAGCGATGTAAGCGCCTCCTATGGAATCCGGGCGGACTACTGTGATGGTTATAGAATAGAGGAAAACATCTTCAAGGATATTGCTGCAACGACACCATTTACATTCGGCGTCTATATTACGAACTCGGGAGATCAGGATAATCAGACATACAAAAATGCTTTTGACAACTTGCATGTAGCTCACCTGGCCGATGGCATGAATCGCTACCTCGGACTTCCTCATCAAAATGGTCGCAGCGGTCTTGAATTTATTTGTAACGAAAATGAAAACAACAACTACGATTTTCGCCTCAATGGTTCAGGTACTTCAGAAGGGGTAAAGCGTACAAACGGAATATATGTAGGATCAGGAAACACTTTTTCTCTTTTTGGGCCATTTGCCGGTCATATTCTAAATGCTACTGACCATAAAATTGAATACTATTATGGACTTCCAGGAGGAGAGCCTACCCACATCGGTGGAGATGTAGACACATGGGACACTGACCCTATTTTCAACCAGTGTCTTTCTATGCTACCGAACTACCCAATCGGAGAATCTGGCCTGATGAGTCAGCAAGCACTCCAGTCCCTCCACATGCAATTCAATCAAGTTAATCAGTTGCTGAGCCAGCGAATCACTGCACTTGATGCTATGGTAAGCAATGGTACAAACACGAATATCAGCACGTATCAAGATGAAATTGATCATTTGGCCTCAGAAGAAGCATTCATGGCTGACATCCTTATCCAGCAGTACAAGCGCCAAGGGGACTTAACTGCGATGCGCAGCGTGATTGCCAATCAATTCAACTCATTGAAAGCGCTCAATACAATCGATTCATATTATCATGACGAAGACTTCACTACAGCTAACCAGCTTCTCAACCAATTGGCTACTTCTGTGACAACATACCCAAGCCACCTACAAAGTGATGTTAGCACATTTGTAAACCTCAAAACAACCCTCAACCAGCAAGCTCAGACTTCTGGAGGAATCGCTAATTTGAATAATCAAAAGCAGCAGCAACTCAAGCAGATCGCTACTCAGGGTGAAGGTTTTGCAAAAGCACAGGCTCAAAACATTCTTTGCTTTTTCTATAACGACTGTCCTGATTATGCTCCAGCCTCAACCAACAGGGATGCAGCACCTGCCGCAGCGCAAGTCCAGCCTTTAGCCTTTACTGTTGCCCCAAATCCAGCAAACAAGGTTGCCAATATCAGTTGGGAAAACAATGATGATGAGGTCGCCAATATTCGCATCATGGATATCACAGGTCACCTTATTTTTGAGACTCAGCTTACAGAAACAAACTTCCGCTGGGAAACAGACAACCTAAGCGCAGGCACGTATCTTGTCTCAGTTCGCTTGGGTAATCGTCGTATGGGCACGCAAAAAGTGGTTGTTGTGAAGTAGTCTTTTTTGTAAAAAAGAGGCCTATATAAAATGTGGATTTTAAAAGGTTCGGGGAGTTTTCCCCGAACCTTTTTTTATTACCTTTGCGCAATTTCAAAATCAATCATTCTAGCTGATTAGCTAATTTGATTATTCGATGGTTTGATAATACACAAGAAACGACATCAAGCTCATCATATAATCAGCTAATTAACAAATCGGCTAATCATCAAATCACCCTCCGCTATGCTTGATCCATCAATCAAATCAGTCCTTATCATCGGAAGTGGTCCCATCATTATTGGCCAGGCTTGTGAGTTTGATTATAGTGGCTCACAAGCGTCGCTTGCATTGAAAGAAGAGGGAATACGTGTTGCTCTGATCAACTCTAATCCGGCGACCATTATGACCGACCCGGTCACAGCAGATGATATCTATCTGTTGCCTCTGGATAAGGAATCGATCATCCACATTTTGGAAAAGCAGCAGATCGATGCAGTACTTCCTACGATGGGAGGACAGACTGCCCTTAACCTTGCGATTGATTGTGAAAAAGCTGGAATTTGGGCGAAATATGGCGTCAAGGTAATCGGAGTGAATACCGATGCGATTGAAAAAGCAGAGAATCGCGAAGCCTTTCGTCAGTTGATGGGCGAGCTGGGAATCGACGTTCCTAAATCAGAAATAGCAAACTCTTTCCTCAAAGGAAAAGAAGTAGCTCAACGCATCGGATTCCCACTGGTGATCCGCGCCAGCTATACGCTTGGAGGTGCTGGTGGCGCTTTTGTAAATGAGGAAAAAGATTTTGATGAATTACTAAAAAGAGGCCTTTCTGCTAGTCCGGTGCACGAAGTACTGGTCGAAGAGAGCATCAAAGGCTGGAAAGAATATGAGCTGGAGGTGATGCGCGATGGCGTCGGCAACAAAATTGTGATCTGCTCGGTCGAAAACCTCGACCCTTGCGGCGTCCATACCGGCGACTCGATCACAGTAGCGCCTGCCCTGACCCTACCCGACACACAATTACAGGAAATGCGCGATGCCGCATTTGAAGTACTCGACGCACTCGGCACCTTCGCAGGTGGCTGTAATGTACAATTTGCGATTGACCCAAATTCGGGACGCATGATCTGTATCGAGATCAACCCACGTGTCTCGCGCTCATCAGCCCTGGCCTCCAAGGCTACAGGTTATCCGATCGCGCGTATCGCAGCGAAGCTCGCTGTAGGTTACAGCCTCGACGAGCTCCCTAACCAGATCACCAAGACGACATCCGCATTTTTTGAGCCTTCACTTGATTATGTGATTGTCAAAATTCCTCGCTGGAACTTTGCCAAGTTCCAGGGCGCAGACCCGCATCTTGGCCTACAGATGAAAGCCGTAGGTGAAGTGATGGGCATCGGTCGTTCATTCAATGAGGCCCTCCAAAAAGCAGCCCAAAGCCTTGAGCTAGGCCGTAATGGCATGGGAGCCGATGGCAAAGAATTGCTCAATCTGGAGCGTATCATGGATAGCCTCGCTAATCCTAGCTGGGACCGCCTCTTCCATGTAAAAGACGCCATGCACCTGGGAGTGCCTTTGAAGCGCATTCAGGAAGTCACCATGATCGATGACTGGTACTTGCGCGAGATCGAGTATATGGTAGTTTTGGAAAAGGAAATCAGCCGTCACACGCTTGACTCTATTCCGCATGAACTACTGCTGGAAGCAAAAAAGAATGGTTATGCCGATCGTCAGATCGCGCACTTGCTTCGCTGCCTGGAAAGCGAAGTGTATACAAAACGTAAAGAAGAAAAAATCCAGCGCGTCTATAAGCTGGTCGACACCTGTGCCGCAGAGTTTGAGGCAGCCACGCCTTATTATTACTCTACTTTTGATGCTCAAAACGAGTCTGTCGTTTCTGACAAAAAGAAGGTTGTGATCTTTGGTTCCGGTCCGAATCGTATTGGCCAGGGAATCGAGTTTGACTATTGCTGTGTGCATGGTGTACTCGCTGCGAAAGAAGAGAACTTCGAAACGGTCATGATCAACTGTAATCCTGAGACGGTTTCTACTGATTTCAATATTGCAGACAAGCTTTATTTCGAGCCGGTATTCTGGGAGCATATTTATGATATTATTGAGCACGAAAAGCCTGATGGCGTGATCGTTCAGCTCGGAGGACAGACTGCCCTAAAACTTTCTGAGAAACTGGAGCGCTACGGTATTCCGATTATGGGAACCAGTTTTGACATGATGGACGCTGCCGAAGACCGTGGTCGCTTCTCAGAATTGCTTCGCGATCTGGAGATTCCTTATCCTCGTTTTGGTGTTGCAGAAAACGCCGAGGATGCTATCGGGATCGCCAAAGAAGTAGGCTATCCGGTGTTGGTGCGTCCGAGCTACGTACTCGGAGGTCAGAGCATGCGCATCGTGATCAACGATGATGAGCTTACGCGCCATGTTATTAAGATTTTGACCGAGATGCCTGGCAATCAGGTTTTGATTGACCACTTCCTGGATCAGGGAATCGAGACAGAAGTCGATGCGATCTGTGATGGCGAAGAAGTCCAGATCATCGGCATGATGGAGCATATCGAGCCGGCAGGTATTCACTCAGGTGACTCCATGGCTGTGCTTCCTCCTTTTGATTTGAGCGAAAATGTCCTCAATCAAATGGAAACATATACCCGTAAGCTCGGACTCGCGATGCAGATCAAAGGTTTGATCAATATCCAGTTTGCTGTAAAAGATGAGGTCGTGTATGTGATTGAAGCGAATCCGCGTGCCTCGCGTACGGTTCCGTTTATCGCCAAGGCGCATGAGATCCCATATGTAAACTATGCCGCCAAGATCATGCTCGGAACGCATATGCTGAAGGACTTCACCTTCGAGCCGAAATTGGAAGGCTACGCCATCAAAGTGCCTGTCTTCTCTTTCAACAAGTTCCCGAATGTAGACAAAGCCCTCGGCCCTGAGATGAAATCAACCGGCGAGAAAATCTACTTTATCAAAGATTTGCAAGACCCGTTTTTCCTCAAAGCCTACAACGAGCGAAACATGTACTTGGCGCGGTAAGGAAAATGAATGATTTAATGATGAGGCGATTCGGTGTTTTTTTCCAATAAGCATCGATCATGGATGAGGGTTGGAAAATATTTTCCACTAAGGGCCCATTTTTCCCAAAAGCCCACAACGAGCGAAACATGTAATCTACTACTCAACCCGCCCGTAAATACTCCTTCGGCGACTTACCAAATCGGGCCTTAAACACCGTGGAGAAGGTAGCCTGATGTTCAAAGCCATATTTGAAGGCTACATCAGCAATGGAAATGACCATACCTTCTTCCAACTCTTTTCGGGCTTCACGAAGTTGTATCTCTTTGATGAACTTTGCAGATGTAAGGCCTGTAGTTTGTTTTAGCTTGCGTCGCAGATTACGTCCGCTCATGTTTGCTTTTTCAGCGAGTTCTTCTGCGTTTAACCGGCTTTCTGCTAAAGAACTCAGCACCAGTTGTTCCAAGCCTTCGATCCATGCCTTATCAGCGGCAGTAAGCTTGAGTGAGACGGTTTCCCCGGAAGATGGCTCCTTAACGTGTTCCTCTTGCCATGACCGGCGTTGATGACTGTGGTAGAGTAAATTTTGCACTCTTGCTTCCAGCTCTGGAACCGAAAAGGGTTTGGTGAGGTAATCATCTACACCGATGGTGAGGGCCGAAAGCTTACTTCGCTCCTCAGCCAGAGCCGTGAGCATAATGACAGGAATACCTTGCCAATCGGTCCGTCCCTTTATTTCCTTCAGCATGCTCAAGCCATCCATTTCTGGCATCATGATATCGGAAACAATCAGATCAATTTCATGCCCACGAGTGTTCAATACTTCCAGTCCTTCTACACCATTTCCCGCAAGAATGACTTCTTTATAACGCTTGCCCAACAACTCTTTTACATATTGCTGCATGTCAAGATTATCCTCAACTACGAGAATTCGAAAGTCAGTCCCGATCTCATAAATCGGATTCAGTTCAACGACTTCTGTTGGCTGAACAAACGGCACAGGAATAGTGGCAACTTCTTTTTTAGGAAATTCGAAATAAAAATGACTTCCCTTTCCCACTTCGCTTTCGGCATATGCACGCCCATCCATCAACTGGGCAATACTGCGTACCAAACCAAGCCCGATTCCGGTGCCTCCGACTCCCAACTCATTCTGGTTTTTTGACTGATAATAGCGGTCAAATATTTACGTAAGCTCCTCGCGTGGAATACCCTTTCCCGTATCGCTTACCTTCAGTTGAAGGCTACCGTTTCGCTCGCTTAGGCGCACGCTAACTTTGCCACCACGTGGAGTGAATTTTGCAGCATTACTGAGGAAGTTATCAATCACCTTTTCAAATTTCCCCTGATCCAGCTTTACCTTCAATTCAGCAGGAAGATCGACATCGAGGCTATGCTCAATACCCAGTTGCTCCAGCTGTGGAATAAAATTTTGAAACCGTGATTCCAAAAAGGAAGATATCGTCGTATCAACTTCCTTAAGTGTCACCTTCTGCTCATCAAATTTTGCCAAATCCAGCATTTCCTCAATAAGATGCATGAGGCTTTTACCATTGCGTTGCATGACCGTGAGCTGCCTCTGAACGCCTTCATTACCCCATTCGTCGGGGGAGTCAAGAAGCCGCGAAAGTGGCCCTAGAATGAGCGTAAGCGGTGTGCGAAGTTCATGCGAAATATTGGCAAAGAAGCGAGACTTCAAGCTATTGAGTTCAGCGAGTTGCTGTTGCTGCTGGCGTTGCTGTTCGAGTTCGAGCTCCTGCTTTCGGCTGCGTATCTGCTCCCGGTTTCGATATATCCAAAAGCCTAACCCGGCAAGCAGCAGCAGAGCCAAGGCTCCAAATAGAAGGTAGTTACGCTGACTCAAATCCCGTTGAAAGGCAAGGTCAGTTTCGGCCGTTTCTTTGACATACGCTAAACTGTCGGCAAAGGCTTTACGATCATACTCAAATTCTACCAGAGACGCCTTGTTTTCGCGTGCGATCAAGGTATCCTGCGCTTCGATATAGAGGTCTTGCGCCTCAAGAGCTCTGGCATACTGGCCTGTTTTCCTATAACAGTCGCCAAGTTGCATGGCCATATACTGCAAAGCCTGATAGCCTTTGGTCATTTTATAATGTGCGACTACTTTCTCAAAAGGCGGTATTGCTTTGGCGTAATTTCCCTGATCATAATGCGTTGCCGCAATAAGTTGATCGAGTATTGCAATATTTCTCCTGTTACCAATCTGCTCTACAATTACTCTCGCTTTATTAAGGTATTCCAGTCCTTTTGCATAATCTCCTTTTCCCACATATACCTTGCCCAGACCTTGCAAAATAAGGTACTCCTGATCGCGCCGCATGTTGTCCTTCACGATATCAGCAGCTCTATTATAATAAAAAGCAGCGGAGTCAAGGTTTCTTTTTTCATACGTAGGGAGAAAAAACACATCCCCCAGACCGAGGTTTGCGATATAGGTAATGTACTTTTTGTCTTCGGGAAGTGCCAGCTTTTCTCCTTCCTGGTATGCGTTCCTGTAGCTTTTGAGGGCTTTTTCATATTCCCCCATATAAATATACATATAGCCAAGGGTATGGTGAATTCGGCTTTTTGCAGACATGGGAGGCTCATTTTCAACCAGTTTCAGCCCTTTGAGCAAAATATCAAGCGCTTTTCTATTTTGATCGGAAACGGCGTAAACCCTGGCGATATTGACCATGTTTTGCACCTGCTTATCCAGTTTACTTCCTGAATAATGGGAAAAAATAGAATCTGCTTTCAGGCCAAAAAACAGTGCGGAATCAGCGTTTGAAAGCGCCTGATGGGCCTGGATACCAATGTTGCATATTGCCAGTAAAAACATGGTGTCTTCTTTCACTTTTTCATGATAAAAAAGTGAAGAAACCCACGATGTACTGGCAGAAAAATCCCGCAATGCAAAGCTTGACAACATCAGGTAACGCTTGGTTTGCAGGGCGTTGAGCGTATCGTTCATTTCTTCCCAAAGTGGCAGGGCACGATGAAAATAGTTTCTGGCAAGGCTGTGCTTTCTTCCCGGATCATGCCAGGCTTTGCCTATAGCCAAAAAGGATCGGGCGCGTGCGTCAGATTCCGAGCTTGTTTGTGCTAATTCCAGTGCTTCCTGGAAGACCTTTGAAGCCTGAGCACTATCGCCCTGACTGATATATATTTTACCCAGTACAAAACGAGAATCCAGTCTGGAAGTTGCGTGTTGGCCCAAACCTGCTGAAGGGAATCTATCGGATTTTGCGATAAGAGATGGAGCGGCAAGAAGATAGTGAATACAACAGAAAGCATCTTATACATGCACCCAATATAAAAATAAAGCTTTCAAAAAAGCACATTCCCAAAAGCCAAAAAAGCCCGGGGAATGCACTTGTATTCACCAACAATACACTATTTAGGCACGGCTGAACCGCGCCCTGTATTTTGCATCCAAAAGGATACTCGTTCAGAGTTCTGAACTTGTCCGTCGAGGTTATAATCGCCTGACTTATAGCCACTTGTGCCAGCACTAGGCATCCACTCCAAAATATCATCTGTATTTTGGACCTGGCCATTCCCGTCGGCATCGCCAGCGCCCATAAGGGCCGCGCCCTGCTGGATTACACGTGCATTTTGCCCTCCATATACGCTCATGTTTGGGCTACTGAAGTCGGCTACTTGCCAGGGATAGATCGGGGCACTGGTCATTACGCCCAGGTGGTTACGGTGAATAACAGCCACATAATAAGGCTGATTAGCATTCACACTCATCTGAGGAGGATTGATGCCGTCCACATCCACGATATATCCATTACTGAGTAGCAAGGCTGCACGGGAGTGTACCACGGTAGCGGAATTGGCGGTATCGCGCAGTTCCACGATGACCCAATCCACCACATTGGAGTTGTTTTGGGCAGCGATTGTCATGCTTTCGCCTCCACCACCAGTGAAGGTGTAACCCAATCCTGTATAAGGTTCCTGGACCGGAATGAGATTGGCGCTATTAAGTCCTGTGCGCATGTTTCCGCTACTCGGATTATACGCTCCTTCCAGCTTAGCAATGACAGTAGGATAGATCACACAATTGGTCTTAACGGTGACGGGTATCGGCAGGTATTCTGAGCAGCTGCCTGCGCCGTCGAATACGGCCCAATAGGTATGCGTGTAAGCTGGCTGGACCATTACATTGCTGCCGGGCCGGGCTTGTCCGCGGAACATGCGGCATGTGCCTACTTGCTGCCCGCCCTGAGCTGGGTCGTCGTCATAGAAGGCAACTTGTCGAATGCTCATGGAGTAGTCTCGTAACAGCGAAGTGAGATCAACTTTTCCTCCCGGGCATACGTTCGCGGGCATGGCCTGCATACGGGTCGAAATCGAAGAGCTGATATTTATTTCCTGCACTTGGTTGGTGATATTACCATTACCATCATCGAAGACCCAGGTGACAAAGTGCTGTCCTGGCCCGGAGAAGGAAGTATTACCCAACGGCACAGCCGTGATGCTGCCTGCGCAGTTATCGGTAGCCGTGGGCGCGGGTAGGTTAGAAGCGTTACAGCTGGTAACAAGTGCAGGTAATTCCCAGTCAGCATCATCCCCATAAAAATAAGCAGAACCGTTCCTTGAGGTACCTCCGTCGGATGTTCGCTCTGCTCCTACTATGGCATTGGCTCCTGAAATAGATACGCTAATACCATAGTAAGCATACTGTTGTTTATCCGGAGCCTCCAGCTTCTGTGCTTCAGCCCAGGTACCGGATGCGTCACGCTCGAAGAGGTATGCGGCACCGTGACTATAGATACTTGTATCAGATTTAGCATAAGCGCCTATGAGTGCCTTATTGCCTGAAATGGAAACACTACTACCAAAACGATCCCAGCTTCTGTCTAAACCATGCAGTTTTTGTGTTTCTACCCACACTCCAGCGCTATCTCGATTAAATACATATGCCGCT
>JBGCFB010000394.1:0-23262 GCA_045106685.1 Bacteroidia bacterium | reverse complement strand
GCACCTTTCGTATACTCCGCTTTTGGCTTACTATCTGTTACTACCAAGCTATCATTGTTATATGGAGTGGTTGGGCCAAGGGATAGCGGTGGTAAGCCGTGCTTGCCTTTCTCGGACGATGTTCCTATCAGCGGTGAGATGACAGTGCTTTTTGCTGCTCACGGTACCATTTTGACCTTCTTTGTTGTGTCAGAATATTATCCAGGTAAAAAAGCGGTACTCATGGATGAACGCCAAACTGACGATGTCTTTGTAATCGCTATTAATGAAGCGGATGTAGATACCAAAATGGTCGATGATGTAAATCGTATCATGACTGGGGCAGGGGCATATGAAATAACTACGAAAGAAGTTTGATCATTAGTTATTAGTCATGTGAAATGACTAATGATAAATGACTAATAAAACTCAGAACTCAACAAAATCATGAAATACATTCGCCTGACAATCATCACAGTATTACTCGCCGTAGTGGCAGTAGGCTGTTCATATCAGGATGGGGACCGCAACATTGAGTATGCTCCAAACATGTATCACTCTATTCCTCTTGAGCCTTATACACAGGTGACAGATGAGTGGTACACAGAAGGATTGTACTATAAAGGGGTTACCAAGCAGTCCATTTTCAAAGATGGATTGAATGCTCAAAAGCCTGTGAAGGGAACTATTCCACGTGCCGATTCATGGATTCGCCAGGAAGCATTCACACCTTACCATCAAGACAACTCCCCTGAGAGCTATGCATGGGCAGGTGACAGCTTGTTTAGTCCACTTCCTAAGCCAGAGCGTCCTCACACTCAAAAGGGTGTTCTTGTTGACTGGGCAACAGCGGAAGATTTTGCAAAAGGGAAAGAGGTATATGAGCAACTATGTATCATGTGCCACGGTGCAAAAGGTGACGGTGGCGGAACAGTGCCTACGAAATCAGAGCAATACCCAGGAGTTCCTTCTTATAAAAGTGCAGCTGGCACTGGTTTGAAAAATCTTCCTGAAGGAAAGATGTTTCATACGCTTACATATGGAAAGAATGCTATGGGATCATATGCATCTCAAGCAACACCACGTCAGCGCTGGCAAGTGATTTCATACATCAAGCACTTCCAGAGACTGGACTAGCAGACGTTTCGAGTTTTGAGTTAGGTTTTATTGTCTAAAACCCTCAACCCAAAACGCTTAACACTAAACTTAAAATTATCAACTATTAATTTTCAATACCTTGGCAAACCACGAGCAGCATTTCACTGAAGAGCAACTCACGGAAAGCTTTTCCTTTGACGGAAAGCTTCGCCGCAACATCTTCATTACGATGGGGGTAGGCCTCTTCTTACTGATCGTAGGTTTCTTTACCTACCATCCTAGTCACCATGGTGATCATGACGACCACGGTGACCACGGCCACCATTCGCAGATTGAGCAAGTCGCTCCATCATCGATACACAAGGTGCAGGATGACCACGGAGAAGGAGACCATCACGAAGGAGAGCATGGCGATCATGCTGAAGGCGCACATGGTGATCATGGCGCTCATGGAGAACACCACAATCACGCATTGCCACATCACAAAGTGGATAAGTTCGCTGGCTTTATGGCAGCACTTATGCAAGGTGGTTTGTTCTGGTTTATCATTGCGATGGGATCATTCTTCTTTATCGCAGTTCACCGACTCGGAAATGCGGGATGGCAGACAGCTATCAAGCGTGTACCTGAGGCAATGGCAAGTTATATCAGCGTAGCAGTTATCGTATTGCTCCTTATCGCTGTTCTTGCTGTGATTTTCAAAGTGCCATACGATTGGATGGCAATCCCTGAAGGGCAGGATGCAATCATTGACTCAAAGCGTGGATTCTTGAATATCCCATTTTGGTTGATTCGCTCGGTTATCTTCTTTGGTGGTTGGTACTTTCTTATCAATAAGCTACGCAAACTGTCAGTTGAAGCAGATAACATGTCAGAAGCAGGTGGTCTTGCTAATTGGGAGAAGATGCTCCCTTATGCTGCAGGATCAATCGTATTCTTTGGTCTTAGCTATGTGATGATGTTTACAGTTGACTGGGTAAAGTCACTTGAGCCTCACTGGTTCTCGACCATGTTTGGTGTGTACTGGTTTGCTGGTACGATGGCTACTACCATGGCTGTGATGGGATTGATCGTCAATTTCCTTCGTAAGCGAGGTTACATGGCATATGTAAGCGATTCACACGTTCACGATATTTATAAATACGCCTTTGGTTTCAGTGTATTCTGGGGATACATCTTTGTATCTCAGTATCTCTTGATTTGGTATGCTAATATTCCTGAAGAAACAATTTACTTCTACAAGCGCATCCATTTCTTATCTGATGTTAATCCTTGGTTGGTAGATCAAGCAAACATGTATCTTGGTTACGGTGGTTTCTTTTGGACTACAGTATTCCTGTGCTTTGCTACTCCATTCCTTGGCCTTATGACACGTAACGCCAAGCGTTTCTCTAACTGGTTTACTATCATCGCTGTTTTGATGATCATTGGCCACTGGATGGATGTCGCTCAGATGATCATGCCTGGAATCGTAGGTCACATCAATGATGTGCCTTGGTTATTGTCAATCGGTATGACTCTTATCCTTGGAGGTGCCTTTGCTTATGTAGTGTTTACATCACTTTCTAAAGCAAATTTGGTAGCGAAAAGACACCCATACTTAGACGAAAGTATCCACCATACTACAGGACCTGTTTAAATTTTAAAAAGGGCCTGTAAACTGGGAACTTTTTGATCTGAAGCTTGTTATAAGAATCTATTTCACATAGTCATACATGGAAATCCAATCAATCATATCGATAACCCAATTACTATTGCTAGCGATTCTAGCCTTAGTAGGGTATAACTTGTACATGGTGTTCAAGTTGAAAGATATTGACCCTTTCAAAAATTTGAACCCGAATAAAATCAACGGTATTTTATTCCTTCTCTTTCTAATTTTCGGCTTGATAGCGGCGGTCTGGTCTACATCTGCATGGGCTGATCTGTTCATGTTTGGTAAGGATGCTGCTTCTGAGCATGGTGTTTGGATCGATAAGATGTATAACCGTACAATGGCTGTGTCTGTACTCGTAGTACTTGTTACAAACACACTTCTGTTTTGGTTTGCATTCCGCTATTATGGAAAGCCAGGGCGCAAGGCGCTTTATTATCCTCATAATAACAAGTTGGAGCTTATTTGGACTGTGGTTCCTGCAATCGTTATGGCATGGCTTATTGCAGATGGTGTTCGTAATTGGCACAAAATCATGGACCCTAGCGATGAGATCAAGGCAGAATCCCTAAACCTTGAGTTTTATGCTCGTCAGTTTGATTGGACTATTCGCTATCCTGGAGCTGACGGACAGCTAGGACAAGCTCACGTTAAATATATCGACAACGACAAAGGAAATTCAATAGGTCTTAACTTTCAGGATGAAGAAACTCGCGATGATATTATCGTTACAGAAATTCATGTACCTGTAGACCAGCCTATTTGTATGAATATCCGCTCTCAGGATGTTCTTCACTCAGCGACTTTGGCTCATTTTCGTGTAAAAATGGACGCTGTCCCAGGGATGCCTACCAAGTTTTATTTCACTCCCAAAATCACCACCAAGAAGATGCGGGAAATGAAAGATAATCCCGATTTTGTCTATGAGCTTTCTTGCCAGCAGATTTGCGGAAGTGCACACTATAATATGCGCCGCGTGCTTGTAGTAGAGACTCAGGAAGAATATGATGAGTGGTTGAAGGCGCAACGTCCATTCTACCAAACATATCTCGAAATCAATGGATTGGTTCCTGAAGTCGAAGAGGCTCCAGCTCCAGTCCCAACAGAACCTGAACCAACCGCTACAAACGGTGAGCAGGAGTCGGATAAAGAAATTACTTCAGCCCGATAATATCAGCCTTTTTCCAAGTTAGTAATTACACAAGGAATTCAATCGTTAAACAATGGCTCATACGGAAACACATATTCAAGGAGGTGCAACAGCACATGCAGCGCATGGGCATGATGACCACCACCATGAAGAGACCTTCATAACGAAGTATATCTTCACCCAAGATCACAAGATGATCGCCAAGCAATTCCTTCTAACAGGAATTCTTAGTGCAATTGTCGGTATTGGTTTTTCACTTTTGTTCCGCCTTCAGCTGGCTTATCCAGAAAGTACATTCCCATTTATGGAAGGGCTTTTGGGCAAGTGGGCACCAGGTGGTAAGCTGGATCCTTCATTCTATCTTGCACTCGTTACGATGCACGGTACTTTGATGGTATTCTTTGTACTTACGGCTGGCTTGAGTGGTACTTTTTCAAACTTCCTGATTCCACTGCAACTCGGAGCAAGGGATATGGCATCTGGATTTCTCAACATGCTCTCCTATTGGGCATTTGCGATCTCTACAGTGATCATGTTCTCCTCCTTTTTTATTGAAACAGGACCAGCGTCGGGGGGATGGACGATTTACCCTCCACTCTCGGCATTGCCCCAAGCGATATCGGGCTCAGGAGCTGGAATGACCCTCTGGCTGGTATCCATGGTATTCTTTATTGTTTCTGGTATGCTAGGAGCTATAAATTATATCACGACCGTATTGAACTTGCGTACCAAGGGTATGAGTCTAGATCGTATGCCCCTGACCATTTGGGCATTTTTGCTGACTGCGATCCTTGTAGTACTTTCATTCCCAGTGCTTCTTGCTGCGGCTTTACTTCTGGTAATGGACCGGTCAATGGGAACAAGCTTCTTCTTGTCTGACATATTCATCCAAGGTGAAGTACTTCACTATGCGGGTGGTAGTCCGGTTCTCTTCCAACACCTTTTCTGGTTCCTCGGTCACCCTGAAGTGTACATTGTGTTGCTACCAGCACTTGGTATTACCTCTGAGGTGCTTGCAACCAACTCTCGAAAGCCAATTTTTGGTTATAAGGCGATGATTGGTTCCATGGTAGGTATTGCGATTCTATCCTTCATTGTGTGGGCTCACCACATGTTTATGACAGGTATGAATCCGTTCCTTGGAACAGTATTTATGCTCTTTACGCTGATTATTGCGGTGCCTTCAGCTATTAAGGCATTTAACTATATAACGACCCTATGGAAAGGTAATCTACAGTTTACACCAGCAATGATGTTCTCTATAGGTTTGGTTTCTTTCTTTATTACAGGTGGTATTACAGGTATTTTCCTTGGTAATGCAGCCCTAGATATCCCACTTCACGATACCTATTTTGTAACAGCTCACTTCCACCTTGTGATGGGGTCGGCTTCTGCATTTGGATTGTTTGCGGGTGTGTATCACTGGTTCCCTAAGATGTTTGGCCGTATGATGAATCTCCGACTCGGATATATTCACTTCTGGTTGACCTTTATCGGATTATACTGTGTGTTTTTCCCACAGCACTTCCAGGGTATCGGAGGCGTAGCGCGTCACTACTACGCTTTCACGGAATTTGACTTCATGAAGCAGTTTATTGACCTGAGTAAGTTCATCACATTTGCGGCGATCTTTACTGCTGCTGGTCAGTTGTTCTTCATGTTTAACTTTATCTACAGCATTTTTAAAGGTAAAAAAGCTCCTCAAAACCCTTGGAAGTCAACTACACTTGAGTGGAGCACACCTCGAGTACCACAGCACGGAAACTGGCCAGGAGAGATTCCTGAAGTTTACCGTTGGCCATATGACTATAGTAAGCCTGGTGTGAAGGAAGACTTTATTCCTCAGCATGTACCAGACGAAGAAGTAGAGTACGAAGAAGGTTTTGAGCCACCTCGTCCTCAACCTAAGCGTGAGACTTCTCCCAAAGAAGCTCCTGTAGTTGAGCCTGCTGCTGGATCATCAGAAGATAACGAGTAAGGTTACGGAAAATCATGAATACATAAGAACGGCTCCAACTGTGAAGCGCTTTCGAAGAATCGCACGTCTCGCAGTTGGAGCTGTTCTCTTCCTGGTATTAGTAGGAGGACTAGTGCGAATGACAGGGTCGGGTATGGGTTGTCCAGATTGGCCCACTTGTTTTGGCAAGATTATCCCGCCAACAAATATTTCGCAGCTTCCCTTAGACTACAAAACCAGGTTCGCAGTCCAGAATAAGGAAATAGCAGATTTTGATGCTGTTAAAACCTGGATAGAATATATAAACCGCTTGATAGGAGTGCTTCTTGGAGTAATTGCACTGGCTTGTGTAGCCTTCGCAATACCAATCCGAAAGCAGGTCCCAAATGCCTTCAGGTGGAGTTTGATAGGATTGTTCTTTGTAGTATTGGCAGGTGGAGTAGGAGCAGTGGTTGTCAAAACCGACCTACATGAAGGTATCATAACCCTTCACATGGTTATCGCGCTCCTTTCTATGCTCGCATATTTGATGGCGACCTTTTCTGTCGCTCGTCGTGAACATGTAAAATCAGTTCCAATTCCTCAATCAGTTTGGTTGATGACGGGACTGCTAATTGCATTTACGCTTTCTCAGATTATAATGGGAACTCAGGTTCGTGAGCAAGTTGATATTATCGCAAAAGCGTTAGGGGAATCCAACAGGTCTTCATGGGTCGAAAAACTCACAGGAGTCTACGATTTGCACAAGGTGTTTCATTATGGAGTGTTTCTTGTATTAATCGGTTTGATGGTCCAACTAAGACCTTTGCTTAAGCATCTCACCCCTGCCAAAAATATGTTGGTGGTAGTATTCATTCTTCTTGCTACTGAGGCCCTCTTGGGTATTTCAATGCATAATATGGGAATGCCTGCCTGGATTCAACCAGTACATTTATTACTCGCAGCACTCATTTTCGCTGCAGAAATAGGAGCACTTGGCTGGCTTATACTCGCTCATCGACAAGGACAAATTACTCAACCTACTGATTGATATTTAATTTCAGAATCACTGACGTGCAACATCAACCAATAGATAATACATCGACAAGTACTGCGCTTACTCCGGCTAAACAGGGTAAGCTCAAGTCGTATGTCCAGATATTAAAGCCTAGGCTTTCGATGCTCGTGGCGGTAAGCTCTGTGTTCGGGTACGCACTCGCAGCTGGAGCCGCTTTTGAACCATTGCTACTTGTAATGATGGGATTGGGTGGAATGGCTATTACAGGTGCTTCCAATATCTTAAATCAAGTGTTTGAGAAGTCTTATGATGCGCAAATGCAGCGCACTATGGGGCGTCCAATTCCTACAGGCGCAATGAGTCAGATGGAATCATTGATTTATGCGATGGTCCTGGCTATTGCTGGCATTTCGGGAATAGGCTATTTCTTCAACCTCCCTGCTGCTCTTTTAGGAATCATTGGGCTTCTATCATATGCGTTTGTTTATACGCCCATGAAGCGGATATCTCCTGCCTCAGTATTCGTAGGAGCTATTCCTGGAGCCCTTCCTCCATTGATCGGATGGGTCGGTTTCACAGGAGCAATTGATACTGGTGGTTTACTACTATTTGGTTTTCAGTTCTTTTGGCAGTTTCCTCATTTCTGGGCGATTGCGTGGATGTTGGATGAAGATTATAAAAAAGCTGGTTTTAAAATGCTTCCTTCATCAGATGGGAGAAGCATGAAAAGCGCAATCTATATTGTAACCTACACGGTTTGCTTAATTCCACTTGCAGCTTTCCCATTTATTTATGGAATGATTTCCATTTGGGGAGCCATTGCACTTGGAGTACTTGGACTTGCCTTTTTATATCCGGCAATTCAACTTTTGAAAACACTTGAAATGAAGCATGCTAAGAGACTGATGTTTGCTTCGTTTATATACCTGCCATTAATCCAACTTGTTTTTCTAATTAGCTAATGCAAGTAAGTGAAATAGCTTTGCGATTTTAGTGAAAATGAAAAACGATTAAAGATAAAATCAACGAATCCTCAAATCAGCTAATCAAATAAATGCCAGAAGCGCAACGATATATCGTCCACCCTCACAAATTCAACATGTGGTTGTTCCTCGTAACAATCATTATGGTGTTTGGGGGATTGACCAGTGGGTATATTGTGGATAGAGCTGCTGCGACTAATCCACTGTTTTTCATAGTACCCGATGAATTGCTTTACTCGACCATTATGGTACTGCTGAGCAGTATTCCGGTGCAGTTTGCAGTGTGGAAAGTGAGGCAAGGAAATGATACCCAGGCGCTAATTGGGCTGATTGTAGGATTAGCACTTGGGGTATTATTTATGGCTTATCAGTTCCTAGGTCTTCATGCGATGACCGATGGTGGTTTGCCTTTAATTGATATAGAACGCAAATCAAAACATGGAGATAGCTCAGTTGCATTCTTCTATGTGTTTGTTGCCTTGCACGGATTTCATCTTATTTCATCCATGCTTGCTCTTTTAGTTACAACCATTCAGTTGGCTTTAGATAAATTTCGACCTGGTAGGAAAGTGCTTTCTGTAGAAATAACGGCCACTTTTTGGCATTTTCTAGGATTGCTCTGGCTCTATTTGTACCTCTTTATTGTATATACTCAAAGGCTATGATAAAAAGCACTGGATTAGTAGCGCTTTTCTATTAAATTTGCCTCACAATTGAACCCTCCATCCCTTTTTTCAACCACGTATTATGGCTGAACATTTAACCGTAGATCCGAAAGCTCTAATAGAAGGAGAACGACCGGGCATTTTCAACGCCAGTTATGGCAAGTTGATGATGTGGTTTTTCCTCATGTCCGATGCTTTTACGTTTTCGTCCTTGCTGATTGCTTATGGCGCATTGCGCGTCCGTTCTGGTGCACAAGCTGTGCCTTGGGCTGATCCTGAAGGCGTGTTTACTCACACACCTGTTCTGTATGATGTATTTCATAAAGAAGCTCCATTGGTATTTGTGGGTATTATGACTTTTATCCTCATCCTAAGCTCGGTTACGATGGTACTAGCTGTAGAAGCTGGTCACCGTAATTCTAAGCCTGAAGTGGCAAAGTGGATGCTTTGGACAGTGGCGGGAGGATTAGCATTTGTGCTTTGTCAAGGATATGAGTGGTATCACTTTATCGAAGGACACCCGGAAGGTGCATATAAAATTTCAGCTCAAATGGCCTCCAAAGTCGACTTATCTGGCTATGATGAGGATGAACGAGCCGAAATTCTAAGAGATGGACTTACGGTCGTACTTGTGGCAGAACCAGGTGTGATGTCCTTAAAAGACTATAATGGTAAGGTGCTCACTCGAGTAACATTGGACAACAAAGGCAATGTAGCCGAGCGTTTCCCTGCGCAAGTCAGTGGCGCCTTTATTAGCAAGGTCGTTCCAGAAATGGAAAAGGCCAAAGCCAACCGTCAGGCAGTTCGTGTAGAGACACTACGAGCCATTGCCAAAGAAAATGGGGCTGATGAAATCTATGGCCTTCTTGAAGGAGCTACCTATACAGCTGGTGGCGCCAATATGAAAGTGAACGAATACGGCCCCCCGGCTTTTGCAAACCTGTTCTTCTTCGTAACAGGATTCCACGGAACACACGTGTTCTCAGGAGTGGTTCTCAATTTCATCATCTTCCTCAATGTGATCAAAGGTACTTATGAGCGCCGTGGTCACTATGAAATGGTAGAGAAAGTCGGCCTTTATTGGCACTTTGTGGACCTCGTATGGGTCTTCGTATTTACATTCTTCTACCTCGTTTAATCTGAATCTTTTTAAGTAATAATATTATGGCAGGAGAAGCACAACGCAAAGCGATATACAGGGTAACGATTATCCTATCAGCGCTTACTGCTTTCGAATTTTTGATTGCCTTTACTTGGCAGCCACTCGCTGAAGGTATCGGCATGGACATCGAAAATGCTCGCTTAATGAAGAACTTACTCTTCATTATTCTGACACTCTTTAAAGCATTTTACATCGTAGCTGAGTTTATGCACCTTAAGCATGAAGTCAAGCGCCTCGCGTATACCATCGTATTACCATTCATATTTATCGTTTGGTTGATTATCGGTATGATCATCGAAGGTGGTTACTATGGTAGAATTACAAAGGAAGCTTATGGAGCTGCTGAGCCTATCCACATCGAACAAGTGGATGCCGTCGAAGCGCCCAAAGTATAGCGCATATGAAATCTAACAAAGCAAGTGCAATCGTGGCAGCAGTTCTTATTCTGCTCCCGGTTGCACTTTATTTTTTCCTAAAAAGCTCAAGTAGGCCAATCTATAATAAGATTCCCTACCAGTACTCAATATCTCCATCCAATGGAGATACACTCTGGCACACCTTGCCTGAGTTTACACTGGAAGGTCCTGAGACCGGCGAAACCATCACCCGTGATGACTTGCTCGGAGACGTATGGGTTATTGGCTTTATCGACCGTAAGGACGAGTTGATCAAAGGAGGGAAAAACATTCCTCGACCTTTTCCGATTATGTTGGATAACCTCAAGGAAGTTCACTCCCAGGTATCCAATGTCGCTAGCATCAAATTTTTGCTAGTGAATACTGCGTTTGATCGCGACAGCTTGCCGCAGATGCAAGCCTTGGCCGATTCTCTTGCCTTGCCGAAAGATCGCTTTGTCTTTGCTAATGCAAGCCGCGAAGAGGCTTTTGGCCTTGGACAAAAGGCATTCCGCATGCCTGCCTTTATGGGACACCAGCGCGATACGCTTCCTTTTACCTGCCAGACAATGGCACTTGTCGATAAGACTGGAAGGGTGCGCAAGTATTATATTGGTACCAAAATGTTCGACATGGAGAAAGTCCTTTTGGATGACCTTCGCGCGATGTATGCGCTAGAGTATCGCGACGAGTTTTTGGGGAAGGATAAGGAGTAGCGAGAGGCTTTTAGCTGCTGGCTCTTAGCTGTTAGCCTGAGCCCTCTGGGCTGGCGGCGGGGATTTCTGGGCAGTGGTGATGGAATGTGCGTTCCCAGCCTACAGCCTACAGCCTACAGCAAGCCGGACTACCCGCAATCCTACGCCACTGGCATGAACTCCGGCTTAGCTGTGGTTACCCACTAGCCATCTCCAAAACCCGAAATCCGACCTAGCACCTAGGTACCGCGACGAATTTTTGGTAGAACCACTCTCCATCGATGTGATGCTGTTAGGGTTTATCGTTAAGGTCGTCATTACGCCTTGACCTGACAGAATAATCCTTGGTCACAAAAACATCTGCTTTTTTGGCAAGCGGCTTTATCAAGTTGTGTTCAATTTGCAAGACTTGCTCTACAAATGGATCGTAAACTTCTCGGTTTCGTTCTTTTCTTTTTTCCTTAGTCTCTATAAATGTTCGTTCCATGAAAACCTTGAAGTCTAGGTCTTTCAATAGTAATGTATAGACTCCCTCTACAATTAAGATCGGGATGTCTTTAAATAAAAGTTCACATTCCGAAAATTCATTTTTTTTATAATCGACACTTGGAGCGACTACCTTTTCTTTATTTAGAAGAAACTGCTGAATATGAGATTGCAGTAGGTCCATACAGACCTCCTTGGTTCCTACCCAGCTCAAGTCTCTTTTTCGTTTGTTATGATTGTCTTTTGGTGGCAGTTTGAAGTAATTATCTAGGTGCAAGATTACAGAAGATTTGTTTTGTTTCTCCAGTTCCATCTGAAGGCAAATAGCCGTAACCGATTTCCCGCTTCCAGATTCTCCGCAGATGCCAATAACAAGTTTTTCTTTTTGAAACAACGATTGACTTTGCATCCTTTTGATTAATTCCAAAGGAATAGCAAAGTAGCTCTCGTTTATTTTTATATGCTCGTTTATCACGACCTGTTTATGGTTTTAATATTGAAAAATCATATGAATCTTTAGCGAGCGAAAGCATAATAATTCCGGTAGCTGTATAGCATAATTTTTTTGTGCCATTCAAGGTTAACTCATCAGCAGAAATATATTCTTCAAAATTAAACTGCTCGAAGGACTCAAGCTTATTGAATGTGGTTTGTATCAAGGTGGAGAGGGTATGATCTTTGCCCAAAATTGAAAGTGCAATAGATAGCCAGCCTAGCCAAATCAGCCATATTCCCCCATTATGATAGTGGTGTGGCTTATTTTTGAAATCAAAAAGATGGTAGCCTCTTAATGTATCCCAGTCTTTGTCTCCTTTATTTATTACTGGGTAAAAAGCAGGCGGTAGCATATTTTGTTCAATAAACTTGCTGCCAATCCAATCAAAAGCATGATTCATGAAAGGCTGCTCTTTTTCAAGAACAATAGCCAGAATTGAATGTGCTGCCAAATCAAACTTATTAAACACCCCTCCGGGGAAGAAACTTGCGCTAAAGTACTGCCTGTCCTCATCCTTATATTGTGTTTCAATACAGCCCAGAATCGCTGCAGATTTTTCCAACCATTGGTGGTTTTTATAGCTTTTTGCAAGCAAGCCCAATCCCCATGATCTAAGAACTTGGTCATACAAAATATAACCATCAAAGACGTATTCATCTGCCCAGTTCCCGCCCTTAGGAATGTACATGAGATGCTTATTGTTGTACTCTAGCCCATTCAGCAAATCAATGGTTTTTTCAACACTTTCCTTAAAGTCTTCCCGAGAAATTATCCCCTCATTTATCAAGATGCCTACGCCAACCATGTACCAGGTGCATGCATCGATTTTGGGGCCTAGGGTTCCAAAGCTCACATGCTCAACTTCGTTATCTTTTATGGTGAAATTTGATGCAATCTGCCCCTGTTTTCCTTGTAGTTTTTTTAAAAAAAGGAGGGTATTCTTGAACCCCTCAATGATAATATCATCCTGTATGAGGACTCCTGCGATGCCAGCCATAACGGCATCTCGAGTAAAGATTGCTCCATAATTATCCAGCTTGGTAAGCGATGCTTTAATCCCCCAAGGGGTGCATGCTTCCCGGAGAAGGTGGCTTGAACGCTCAAACCAGTCTGTTTTTGGGGATATTTTATCGAAATCCATAACCTCGCTATTCAGCTAAAGAAGGAGCTTTGTCCTCTTTTACAAGTAAAACAAAAATACCGCCCAGAATTAAGAATATTCCTCCAAGCCTCAACACATTGATAGGGTTACTTCCTAGCCAGTCATATACAAAATATTGCATGGTAAATATTTGTATGATCATCGGGATAACGATAAACATATTGAAGATACCCATGTAAACACCAGTCTTTGCCTTAGGTATTGAGTTAGCAAGAAGTTGATATGGCATGGCAAGCATGGAAGCCCAGGCAATACCCAACCCAATCGTATATAGGTACAAGGTGAATATCGGGATACTTCCTTCTCCGAATGGATTTGAAATATGGAACAGTATGTCCGTAGTATTCAGATATGGGATTGAAAGAATTGCGACACCCCCCAATATCAAACTCACAAAGTGTACGCCTTTGGCACCTATTTTTCTAGCCAGGGGTACTAAAGCGAAGGCGAGGGCAAAACATATAATATTATAGGTTCCATTCATTTGGCCAGTCAGAACTTGTGCCTCTTTAAATCCGTCGGTGGTTTGGTCAAGCGTTCCGAATAATGAGAGTGACAATGAAGAGGTAAGGTATTGCCAATAGCAAAACATTGCATACCAGGTAAAAAACTTTACAGGTATAAGCTGTTTCATCGTCAGGGGCATTACTTTTATGGCCTCACTTATATCATTGAAGGTCCTCGATATAATATTACCTTTTGCTTGTTCCTCCTTAATCTTTAATAGTTCTTCCTCAGTAGGAGGGATTTCTTTGGTTGTTAAAACTGAGTAAAGTACAGTAGAAATTGATGCAAACGCGCCGATGAAGAAGGCCCAATAGGTAGCTACAGGGATTCCGTTTTCCATTGTGTCGGACAAGGCAAAAATTCCAAACGAAATAAGAATAGCAGGAGTGAAATTAGCTAATGTACTACCTAGGCCTGTAAAGAAGCTTTGCATCAAAAACCCTAATGAAAGTTGATCCTTCTTGAGCTTGTCAGATACAAAGGCCCTATATGGCTCCATTGCGATATTATTGCCTGCGTCAAGTATCCAGAGAAGGCTTGCTGCCATCCATATAGTTTGGGAATAGGGCATGAAAATCAAGGCAAAACTAGCAAGTAAGGCTCCGACGAGGAAATAGGGTTTTCTCCTTCCAAACTTGGGCGACCAAGTCCCATCGCTCATCGCACCAATAATAGGCTGAATAATGAGCCCTGTCACAGGACCCGCCAGCCAAAGAATAGGAATTTCGTGTTCACTAGCCCCTAGGTACTTGTAAATAGCACTCATGTTGCTTTGTTGTAAGCCAAAGCTGAACTGAATCCCAAAGAATCCAAAGTTCATATTCCATATTTGCCAAAAACTGAGTTTACGTTTCATATGATCGCGCTGCTTGCTAGTGTGATATCAGAGGAAGGAATTGACTCCCTCCTCTGATAAAAACAAATCTTAGTTACCTAGAAGTTATATCTGATAGAACCAGAAATAGAACGACCTGTAATAGACCTTGCGCGCAGGTAGTTAACCTGGCCCTCGGTTATCGAACCTTCTTCTGACTCTGTAATGCCAATTGCATTAAACAGGTTATTGGCGTTTAAGGATAATGACAACCCATTTGCAATTCCAATATTAACAAAGCCATTAACAATGAGGTATCCTGGCATTACCAGCATATTGTCATCCTGGGCAAAGGCATCAGTTTGGCCAATAAGACTTAGGCCAATAGCGTGATCACCGATAGTATATGAAGGAATGATGTTATACATCAATGCAGGCTGCCT
Organism: Bacteroidia bacterium; assembly: GCA_045106685.1. Taxonomy (GTDB): domain Bacteria; phylum Bacteroidota; class Bacteroidia; order J057; family J057; genus JAUIGE01. The sequence continues at coordinate 8,619 of JBGCFB010000394.1, read as the reverse complement.
TCTTGGAGCATTGCCATCATTATCACCAGAAGTAATTTCAGCTTTTGTATATGTCAATGCACCACGAACGTCAAAGTTACCAAAGTCAAAAGCACCTTCCACTTCAATTCCGAATGCGGTATAATCATTTTCGATTACCTGCTGAGTAGTAGCTTCGAAACCGCCTTCTTCTGTCGTTCCAGCGTAGAAAGCTGTTACAAAAAGTCCACCTGTCTTAAACTTTTTCTTCCATCCCAGTTCTGCCTGATCAATAAGGTCTTTTGGGTTTCCAAGAGATAGGTATGATCCGGTTGGGAAAATGGCTCTGTCAGCTTTAGCAGAACCACCATGACTGAAACGTGCAAAGATTGCCTGATTATCGCCTAGCTTGTAGTTCGCGCCAATAGAGTATGATGCATAGCTATAGTTATAATTTACTGGGTTATTCTGGCCATAGTCAATGACTGCAACACTTTCTTCAATCGGAGAAATAGTACCATCATTATTTACATCAAGCATTGCTTGGGCACCGCCAGATCCAACGCCACGTACTCTGCCAAAGTCATATCGGAAACTAGCATCAATGTTCAATGCATCACTTGCCTCAAGCGAAATAGCTGCGTATGGTGCGTTGATATCATACTTTGTATTAAAGGCAACATTACAGCAATTCCATACTGGCACACCATAAGCAAACTGGCCTACCTGACTAATCATTGTTTGATCTTTGGTAATGTCGATTAAACCAGCATTGTCACCCTTAACCTCCATGAGGTATGAGTTCCATAGCCATGCCATATTGATGCTTTGTTGAGCCTTGAAAAAACCTGCATTTACAGATACTTTTTCGAATGATTTTTTAATCTTAGTGTCACTTACGAGGTTGTCAAAATTTTTCAATTCTGTATCAAACATGTGTATGACTTGTGACAACTGGCCAGTATAAGGCTCCCCGTCATGAGCATATGTCAATGTGGCGCCTTCCAAATCCCTTCCAAGAGCAGTTCCTACTGTATTGACCATATCCTGGGTACTTCCAACAGCAGCAGTAAAAGGAGCAATAAATCTTCCTGAGTTAGAAGAAAGCCTTGAACGGCTCTCAATACTCCAGCCGTCACCCATGTCAAACATAAACTCAGCTCCTATGGAGTTTGATAGTGGGCGCATGCCGTCTGATACATCGGCGCGTCTGCGTTGTCCGTCTGCTCCTAGCCCAAAATTAGACTGAAGGAAAATACTATGTGGAGTTCCCTGAGTTGCACTAAAGCCATCAATTGATTCCCAAACCGGGTTCGCGTTTGTGCCAGACACTTGAACCGGCATAGGCATATACGCTGCTGTACGGTCATTTAAGTGTTTTAGGTAAATACGAGCATATCCGTTTTTGAAATTCTTTGTAATATTTGCTTTGATTTGACCACCCCTATTAGCGGTGTAACCTACTTGCCTTGGGCCATCACCAGAGCGGAAAAATCCTCCTATGTGGAAGTTGATACCATTCCCAATAGGGCTACCATATTCAAAGTCGTTTCTGAATGAATTATAATCAATACCAAATGTAGAGCCAATACTTCCTCCTTCAATTGCACCTGTCTTACTGATAAAGTTAATGATGCCGGCAGGAGAATTAGACGATAAGGTGGAAGCAGAACCACCTCTGATCGCTTCTATTCGTGCGATGTTAGCATCTGCACGTAAGAAAATATCCGAAGTTCCAAAAGCGATATCGCCAAACAGAAGGAGGGGAAGACCATCTTCTTGAAGCTGGAGGTACTTGGAGCCACCTGCTGAAATCGGAACGCCACGTACAGTGATGTTTGTATTACCGTCTCCACCTGATGCTTCAGAGCGAATACCAGGAATCGTCCTGAATATCTCCGCAGTTGTACGTGGAGAAGATTGCAGGATACCAATTGGCTTGAGCGTGGTTATTGAAACACTGGACTCCAATTTTGACTTGGAGTTCACCACACCAGTCATAATAACTTCATCCAAACCCAAGGCATCTATTGAAAGGGTAATATCAAATTGGCCTGAACCATCAACCGTTTTTTCAACACGTGAGTATCCGATGTATGAGGCTATAAGGGTAAATGGTGTTGGAAGATCCACTTCCAGGCTATATTTACCATCATCATTAGTGATTGACCCAGTACCAGGGGATTCTTTTATAAGTATTGTGGCGCCAACTAAAGGTGTGCCATCCTCATCGGATACCGTCCCTGAAACTGAGACTGTTTGCGCTGCAAGATTGGATGCCAGCGAAAAGGCCAAAATAAAGGAAATTAGAAGCGTAGCTTTCTTCATCATAAAGTAGATTAAAGTTAGAGATTCAAAAAAAACTCACGTAATGGTATCGCTTTCTACTTTATTTTAAAATAGTTACAATCCCGCAAACGTTTGCGGGATTGTTTGTTGTTGATAACTTATTGTTTTCACTTACCTTTATATAGATGAAAAGAGTAACTATCAAAGATTTGGCAAGGATGCTGAACCTCTCTACTTCAACGATTTCGCGGGCTTTATCCGACCACCCGGACATAAGTGAAGCTACGAAGAACAGGGTTCGTAAAACAGCAGAAGAATTCCATTATACCACCAATGTACACGCCCGCCTTTTCAGGAGTCAACACTCGCGACTGATTGCTTTGATTCTGCCGGAGATTAATATGTTCTTTACACCCAATCTCATTAAGGGAATTAATAAGACAATTGATTCTTCTAAATATTCCTTGATCATCTTTATATCTAATGATAGTTATAAAAAGGAGAAAGAACTCATTAAGCAATGTCTAAGTTGGGCAGTAGAAGGAGTTTTGATTTCCTTGTCCAGAGAAACATATAACCTTGATCATTTGGAGCCCCTGTCCCAAGCTGGGATAAAATGCATTCTGCTCGATAAAGCGCTTGAAAATGAAAAGTTCCGAGCTGTTACGATTGATAGCACAGAAGCTAGTTACATGGCAACCTCCCATTTAATCAAAAATGGACACACAAACATATTAGGAATATTTGGTAACCCTAACTTTAATATCTCACAAGAAAGAATTAAAGGTTACCAAAAGGCAATGACTGAAAATGATATTGCTGTTGTTGAAGAAAATATTGTTTCGGTTGACAAGAGTGCTGATCTTGACTTTATTCTTCCTCCAATCCTAAACCATAATAAAAACATCACTGCTATTTTTGCAATGTCGGATGAACTTCTTGTCAAGACTCTGTTACACCTTAATAAGCTTCGGATATCGGTTTATGAGGAAATATCAGCAATTGCAATCAGTGATGGAGTTTACCCTTATTTGACTTACCCTCAAATTACACATGTCAAGGACTCTGGAACCAAAATGGGGCGTAACGCATGCACATTTCTATTGGATGCTATAGCTGATTCTTCACCAAGTTCAGGTTCTGGGTTGGTCGTTTCTACAAAATTGGTTGAACTGGAGTCTGTGAAAAGTATTTAGTATCTATTCACTAATGATTATCACGGTTGCTTATGTATTGGTTGCTAACCTCTGTCAGGTTCCAACCGCTTTAAGCATTGTGGTAAAGCGGCTCGAACCTGACAGAGGTCGCAGCAACCCAATCGTGATAACCAGGGCTGACTGGGATTTCTGGGCAGTGGTGATGGAATGTGCGTAATCCCAGTCTATGGCCTGTAGCAAGCCGGACTACCCGCAATCCTACGCCACTGGCATGAAGTCCGGCTTAGCTGAGGGGAAATTTGAGTCAAGGTGGCTTACTTACCCAATACCCCTATCACAACCATTTTTCAAAACACACACTATTATCCATCTTGGCATATTGACCATAGTTATCAATAAGTTGATACGCGTTTTTGTGATACAACCCTACAGCCTCTACCTGTCGTTTTCCTGTCTCCAGAATGCATCGCGAAAAGCCAAGCTCTTTTGCCCAGGATTCTAATTCCAACAAAAGCTTGCTGGCAATTCCCTTTCCGCGTTGCTCAGGTGGAACGTACATCCGCTTTACTTCCATTGTATCAGATTGGTATGGCTTGATTGCGCCACAGCCTACGGCTCGGCCATCATCAAAAGCGACAACTACATGCCTGAGCGAATCAAGTCCATTGTATTGCGCATAATACGCATGCTCCTCGCCGTCAGTAATAGCCAGGTATGCATCCAGCTTACTGACAAGCGCAATGAAATCCTGATTGGTGGAGTCCGTTCGGTGGAAGGTTATCATAATCGAAGTTGTATATTTGGTATCAAAATTAACCAAAAACCACGCGTATGAACAAAGTAGTAGCCAATGCTGCTGAAGCTATCAAAGGGATCGAAAACGATATGACCTTGATGCTCGGAGGATTTGGTTTGTGCGGTATTCCTGAGAATGCAATAGCCGCGCTCGTAGAACTCGGCGTAACGGGCCTGACCTGTATTTCCAATAATGCAGGCGTCGACGATTTTGGCTTAGGACTTTTATTACAAAAGCGCCAAATCAAAAAAATGGTCTCCTCTTATGTAGGAGAGAATGCCGAATTTGAGCGGCAGATGTTGAGCGGAGAACTCGAGGTAGACCTTATTCCCCAAGGTTCACTGGCAGAGCGCTGCCGCGCCGGCGGCGCGGGAATCCCAGCCTTCTACACGCCAGCCGGCTTTGGCACTGAAGTCGCCGAAGGCAAAGAAGTACGTATGTACAATGGCAAGCCGCATATTCTGGAAGAAGCTCTTACTGCAGACTTTGCGATCGTGAAGGCCTGGAAAGGCGACCGATTGGGCAACCTGATCTTTAAAGGAACAGCCCGCAATTTCAATCCTTTGATGGCGATGGCAGGAAAGGTTACCATTGCAGAAGTCGAAGAATTGGTAGAACCAGGGGAACTCGATCCTAATTTTATCCATACTCCAGGCGTATTCGTCCAGCGTATTTTCCAGGGAGAAAAGTTTGAAAAGCGCATAGAGCAACGCACCGTAAGGCAACGAGCGTAATAGGCTGCTTGAAACTTTTAACCTTGAACATTCAACTTTGAACTAAACACTATGTTAGATAGAAACGGAATTGCAAAACGTATTGCAAAGGAGTTGAGGGACGGCTGGTACGTAAACTTAGGTATCGGTATCCCAACCCTGATTGCTAATTATATCCCGCAAGGTATCAGTGTCGAATTTCAATCTGAAAACGGCATCCTCGGAATGGGGCCTTTTCCATATGACGGTGAAGAAGATGCCGACCTGATCAATGCTGGTAAGCAGACAATCACCTCAATGCCTGGTGCAGCGATATTTGACTCCGCACTAAGCTTCGCCATGATCCGTGGCCAGCATGTCAATCTCACCGTTTTGGGAGCGATGCAAGTGGCTGAGAATGGCGACATCGCCAACTGGAAAATTCCTGGCAAGCTCGTCAAAGGAATGGGCGGCGCGATGGACCTCGTTGCTTCTGCTGAAAACATCATCGTTGCGATGACACATGCCAACCGTAAGGGGCAGTCCAAGTTGCTCAAAGCTTGTACACTGCCGCTTACGGGGGTAGGCTGTGTAAAAAAGATTGTGACTGATATGGCTGTCCTTGATGTGACGCCTCAAGGCTTCAAACTCCTGGAACGCGCTCCAGGCGTAAGCGTGGACGATATCAAAGCAGCCACAGAAGGAAATTTGATCGTAGAAGGAGATATTCCTGAGATGGTAATTGACTAGTGTCGAAGGCACTAAATCTGAAATTGTTAATCGCTAATTGTAAATAATTTCAGCGATTTCCATAAATCAGGGCAGCAGAGCTTTCAAACAGCTTTGTTGCCCTTTTTCTATGCATTTCACCCAGCCTGGGGGATAGAAGTATGAGAAAACCACCGTTGTTTTGAACTATACCAATATCTAATTTATCATGATCAGACAAATCAGTTTTATTCTAGCATTCCTATTACTACCTATCCTCGCTTTCAGCCAGAACAAACTATCCTTTGGAGTACAGGCACAGCCTAAGCTTAGTTTCTACAGTACAGAGTATACTAAAGGGACAGGGTTTTTAAGAGTTGCTTTTTCGAGTAATGGTGAGTCTTTGGGGGTTTCTTTTGGAGGATTTGTCCAGTATGAAATTGGGAGCAATTTTTTCGTAAGAAGTGGCCTTTCGCATGAGTCAACTAAGTTCGAAAATACGATATGGGGACCGATATTTCCAGATGATTTAATCAACGAGACTACCTCCACATTGCGGTATACAGCAACCTTTTCGTTTATCTCGATCCCTTTAGATTTTGCATATCGACTCACTCCTCGTAATGGAAAAGTGCAGGTGCATGTAGGGCTAGGTGTTTCTTCAAATCTCACTAATTCGGTCACTCAGCGGTTGAGTATTACTAGCGAAGGAAGGATTGATGAACAACTGCACGAAGAAGGGTATATGCCCAATCCTTCAACCTTCTCTTTTGGTTTTTTGGGAGGTATTGAGTTTAGTCTCGGAGAGAAATTTGGGCTGGGCATTGAACCAAGAATCAAGTTCACTCCAAATGAATTTGTATGGCTTTTTGCCTTCGAATCAAAGACAACAGCAGAGGCGAGTGTAGCTGTGATGCTTAGGGTGAAGTAAACTTAGTGTCTTTTTACTCAACCTCGGTTAGCTTTAATGGCCTTGCGTTTTTTTCTGAAATAGGCTTTTCTCGCTTTCTTCTTTGCATCAGCGTCTTTTTTTCTTGCCTTTTCTGCTTCTTTTGGAGTAAAATCAAGAGCTGCTGAAGAACCCTCAGGATTCAAAATAGACTTGTCTAGTATTAATGTTGAGTCGCCTACGGCTATTATTTTCCAATAAGTAATGCCGATCCCTTTTTTGAAAGATACTTTAATCTGTGAATCATGTTTCTTTTCCCATTTCCCTTGGTCACGATGGCTAGGCTTGATTTTTTTTGCATCATGTATGCACCAAGAAGAAATGCGATACTTCAGAGTAAGTTTTCCTCCTTTCCCAATGTGAAGTCCATTTCGAACTTTCCGAATACCAGGTGCTCTTTTGTATACTGCTGCTGAATTAGAATCTGGGTTTGTCCAATGTGAAAATTCCCATGCTCCATAGATAAGATCAAAGTTAGTTTTAGGCGATGAAAAAGAAAGGCAGAATAGGATTACAATGCTCGCAAAAATGATAACTGATGATTTCATTCTTTAAGGTAATAAAAAAACGCCTTTACGAATAACTCGTAAAGGCGCTTTCTATATCTATATGATGATACTATTACATCGAATAGTAAGCATTAATCTTATTGGCGTCGTGCAAAGGCATTGGCCCTGGGCCATAGACTTTATCAAGACCGAACCACTCCAGAATTTCCATCGCACGATCAATCTCCCAGGAAGTTAAGCCCATTTGCCACTCGGTAAGCACGTTCTGCTGGTGCAGGATCGGGCTATCCGGACGTGTCGTATAGGAAGGCATCGCTGCTTTTTCCAAGATACTCTCGTCGTAAGGCTTGTTCAGATAGTTAAACATACCAGGAAGAATTAATTCTGGATGCTCTACCAGCGCTTCATAAAATACGAGGTGTACATCACGTGGATTAAGGCTTCTGAGTGGAATCAAATTCTCGATACACCATTGGCCTACAAATTTTTCAAAAGGAGACTGAAGCGTGTGGAGTTTATCCTGAACACCTTCCAGAAAACGCTCCCTAAGAATAGGTTGAGTGAGATACTTATGCTCGAGATCAGGCGCAGTCCACCAACCTGTTTTTCTTTTGGAATAGGCTACCGCGCATGGATGGCGAAGAATCAACACCATGGATACAGGCGGAAATTGCTCGCGAATCCACTTAAGAAGGAAGTTGCCGTGAATCGTCTTTACAAGACGCTTTTCGCTGATGAACTTCTTGTTGATCCGGTTAGTCCAGCTATTAGTGAACTTGCCTGTGAGCACATCTTCTACAAAGGTACGCTTGTCCTCATTATCCCACTCTGGTGGCATATAGCTATGAGGATTTAGGCGCTGCTTCGATTCCTGAACACGTTCAGGGTGAAAAGGCTCAAATATATGGCGATATTCGTTCGCGTGGTTGATAATCTGGGCGAGCCAAGTGGTGCCACTCCTACCTGTACCAGCTACGATGGTTGCATTTTGTAATTCATGATTGAGGTTGACAGGTGGAATGTTCCGGTAAACTTGCAAGAGCTGTTCTTTGATAGAAAAAGACATCGACATACCCGAGTGCTATTTTGAGAGTTAGGTATTATTTATTCCTGATTTTTAAAAAATTGGAAACTACAAATAGTGTGCTAAAGTCGTGAAAGTGGAAAACTTATTTTCTTACTTCTTTAATAACATTGAAAGGATAGAGGAGTTATATTTGCCAAAATTAAAATAGTTCGACGAACAACTCTATATGGATCAAGCATCAAAAATTCGCAAGTTCAAGCCCTTGATATGGGTTTTTAGCATCGTTGTGCCGCTTTTGGTGGCTATTTTGCTAAACCCAAGCTTTCCTAAGATTGACCTTGGTGACTTTAACACATATTTGTTTCCCAAAATTAATGCCACAATAAATTCCATCGTGTCAATTATGTTGATTGTGGGGTTTTTAATGATTAAAAAACGCAATATCAAAGCTCACAAGGCAGCAATGCTGGGAGCCTTTATTTTGTCGGCCTTATTTCTGGTCACATATGTATTGTATCACTTGACTACAGAGAG
>JBGCFB010000393.1:0-25208 GCA_045106685.1 Bacteroidia bacterium | reverse complement strand
TGAATAGGTATGTGGTCCGGGAAAGGCAATTCCGGCTTAGCACCGATATCGATTGGCCGAACCACTCCATACGTCAATGAGATCATGGTAATAGCAGTTAGGAAGCCAAAAGCGCCATATACGAAGGTTGCAATCAACAAGCGCGTACGCTTGATATCGAGCAACGGGTCGATATTGTGAATGGGAAAAGGAGAAAAAACATCGTGTGCTTTTACACCTATCTCCCGCAACTGGTGCAGTGCATCCATCACGTGATCGGGATGCCAAAACTTACCAAGCAAAAAGTTGCGCTTCATTATATTAAGTTTTTTTTGATTTGATGATTAGCTGATTTGGTGATTAGCTCATTATCAAATAAGCTAATCATCAAATTATTCATTATGCATTAACTGGCTCCTCAGTTTCCTTCATCGTATGCTTAGGCTGCTGCGGATTTTGTAGCAACATCTTAACCTCAAACATATTGATCGTAGGTAAGAATTTAGCAAAGAGGAAGTAGAAGAAGAAGAAGAGGCCAAAGCTACCGAACAAGATTCCTCCTTCGACGAATGTTGGCATATAGCTAGACCAACTTGAAGGCAAGAAATCACGGTGTAGTGATGTTACAATAATCACAAATCGCTCAAACCACATACCGATGTTTACAAAAATCGAAATGATAAATGTAAGGGTCAGGTTTGTACGAACTTTCTTGAACCAGAATAACTGCGGTGTAATTACATTACAGGTAAACATGATCCAGTATGAGAATGCAAGCGGTCCAAACATACGGTTGGCAAAAATGTAGCGCTCCCAAAGCACACCAGAATAGTATGCGATAAAGAATTCTGTACAATACGCCAAACCAACAAGTGAACCGGTCGCGGTAACAATTTTAGCAATTGACTCCATGTGGTCCATCGTAATCAAATGCTCATGCTTGAACATTTTGCGTTGAACAATAAGAAGTGTTTGAACCATACCAAAACCAGAGAAAATAGCTCCAGCTACGAAGTATGGAGGGAAAATCGTGGTGTGCCATCCTGGGATAACAGCTGTAGCAAAGTCCATCGAAACGATAGAGTGTACAGAAAGTACCAACGGAGTAGCAAGACCAGCCAGGATAAGTGTAATCAATTCGTAACGAGACCACGTACGGGCAGAACCGTCCCATCCCATTGCTGCCATTCCAAACATCTTGGAGCCAAGCTTCATGCCTTTGCGCTTGAGTCGATCGCGCAATGAAGCAAAGTCAGGCATCATTCCCAGGTACCAGAATACAAGTGATACCGAGAAGTATGTTGAGATCGCAAACACGTCCCAAAGAAGTGGAGAGTTAAAGTTTACCCAAAGTGAGCCACGTGTGTTAGGGAAAGGCAGGAACCAAAGTCCCAACCAAGGACGCCCCATGTGGATAATCGGGAATTGACCGGCACAGATAACCGCAAAAATGGTCATCGCCTCTGTAGCACGGTTAATAGAGTTACGCCAAGCTTGACGGAACAACAAAAGAACCGCAGAAATAAGGGTACCAGCGTGACCAATACCAACCCAGAATACGAAGTTGGTGATATCAAATGCCCATCCTACAGTCTTATTAAGACCCCAGGCACCGATACCTTCATAGATTGTCCAAGCTACCATGGCTACGAACAAACCCAACACGAGGGTAGATATCGCAAAGGCTCCCAGCCATCGGATATTTGGCTTGTCCTCAATGGGCTTACATACTGATTCCGTGATTTCGGAATAGTAGTTGGTGTCTTCCACCCATTTTTGCCTGATCGGGGATATGTGGTGACTCATTTATTTAAAGAATTTTGAATCGAATTTTAATTAGTCATTTTTCATTAGTCATTAGGCATCAAACATTGAAAATGAATAATGACTAATGCTTAATGGCTATTATCCAACCTGTGGTTTTACGTCCAGCCACTCCATCTGCTGTTCAAAGCGAACTTCTTCAGCTTCTGGTACACGCTTAAGTTGCTCCTCTTCTGTACGGTTGCGGATTTTAGACAAATACGCAACAGAAGGAAGTACCTTAACTTCTTCAAGTGCATGGTAAGCACGGGAATTGTTTTTGTACAGCTTTGAAACAGCACTTTCCGGATCATTCAGATCACCAAATACAATCGCGCCTGTAGGGCATGACTGCTGGCAGGCGGTCTTGATATCACCATCTTTAGGCTTAACCAAAGAGCTATTACCATCAATTTTGGCACGAAGCTTTCCGTCCTGTAAGCGCTGCACACAGAATGAACACTTCTCCATAACTCCACGGAAACGTACTGTAACATCTGGGTTCAGTACCAATCGTCCAAGCTCATTTTGAGCAGGATTAACATCAGCAAACTGATCACCATTATAGTAGTTGAACCAGTTGAAACGACGTACCTTATATGGGCAGTTGTTTGCACAGTAACGAGTTCCTACACAACGGTTATATGCCATTTGGTTTAGACCTTCATGGCTGTGGATGGTCGCCAATACTGGACAAACAGTCTCACAAGGAGCGTTATCACAGTGCTGACAAAGCATCGGTTGGAATACAACATCAGGATTTTCAGGATCTCCACTAAAATAGCGGTCGATACGCATCCAGTGCATATCACGGCGGTTAAGCACTTCCTGCTTACCTACCACAGGCACGTTGTTTTCAGCATGACAACTGATCACACATGCACCACAACCTGTACACTTATTGAGGTCGATTGCCATTGCCCACTTAATATAGCGGTTAGCTTCACGGTCCTCATAGTGGCTTTCCCAAAGGGTAACAAGGTGGTTGCGCAGTTCGCGACGATCCTCATTTACTCCACCTGGGTTTTTCTTATACTCTTCAAAAGTTTCTTCTGAAATAATATGATGAGTACGATCAAAAGTGGTCCCAAACATTGGCCCTTGTCCAGGGTCAAATAGCGTACTTCCTGTCTGAGTACAAGCGAGGTCATATGTACGACCCGTTTTTGAGATAGAAGCAGTACCTGCGTTATAATTACGGTTACCGCTTGCGTCTGCTTTTACCAAAGGATAGGCGTCTACACTTCCTTTTACCTGGCTAGCAACACGGCCGGCCTTAGGACGGTTATATCCAAGTGCAAGTCCTAGCGTCTGCATGGCTTGACCTGGCTGAATCATAACAGCAGCGTCAAATGACTGATCACCTACAGTAACACTAACGACGTCATTTTGGTCGAGATCGTTAGCTTTTGCATATACAGCAGGGACAGTAAGATAATTGTCCCAGGTTGTACGAGTGATTGGGTCAGGAAGCTCTTGCAACCAAGGGTTGTTGGCGTGTGATCCATCACGCATGCTTACTTTCTCATAGATAGCAAGTTCGAAAGCGCCTTCTGCAACCGGAGTGCGGCGAGAAAGATTCGAAAGTGCATTTCCAACATTACCAGTCATTGTAATCGGTTCTGCCTGCGCAGCAACTGAAACAACCACTCCTTTGCGTAAGGTTTCGTCCCAGAAACGCTGGAAGCTTCCCATGCCCCCTGGGTACATATTTGCACGCCAGTAGGCTTTTAGGTAGTCATAGTAGGTTTGCTGGCTATCACTCCAGATCAAGAATGAATCCTGAGCCTGGCGTGTGCTGAAGATCGGGTTGATAGCAGGCTGAATCACAGAAGAATGTGAAGCAGTTTGCTGAGCATCACCCCAAGACTCCAAATAGTGAGAAGTAGCAGCAGTGTATGTAGAAAGCTCAGAGGTTTCATCCTCTTTCACTGTCAATGTAACGGTAAGTTTATTTCCACCGAGCGCAGCTTTGAAAGCATCTGCATAAGGTGAATTGTATACTGGGTTCGCGTCGTAGAAGAATAAAGCATCAACTGTGTTCAACTCAGAAGCAAGTGCTGCCATATCGGCGTCATTTCCTTGCTTAAGCATGTAAGGGTTACCCAAATCAAGGGTTTTGCCATAAGCACCTAACATGTTGTTAATACCAGCTACTGCCTCCTGAGAAGCAAGGTCATTACTACCACAGAGTACAACCGCACGACCACGAGCATTTACAAGTTCTTCTGCAATGTTGTCTAGGTTATTACCTGCAACATTAAAGTCCGACGATCCAGACTGAGGCTGTCCTACACGGCGAGCAACTTTATTATAAAGCGCTACAAGTGCACGGCCTTCGTCAGAAGGATTAATCGGGAAACGAAGGTCAGCATTTGATCCAGTCATGGTGAGTAATGACTCCAACTGGAAGTGACGAGACATCTTGCCCTTTTCAGGCTGGCGATTCTCGGCGTACTGAGCATTCATTGTGGTAGGATCGAGCCATGTTCCAAGGAAATCACAGTTGATACCCAGAATAACATCAGCACGATCAAGCATTACGGAAGGAATTCCGCGCTTGCCGAAGAGATTTTCGTGAGCACGATTGATCGCATCATATGATACTGCATCATAGGCTACGTGCTTACCATTCTCAAACTGACCTACAAAGTCAGCAATGATTTGACGTGTGCTTGGGCTAAGAACAGAACCCGATACTACACGTACTTTTCCTCCACGAGCTTTAATATCAGCAAGCTTTGCCTTGATATCTTTATCCATCGCGTCCCATTCTACAGGCTCTGCGCCTTTTAGGGGATTGCGAAGGCGATCAAGATCATAAACCTCTAACAGAGTAGCGTGACTAACGGCATCAAGACCTCCACGAGTAAGCGGCGAGTCAGGATTACCTTCTAGTTTGATAGGACGACCTTCACGGGCTTTAACCAATACAGGTATACCCTGATTAGTTGTAGAAGCATACCAGTTGGGGACACCTGGAATAACGTCTTCAGGCTTCTCTACATAAGGGATAGCCTTCTTGACTGGTGTTTCAACACATGCTGCCAGCGTTGCGGCTGTCACACCGAAACCTAACACTTTAAGGAAATCACGGCGGTTAGCATTGAATTCCAAACCTCCATTTCCGGCGTCCTCTATGGCTTGATCCATAGGAACATCAGTAGAGAACTCCTTCTTAGCTTCAGCCAGAAACTCTGGTGTCTGCTCCAGTTCTTCAAGTCCGCGCCAATATTTAGGTTTATTCATCGTGGATGATTGTTTTTTATTATTCATTAATCAAGAGGTCATTTATCATTATAACTAATGATCAATGATTAATTAGTAGTGACAGCGTGCGCAGTTAAGTCCACCCATATCTTCTACTGTAAGTCCGTCTGGGTTTGGCGCCCCGGCGACCTTCACCTGTTCTTGACGGTGACAGTTAATACACCAGCCCATACCAAGGGTAGAATACTGATATACAACTTCCATTTTTTTGACATCTCCGTGACACTGCTCACATTCGAGTCCACCCACCACAACGTGCTGAGCGTGATTGAAATAAGCATGGTCCGGAAGATTGTGGATACGTACCCACTCAATGGCTTCGCCACTTTCGTAGGCTGATCGAATCTTAGCGATCTCTTCTTTTCCGTATTTAGGACCTTCTTCGATGTACTTATGACAGTTCATACATACATTGACAGAAGGAATCCAGGCATTTTTTGACTTGCGTACACCTGTGTGGCAATACTCACAGGCAATTTCATATTCACCTGCGTGAAGCTGGTGACTAAACTTGATAGGCTGCTCAGGCATGTATCCCTGGTGGATAGACATTCCGCGAGCCCATTCTACAAATTGTACAGTTGCACCTATTCCAAGTACTGCGATGATCAGCGTCATCACAAACTTGTTAGTGATGAAAGACTTAAAGAGTGACCATACATTGCTCATCTCAAAGTCTTCGCCATTCTCCTTGGCACGAACCGCAGCAACCAATGTAGCAGTAATCAATACTAATAATAGTGCGATAAGCACCAATACTCCTACTAATGCGAGGAGTGAATAGTAGAATGCTGGATCATTGAGTGGACTTGAGGAACCATCACCGTTTTGACTAACGTTTATAGGATCCTTAATCTCTGGCACATAAGCATCCGCATAAGCGAGGATGTTCTCAATATCACTATCAGAAAGTGTAGGGAAAGCCTGCATAGCAGCCTGACCATACTCGTTCCAAAGCGCGACAGCTTTAGGGTCACCGTCTTTGATAAGCTTAGGGGAGTTTTTTACCCATTTGTAAAGCCACTCCTTATCGTCGGCATATTTGTCGGCGACTCCCTGCAACTGGGGCCCTACCAGCTTCCTATCTGGCTTATGGCAAGCGGAACAGTTTGCATTATATAAGGCCTCCCCTGCTACTGGATCGCCCTGCGCTTGCAGCGACACTCCGGCGAAGAGCATAATAAGGAGACTGAGGAGATGGTTTTTCAAAACGCGAGATTGCCTCATGGTTTTGTGTGATATGTATTTCAAGTGCTAAAAAGCGTGAGAATGCGAATTAATGAAGCTTCCTTAATTCAAGCGCAAAATAAAGGCACGAACCCCTCTCTTCCAAGTTCCGTATTTCTATAATTGTACCTTTCCCTTCTATTTAGAATCATTCTAAAGAGAAAGGTTCTAAACCTACGCAAGTTTCAAAAACTTCTGAAAGAACATTGTGAAAAAATAACCGACCACGTCGGCTGGGATTTTCGCCTACAAATATGCTATTCTTTAGTCAGCATTCACAATGACTTTTGTTTGTGGTGGAGAGTGGAAGGTATTAGAATGGATATCCACAATTTGGGAAGCGCCTCCTTCGTCGGCGCAATGAAGCAGAATCGCTGCGCGATTTCAATGAAAAGCCTCGACTTCGTCTCGGCAGTGAAGCATTTTCGCTTTGCGAAAATAGTGAAGCGTCTCAACAAGGCCTCGACAGTAATGGTTTTTGATGAAACACCTAGATGAAGCAGCATGTTACCAATTAGGGCGTAACAACTTCAGCGTATTTCAAAATCTTATTATCAGCGGTTAACAGTGGTACATCTAGGCATCTTGATGTAGCAACAATAATTTGATCAGCAGGGTCTTGATGAAACTGCCCAGGTAATTGTGTGGAATCTGCAATGATTTCCAATGATAAATCCACAAGCTGTATTCCAGGATATGCCAAAGCTTGCTGAAGCCATTCAAGCGTACTGCATGTGATTGTTAATCTTTTTTTCTCTACCAGTTTTGCAAATTCCCAACATGAAATGACACTTACATATAGACCACTCTCTTCATGTTTTTTAATCAGCTCTAAAGACTTTTGATCTAATTTAGGGGAACCATTGACCCACCAAATCCAAATATGGGTATCTAAAATAATCATTGAGCTGCCTCCCAGTCATTAACTACAACTGGTTCAAAGGGGCTTTCAAAAGATTTCACAGAACCACGTAAAGGATATTTATCGCCTTTCTGGTCTTTACTGTATTTCTCAATAAGGAATTCGATATATTCTAGCACCTGCTTTTGTACCTCCTCAGGCAATTGACCAAATTTTCCTGGTAAGATTGGGTAAGTCATTGTGTCAAATTTTAATTAAAGATACGGCTTTTTTCCAAATCCTTTCCCCTATCTTTGCCGCCTTTCCTGTTTCACATGAATCTCTCGGACCACATCCAACACCCGGTTTTTGCGGCGGTATCCAAAGCAGCTCGCCAAACAGGCTTGCGCGCCTATGTTATAGGTGGCTATGTACGTGATGCCTTATTAGAGATCCCTTCCAAGGATATTGATATCGTTGCTGAAGGGCAAGGGATTGCGCTTGCAGAGGCTTTTGCCCAGGAAATAGGTGCAAAAAAAGAGGATGTCGTTATTTTCAAAAGCTATGGTACTGCCATGGTTCGCTTTGATGATGAGTTTGAAGTAGAGTTTGTGGGAGCGCGCAAAGAAAGCTACCAGCGAGAATCGCGTAAGCCGATTGTAGAAGAAGGTAGCCTGAAAGATGACCAGCTTCGCCGCGACTTTACGATCAATGCCTTGTCTATTTCCTTAAATGAAGATGATTGGGGAACAGTGCATGACCCTTTTGGAGGTTTGGCAGATTTGGCAAAAGGAGTTGTACGGACTCCGACCGATCCTGATATTACCTTTTCGGATGATCCGCTGCGCATGCTACGCGCGGTACGCTTCGCCGGAAGGCTGGGATTTGAAATCGACACGGATACCTGGGAAGGCATCCAGCGCAATATCGAGCGAATCAAGATTGTTTCGCAAGAACGTATCACGGAAGAGCTACAAAAGATGGTGGGCCATAAGCAGCCTTCAGGGAGCTTTAAGCTACTATTTGACTCAGGGCTGCTCGAAATCATATTTCCGGAGCTCTATAATATGGCTGGCATAGACACTGTCGATAACCGAGGCCATAAAGATAATTTTCTCCACACGCTAGAAGTACTGGATAATGTAGCGCGTGTGTCCGAAAATCCCTGGATGCGCTGGTTAGCCATCATGCATGATATCGCCAAGCCGCTCACCAAGCGCTATGAACCGGGCACTGGCTGGACTTTTCACGGACATGAAGACAAAGGATCACGCATGGTTCCGGGCATGTTTCGCAGATTAAAACTCCCGCTTACAGAGCCCCTACGCTATGTCCAAAACCTTGTCGCTTTGCATCAACGCCCTATCGCGCTGGTAAGTGTGGAAGTATCGGATAGCGCTATTCGCAGGATTGTAGTCGATGCAGGTGAAGACCTTGATGATCTTTTGATGTTTTGTCGATGTGATATTACTTCGAAAAACCCCAACAAGGTAAAGCGCTTTTTAAACAACTACGACATTCTTGAAAAACGCATCTATGAGGTTCTGGAGCGCGATAACCTTCGCAACTGGCAGCCTCCTGTAGATGGGAAACTCATAATGGAGACCTTTAATCTAAAGCCTTCAAAAACGGTGGGCCTTATCAAGAATGACATTCGCGAAGCGATCCTAGAAGGCACCATTCCCAATGATAAGGAAGCTGCTCTTGCCTATATGAAGGAGATTGCGGGAAAATATGTTGATTAGCTGATTTGATGATTAGCTGACTTAATTATTCAAAGCTCATAAAGAACTCATTGAGGTTCACTTCTGAATCCAGGTTAAGCTTTTTCCGCAGTCTGTATCGACTGGCCTCTATTCCTCTGACGGAAAGATTCATCAGGGTGGCGATTTCTTTACTGGTCAAATTCATTTTCATATATGCAGAAAGCCTTAGATCTTTGGGAGTTAGGGCTGGGTAGTCTTGTTTTAACTTATCAAAGAATCCTTTATGCAACTCGCTAAAGTGATACATGATTTGTTCCCAACTATCGTCTTGGACTCCTTCCTGTCTTAGAACCCGAATAAGCTTGCCCAGCCTAAGTTTGATGGAATCATCCTGGGCTTGATTCATGATGGTAGTCAGATTATCGGCTAACTCTATGATGGTTTCATTCTTTTTCATCAAATGCATGGTAGAGGAAACCAACTCTCTCTTTTTATGCTCTAGTTGCACCTGAATCTTTTCCGTTTCTAATCGCTCTACTTCTTCTTTTGACTTTTCGATCGTTGCCCCTACCTTTTGTTCTAACTCTTCATAGCGATTACTTGACCAACGATAAAGCGCAACAGCAGCAATACTCAATAAGAGCAGATACATAGCCAAAGCTGGGTATGTCCTATACCAGGATGTCTGAATATGAATTCCTATAGTCTTGACTTCCGACAATCTTCCGGATTGTTGCTTGGCTCGAATATGCAAGGTGTAGTTACCAGAGGGGAGATTAAGGTATTCTTTAAACCGCAGCTTAGTGAATGGTGTCCAATCGGTATCGAAGCCTTTTAGGTAGTATTGAAAACTGACATATTCATTATTGTAATACTGTGTAGCAGCAAGCTCAAAACCTAAGGCATTTTGATTGGGCGAAAAAGTATACTCGAGATCACCATCCAGGTCAATAGCATCATTCAATTGAATAATGCTGCTTTCATTAACATGAATATTCTTCAGGAGGACGTCAAAATGTGTCTTGTGGTCAATGCTGCCATCATAGTGCAGAAAACCATTAGTGGTATTAATAAAGACATGCTCATTGGAAAGGGGATATATTTTTTCCCATCCCCCAATCATCATATTGCTGAGTTCAGGAAAACTGATTTTCTGGACGCGATTAGTCTTCAGGCCTTTCTCAGCAATTTTCAAAACCCCGACTTCCTGCGTAGTCACGTACCATACATCTCCATTACCTGCCTCTACAAGTCGCCGGACTTTGGTCGACGGCCCAAAGTATTCTGTCAGTGTTGAGTGAATTTCAAAAACATTCTTTTCTGTGTTAAACACATATACACCTTGCTCTGCAGCGACAATGATTTGGCCATAAATATTGAAAATATGGTTATGCAAATTGGATGGTAAACCCGCCGAAGCACCAAGATGTACGACATGCTGCGAGTCTGGAATACCTGGATTTACGACTCTATAAATTCCCAGATATGGATGTGACATCCATAGATCTCCTTTGCGATCTTCTTCAATAAAACGACTTGACTTACTCAAATCGCTAACAGAACGCTGTTTATCAAAAGTATTGCTATCCCAAAAGGCAATCCCATTATAATTCCCGGAATAGGTTAATTCAGGGGCATTTTTACACGATCGAAACAACCAACTACCTATGTTATCAAATGGTTGGGCCTGACTATTCTCTACAAGAAAAGCTCCATCAGCATGGCTCATTACAAGCTGGTCTTTAATAACATCAAGGCCCCAAACCTGCCCATCGCAGTTTTCAACCTTCTTAAAGGAATTCAGGGTCGCCTCCGGATCCCAGTCAGCATAAAACAAACCACTACTTGTCCCAAAATAAACCTTGTCCCTGAATACTTTCACAGCATAACCTGGTCCATCCTGGGGACCATTTGGAAGCACTCTTGAAAAAGGAGTGCTGATATTAATTATACTAATACCATTGTCCAGGCCCAACCACAGGTTTTTGTCTCGGTCTATAAAAGTGCAAATCACATTATTGTTCGGCAATCCATCACTGGTCATCAATTGGTATTTGAACTTCCCGTCTTGATCCACCATAAGGGCTCCTTCAAAAGCAGTTGCAATAACGATATTACCATTATTGCTTCGATGAATTTTGGTTATAAACGGCGCTCCTTGAGCTTTATGGTCGAATCCTTTCCAAGGCTCAACGCCTTTATCTGTTAATAAAAACAGCCCCTTTTTATATGTCGCAATCAAAAAATCTTCCCCGTTTGGAATGATTTTGCGAATCTCAGTCCCTATTAAGTCCTCACTATTTAGAATGGCCTGAAACTCATCGCCCAACCATTCATATAATTGACCTTTGATATGTTGAGTGAAAACCCGCTCATTCGCTACACCTAGAAAAAAAACCGGGATATGATCTAGAACTGTGACAGCTTCATTTTCATCAAGGATATAAATACGCTCATTGGAACGAAAAAACAGTTTCCCATTGACTTCAAACAAATCCCATACATCATCAAAAGGGGTGTGCGCTACTGGAATACGATCCTTAAGTGATACAAAGCGCCAGCGTTTATCGACATCGAATATGTATCGGCCAAACTCATTCTGACCACCTGCATAAATCACATCGTCCTTAATGTGGATCGATCGCAATATGGTTTTGTTAGGAAGTGGGAAGGCCTCCCAATTATGGCCATCAAACTCCAGAAGGCCATCGTTATTGGCAAAGTAGATTAAGCCATTATCCGCTTGATCAATGTCCCAATTTTGCATGCCATACCCATAACTTTCTTTAGGAAATGACTTCACAAGTGGTAAGCCAGCAGCCTGAGCCCAGCAACAACCACTAGTTAATCCACCTCCAAAATAGATTATTGAAAAAAATAGAATGTGTAGTCGCAAATGCTCATTTCTTTGAAGCAAGATATAAAAAAAAGCAAAATGAGTAGTAATAAAGTAGGCTATATAAGTTCCAAAGGTTAAGTGAGTGGTTTTATCGTAAACGATTTCGAAACACTATTTAAAATAAAATCCATATTTGCATATTCGTTTTTTCTAATATGTTCATTGCACAGCTTTTTTTTAACTCAACCAATACAGAATGAAGGTTTTCTACATTAAGTTGCTTCTTGTTATGATGGCCATCACTGGCTTTGCGCATGCCCAGCTGGTAAGAGGCACCGTAACTGACGCAGAAGAACCAGAAGGGCTTATGGGAGCCACAGTTCTCGTTAAAGGAACTACCAACGGCACGCTTACTGGCCAAGATGGAAGCTATGAGATTAAGGCTTCTTCTTCTGATACACTTGTCTTCTCTTATACAGGTCATGAAGAAAGAGAGGAAGCAGTAGGCAGTCGGGCTGTTATCGATGTGGTATTGAGCATTTATGCTGCCAGTGCACTGGATGAAGTTGTCGTGGTTGGGTATGGTACCCAGAAAAAGAAAGTATCCACAGGAGCGATCTCTCAGATTTCAGCAGACAAAATAGAAGGCTATCAAGTCCAAAATGTCCAATCAGCCCTGGAAGGGCAAATGTCAGGACTTATCGTCAACGAGTCTTCCGGACAGCCAGGTGCTGGAAAATCTATCCTCATCCGAGGTGTAAGTACCAATGGTGACAACTCACCGCTTTATGTAATCGATGGTATGCAGGTAAATAGCATCGACAACCTCAACCCTGAAGATGTGGAGTCGGTGGATGTGCTTAAAGACGCTGCCTCTGCTGCTATCTATGGTGCCCGCGCGGCCAACGGGGTTGTAATCATTACTACCAAAAAAGGCTCAAAGACAGGTGGCGAAATCACCTATCAAGGCTTCACTTCTCGCTCGACTCCATGGAAGCTACCTTCTATGCTTTCGGCTAATGATTATATCACACTCACAAGAGAAAAGTTTGCCAATAGCGGCCAGCTTTCAGCACTAGAGACATTAGGCTTCCCTCAGGTAGGTGCAGCCCCATTCGATACTGATTGGATGGACCAAATTTTTGACGATGCAACGGTAGTGTCGCACCGACTTACCGCCCGTGCCAACAATCTGTTTATGTCTCTGGAATACTGGGATGAGAACGGTGTTGTAGGAGGTGAAAAGTCAAACTACACGCGTTATGCGATCCGACTCAATAGTTCAAAGGATATCAACGAGAATGTAACCATAGGTGAAAACCTTTACATCAACCGCGTCGACAATCAGAACCTTGGCATTAACAATGCTTTCGGTACCGTAATTTCTGACGCTTTCGCCTATGACCCAATCACTGATGTCTTCAACACAGACAAGCAGCACGGCTTTGAGCAATCTCAATGGGTACAAAAAGAATATATCAATCCACTAAGTCGCCTGTTCCTGGCCGATAATAATGGCCATGCTGATCAAATCGTTGGAAATGCTTACCTCGAAATCAAACCTATAGAAGGTCTCCGTATTCACAGCGACCTGGGCATCGATTATTCATGGTGGAATTGGCGTAGCTTCACACCCGCATACCGCTACCACAGTGCCGCCGTCAATGTAAGAAACGATGTTTCCCAAGGCTATGGCTTTTCTCAATCTATCCAGATTGAAAACTATGCGAACTACACGAAGGAAGTTGGAGACCACGATTTTGATGTAGTTCTCGGTACTTCTTACCGCCAAAGCGAATTTGAAACAGCAGGTGGTTCGACTGAAAATATCCCACCTGAAGTTGCCTTTAATGACAACTGGCAGAACCTCAACGCAGGACAAGACTCAACAGATCTTTCTTCTGGCTATACAGGCGTACCATACAAGCTCATAAGCTACTATGGACGTTTGATCTATAATTATAAGAGTAAGTACTTATTCACGGCTACTGTACGTCGTGATGGTTCTTCAAACTTTGGCGAGGCAAATCGCTTTGGAACCTTCCCTTCCTTCTCTGCCGGATGGGTTATTTCTAAGGAAAACTTCTTTAAGCTAGGCCCAGTCAACTTCCTGAAGCTGCGTGCTAGCTGGGGAGTAAACGGTAATGACAGGATTGCTCCTTTGTCATATGCCTCCACTATCCAGAATGTCTTTACATATCCCTTTGGTACTTCTCCTGCCCTATTTACAGGAGCTGCGCTGGCGACGCCGGCCAACCCTAACATCAAGTGGGAGGAAAGCCGCCAGATAGATGTAGGACTGGAATTTCGTTTATGGAATAATAAGCTTTCAGGTGAGATCGATTTCTACCAGAAAAAGACCAAAGATTTGCTAATGGCCCAAAATATCCCAGGCTATATCGGCGCCACGAATAATCCGATTAGTAATCTTGGAGAGATTCAAAATACAGGTATTGAGGTATCCCTTAACTACCGTACACAGATCGGAGAATTGGGCTTGAGGACCAACCTCAACTACACGCATTTCAAAAATAAAGTACTCAATGTGGCTGGCGATGGTGACTTTATTGCGGGCTGGTCATGGCCGGTACGTAATACACCGATTACGCGCATGACTGAAGGCTTCCCTGTAGGACACTTTGTAGGGTATGTCACTGATGGAATCTTCCAAAGCCAGGAAGATGTATTTTCTCACATTGGGCCTGGAGGTGAAGTGCTACAGCCAAAGGCTGGCGCAGGTGACTTAATCTTTGTTGATGTAAACGAAGATGGTGTTATCAATTCTGACGACATCACTGATATAGGTAGCCCATGGCCTGACCATGTTATTGGATTTTCCCTTGGACTCGACTTCAAAGGCTTTGACTTCTCAGCCGTCCTCTCTACGCAGATTGGCCACGACATCTTCCGTTCGTATGAGCGCTCCGACGTAACCTATACAAACTACCAGACTTTCTGGATGGACCGCTGGACACCAGAAAACCCGGGAAGTACCTATCCTCGCCTTATTTCAACGGACCCTAATAATAACCAACGCCCTTCTGATTTCTATTTGGAGGATGGTTCATTTATCCGCTTACGAAATGTGCAGTTTGGGTACAGCCTTCCTAAAAATATCCTGAGCAAGGTAAAGTTACAGGCAGCACGCTTGTATGTATCAGGTAATAATTTGTTTACACATACAAAGTATACTGGTTTTGATCCTGAAATCGGAACTAACAATAATTGGATTCTCGATACAGGGATCGATAAAGGGTTTTATCCTTCGAATAGAACCATTGGTTTCGGCTTGAAAATCACCATGTAAAAACATAAAAACAGCAAGACTTATGAAAGTTTTTAAATATTTTTTCCTGTGTTTGATATTTTCAGTAACAGCTTCATGCTCTGTTGATAAGCTGAAAGTAGAACCCGTCAATGAGTTTCTTTCAGACAATTTCTATCAAACAGAAGGTCAGGTTTTTTCAGCTTTGGTTGCTGCTTATGACCCATTAGGATGGACCATGGCTTTCGGCAACTGGGTTTCTGAAGTTATGTATGGTGAAATCCGCTCCGACAACGCAAATGCCGGAGGTGACCCATCAGACAATGACCAGCCAGGCTGGCAGGAGTTTGATGACTTCCGCAACACCAATACCAATACCGTTATCCAGTCGATGTACCGCCGGTACTACGTGGGTATTTTCAGGGCTAATCTGGTGATCTTCAAACCAGAAATCAGCTCACCTTTGATCGATCGCTATCAGGCTGAGGCCAAGTTCTTGCGTGCGTATTACCACTTTGAGCTATTCCGCCACTTCGGACCTGTTCCGGTGGTAACCAGAGAACTGACGCCTGCTGATGTGGACCTGGAGCGCAATACGATGAGCGAAGTATTTACTGCGATTGAGCAAGACTTACTAGACGCTATCCAACAGTTACCTATTTCTGTTTCATCAGGAGAAGAAGGCCGTATTACACGAGGAGCTGCGCAGGCACTCTTAGGCAAGGCTTACTTATATTGGGGCGACCTCCTCAACGATGACCAGCAGAAATTTGACCAGGCTGCTGCTCAACTCAAAGAAGTGGTTCAGTCAGGCGCTTATGAACTAGAAGACGACTTCCATAACCTATTCATTTTCGGCTTAAAAAACCCTCGTGAATCTGTATTCGAAATTCAGAAAAGCAACCTCGCACCTAGCGATTGGGGATGGTTTGAAGGCATTGAAGGAAATGGTATTGTTCAACTGTGTGGGGTTCGCGGATTGTGCGACGATCACCCTCAGTATGAGACTGGATGGGGCTTCCTACTTCCAACTTCCAGCCTGGTAGATTCTTACCTCGACGATGACCTCTATCGTTTGGATGCTGCTGTGATTTCGGTAGAAGAAATACAGCAAGATATCGATAGTGCTGGTGCAACATGTGTTACAGCAGTAGATGTGACCCAGTCGAACCCGATTGACTATACTGGTTACTGGCAGGAAAAATTTGCCAACTACAAATCATATGAAGGCAACAATGTAAATGGCGGCGACCCTAATCTAACGAAAGACGCCAACATCTATGTCATTCGCTATGCAGATGTGCTCCTTATGCTAGCCGAAGCGCTACACCGAGGATCAGGTACTGATAACGAAGCCATGATTTATGTCGATGAGGTACGTGAGCGCGCTGCAGGCCCTGGTGATAACACCGGTACTTTCAACACAGTAAGTCAGATAATGTCTCAGCAAGGCTGGTCGCTACTTGAGGCCATTTGGTACGAGCGTCGCGCCGAATTGGCGATGGAAGGTGACCGCTGGTTTGACCTTGTACGAACTGGAAGAGCCACTGCAAACCTGTTTGCTGGCGACCCATTGCGCCAAGGTAATTTCAATGCCGACGAGCATCTATGGTTGCCTATTGCACTTGAAGAAACTTCGGTAGCACCCAACTTAACGACTTATCCAGACGCAAGTCTGTTTAAATAATCATCGCTGTCACGTGTTCTTTTGCATCCTTACTAATAAAAATTTCTTATCATAAAAACTTGTAATCATGAATAACTCTTTCATTCAACTTTTTTCACGAATTGGGTTCGTACTGCTCCTCGCATCAGTTGTACTTATGTCTAGCTGTAAGCCTGACGATACTCCAGTAGAAGGCCCTGTTGCCAGTTTCCAGTACGAAGCCAGCATGGACGACTTCCTGGAAATTAGCTTTTCAAACTTCTCTAAAAATGCATCTAGCTATAGCTGGGATTTCGGAGATAGCAATACCTCTACAGAGTCAGCTCCAACGCATACGTATGCAGCCGCAGGTACTTATACAGTAACTCTCAAGGCTTCAAATGATGCTGGTGAGTCTGCTTCTTTTAATGAAACTATTGAAGTAACTGATCCTAACGCACAACTGGCTATCCTTGCTGGCGACGCAGGAACTACTACTGGTAAGACATGGTACCTACAGCGCGAAGGTATTCCGATGGGCATTGGCCCGGCAGATGCCCCTGATAGCTGGTGGGCTTTTGGCAACCAAACTCCTTTGGCTGAGCGTCCATGTGTACTTGATGATGCTTATACATTCTACCGCGATGGTAAGTTTGAAGCTAACACCAACGGAACCTTGTTTGTAGATGCTACTGCAAACGGCGGTTGGCTTATCAATGCAAACGATGTTGAAAGTTGCCATGACGAATCTGAAGCGGGTGTTTGGGGAGACAATTCTGATCGCAGCGACTTCGGCAATGGTGGTGACTACACCTATGTAATGGATAACGGTGCTGCTACACTTACTCTCAACGGTTCAGGAGCTTACATTGCGTTAGCCACTAAAACAGAGAGCGGAGATAATACAACTCCAGTAAGCGCTAAGACATATTCTATCACTAAAATTGCTGAAGGGCCTGTTGCTGATACAATGCACCTCACCTTGAGCGACGGTACTACCTTTATTTGGAGCTTCTATTTGGTGAGCTACCATAACGCTGCTGATCTACCACCGATTCCTACTGATATTCCTGTGTTCGGTGAAGATTACCCTAATGTGACACCTGCAGAACTTTCTCATACATTTTCTGCTGCTGGTGCTTCTGTAATGATCGACTCTATAGTTTCGGGTTCGACTATTGAGTACGGTGTGGACGATCCTACTGATCCTGCGGCTACAAAGGTTGGTCAGTTCAACAGAACGAATGCACAATATCAGGAGCTTAAGTTCCAAACTTCCCCAACGAAGAATGATATTGAGTTCACCAACATGACTACAATCACACTAGAAGTTTATCTTCCAAGCAGCAATGACTACAGCAATAAGCTTACACGTCAGGTATTGGTCGGTATTGCTGATCAGAGCCAAACTGCTCAGTGGTGGACAGACTTCTACCAGTATGAGTCAGCGACAGAGCTCAACCTTGACGAGTGGATTCCATTGACGTTCGACATTAGCATGCCTAATTCAGGTGGCGGAGCAGGAACACCAATGGACCGTAATGACCTCGATATGCTCTTCATCAATATCGGTGGAGCAGATCACACTGAAACAGGTACTTTCTACGTGCGTAACTTCTCTATCAAATAACATAGAGGTTTCGTCTTACATTATTGGGTGCATATACAAGCGTATTTGCACCCAATTTTTTATTTTAGAGGATATTATTCAGACCGGTTGCATTACTTCTGTCAGCGCTTTAAGCATCGCGGAGATGCGCTGAAAAAGCACTTGTAACCCTATTCTAAAACTGTTTTTGATATTCATTGTTTTATATAAAAAAACGCCAAAATAAGATGCGAACTTTCCTTTTACTCCTTCTCCCAGCCTTCTTTCTGCTAAGCAGCGGATGTGAACCTGACACTCCTCCTGAACCTCCGGTAGAGGACCCTGTACTATCCATCCAGGGATTATCTGTTTCAGAAAGTAACAGGACTTCGCCTGTTTTTATAAACCTGCGCTTAAACAAGGCTGCAGAAGCTCCTGTCACATTTGTACTCAATACAACTGACGGAACTGCCATAGCTGGAGAAGACTACACGGCTTTATCTGCAAAGGCCATAACGATCAATCCAGGTGCTATACAAGCTGATTGCCGGATCGACATTATTGGCGATGAAGCATTCGAAGAAGATGAAAACTTCACTTTAACCGTCAGCGAATTGACTGGCGCGACAATCACACAAAGCGAGGCTATCATTGAGATAATCAATGATGATCTCAATACAAACCTTGAAATCCCTTCAACAGGCTATTCCACACCTACTTCTTATCCGGGCATGACGATGGTATGGAGCGATGAGTTTGACGGGGAAACGCTAGATGAAAGTAACTGGACGTATGAAATCGGCAATGGCGATAATGGCTGGGGCAATCAAGAGCTGCAGTTTTACCGTCGGGAAAATACCTTTATCCGTGAAGGCAATCTCGTCATACAAGCCAGGAACCAGGTTTTCAATGGTTTTAATTATACTTCTTCACGCATCATTACCAGAGGTAAATACGACTTCAAATTTGGTCGGGTTGATATCCGTGCAGTGCTACCCGAAGGCCAGGGTATATGGCCTGCGCTTTGGTCGCTTGGCGCAAATTTCTCATCGGTCGGCTGGCCGAGTTGCGGCGAAATGGACATCATGGAATTAGTAGGCCATGAGCCAAGTAAGGTGCATGCAACCGTGCACTTTGCTAATAATGGAGGAGGCCACATGTTCCGCGGAAGTGACATCTCGCTCACTGGTGGCAAACGTTTTTCAGACGAATTCCACGTCTTTTCGATGCAATGGGAAGAAGATCGCGTCCGCTTCTATATGGATGACAGACTGTATCACACAGTCACCAAAAACCCAAACGAGCCTTATCCTTTCAATGAGAACTTCTTCTTTATTTTCAATGTAGCAGTTGGAGGCAAATGGCCTGGAAGCCCGGATGTCAGCACAAAGTTTCCACAGCAGATGATTGTGGACTATATTCGGGTTTTTCAATAAGAAAATTAGTCATTCGTCATTAGATCATATTTCATAACAACGAATGACTTCATGAAAAATGACTAATGAAAAAGATAGGAATCATATCTGACACACATGGCCTGCTACGACCCCAAGCGACCGAAGCCCTTCAAGGCGTCGATCATATATTACATGCCGGAGATGTAGGGACTTCGGCTGTTTTGGAAGCTTTACAAAAAATTGCCCCTGTAACCGTTGTTCGTGGAAATGTCGATAAAGGAGATTTTGGAAAAAGTCTACCTATGACCGAAGCGATCGAACTGGGCGGTGTCTGGTTTTATATGATTCATATTCTTCAGGACCTCGACATTGATCCGACTGCGGCGGGTATGGATGTTGTTGTATTCGGGCACAGCCACAAACCTGCTGATTATGTCCAGGATGGATCTCGGTTTATAAATCCTGGCAGCGCTGGCGCCAGGCGATTCTCGCTTCCTGTCAGTTTGATTCTGGCCGAAGTAGCAGACGGAAAAGCTAGCTTTGAGCTGATTGAGCTAGTTTGAAACCAAACACCACACAGCAGCCCTACCCTACCCCAACTCCACAACCATTCACCCCAAAAGTCCATGTAGCATCTTCAAAACAGGCAATTTTACCCTTACCAACTATGTAAAATTGTTCTTTATAACCTGGATGGCTCACCCGCTTATGCGAGTGAGCCATCTGCTTTTCAAGGTCAGTTTTTTGCAAAATTTACCATTCGCCACATTCTCAATGTCATTCACCACAAACTACCTTCAAGAACGTGGTAATCCAAAGAATGAAATATACTTTCGACTCATACTAATTGTTAACCCTAGTCTTTAACTGTATGTCGAATCAGAATTTTCAATCTTGCTTTTCTTTCTCTTGTAGCCGTTTTATACTGCTTAGCTTTCTGGTTCTGAGCGGTTTTTCATCGCCGTTGTTGGCAAAATTTAACAACTACCAATATGCTTGGGTTTTGGGATCAAACACGGTCTTTTTTTCTTCACAAGACGTATTTGGTGCCAATGACATTTCCACTTCCAATGGCGAGATAAATACGACAAGTCCCGGGTTTAGTCCTGCTAATTCTTTATGGCGATTTGCGTCCTCATCGCCCTGCGGAACGATAGCCAGTAACCCCGTTATCAAGACGGGTAACGTCTCCCTCAAAACCCAAACAGACCTCGACAATTTTCTCAATACGACCGGAGAAAAATACACGCATATTCAAGGCTATCTCGAACTAGAAGGAAATGACGCTTCTGACCCTATTACTGATCTATGTAACCTGGAAGAAATTCAGGTAGTGGATGGCTCTTTGAGAATTTACTTATTTGACAAAAACGGGAACCCAACTGACCTAAGCCAATTTACAAAACTTGATACGGTTAAAGGGAGACTACGAATTCAACAAAATACCCAGTTGACAGGATTAGATTTTCCCGCATTGCGTTATGTGAAAAGTGAGGTCTTGATTATGAACAATAATAAAGCGGGTAGTAACTGGCTTATTGGAAAAAAAGGTACTGCACATGATTTAACGATTGGCGGCCCACTTACAATACTTGATAATGGGATTGATACTGTAGAGATTCGTTGTCATTCGATCAGTATGAATCAGATTCCTGGAATACAGAGGGAATCCAGTATTCAACGAAATCAGACGAAGCACTTACATGGTCAAGTTTGGGACAAAGTGTTTGGAGGGTTTTCGATTGGACTTAACCCGCACCTTCAGTCAATCGATCTTGATGTACATAGTTTTGAAAACGCTGTTTCAATTTTCACAAATGGCTCCATGCTAAATGTCGCAGCAGATTACACTTTCTATTTTCATCGTATCACTGGAAATATGGACTTTTTTACCAATAATAATTTGGCATTGGAGCTCAAATCTGCACCCAGAAGTTTTAATACCCTTCCGAACAATGACAGCTCATATATCACCGGTCGTCTGAAGTTTGATCAAAACACGGACCTGAGAAAAATTGTTGCGGATAAAGTTGCCATAATTAACGATGGGACTGTCGCGTTTAGAACAGAAGGTCTCGAACTTTTAAATCTGAATATGTTGGCAACAGGAAACTTTACTCAAACCTTAACAGAGGTTTCCTTCAAAGGCCTTAAAGTAATTAATGGATCGCTGGAAGTCTCAGGCACAAACAATCGGAGCCGTCTTACCAATGCAATCCAACTTGATTTCTCAA
Organism: Bacteroidia bacterium; assembly: GCA_045106685.1. Lineage (GTDB taxonomy): Bacteria > Bacteroidota > Bacteroidia > J057 > J057 > JAUIGE01. Next base: position 3,414 of record JBGCFB010000393.1, on the reverse strand, counting down.
ACCTTGAAGAAACGGGTAGTTTTAACATTGAAAATTGCTTTAACCAGGATTTACATTTCGCGAGCCTGAAAAAAGTTGTAGATCTTACCATCAAGGATAACCCTTTAAACTGTACGAAAGCAGAATTCCCGGAACTCAGTGTGTTATCAGGCATCAGCACAGGTTTCGATTTTATCTCGATAGACGGGAATGGTGGCCTTGTTTCTGTGAGCTTTCCCAAGTTAACTTCTGTTGGTCGTGAGTTAAGGATTGTCGAAAACCCAGAGTTTTTAAATTTCGACTCAGGTTTTCCGGCTTTACAAAGTATTCGTTTCATGCTTACTGTAAGGGATAATGCAAAGCTGGCGCAGTGCTGTATAGCTGCTTGCTTAAATGTTTTCTCAAAGGACATTTCGAATAATACCGGTAACTGCGCGGACCTCATTACAGCTCAAACAGCTTGTTCACCGAGCATTAGCTCGTACACTATCATTGAAAGTCTTGATCCTAACACCCCAAGTGATAGCACTATTTGTGAAGGAGACCCCATTACCTTACAAGCAGTCGCAGATTTGGGAGGCCGTGCAGATACGACTGTGTACTTTACGTATTACATTGATTTGGATCAAAATGGTGAGTATCAACCGCTGGATCCGTTTTCAGGCAATGGTGATGTTCTGTTAGGGATTGATACAGTGAATAATATAGTAAGTCCAAGCGCAGTACAGAGTGAATTGACCAATCTGGACACCCGTGCATCCTATACATTTGGCATACAGCTGCAAAATGGCTCACGGATACGTGTTGCTGTAAGGGCTAAATCAGGCGGTATATGTAGAGCCTCGAGCGGTGAAATTGTATTGGGTATTTCAAATTCTCCATCAATCTCCAATGTAATAGCTCAAAATACTGCTTGCGCAGGTCGCCCAGTCGTGCTTGAAGCAAATGCATTTGATAATGGAAGCGGTCCTCTGACCTACACGTGGTCAACCAACTTGACTCTCAATCAGTTCACGCCAAACGCAAGTGCATACGATACGACAAGCTATCTTCCGAACCTGCAAACTACTACAGGCATAGCTTGGGCATACCTCAGCGTTAAAGCCCAAAATGGATGTACGGCTCAGGACTCAGTCCAATTCACTGTAGTATCAGGGCCTGCTGTAAGCAATTTTACCGACAGCACCTGCTCCGGCACAGCCTTGAATATCGATCTCGATGCCTTGCTTTCAGGCACAGGCGACATCTACAGTTACACCGTTTCTTCCTCTGATCAGGCCAATGTAGCTGCAGGGCCAGCGCGCGCTACGGCTTCTTCTTTACCTATTTCCGACAGCTACACCAATACTACCGGATCAGATGTGTTCATTACCTATACCGTCACCCCTATCGAAGCGGGTGGCTGTATAGGGGAAGATTTTAGCGTCGTTGTGAAAGTAAAATCGGTACCAGTAGGCGCAGGATTTACAGCCACGGCCATGTGCTCAGGTGCAACTGCCAATGTAAGCCTCGTTAGCAGCATCACGAATGGCATGAGCGGACTAACCTACAGCTGGCAAGCGGTAGACAATCCTGCAATCACAGGCGAGTCCATAAGCGCTACAAGTGGAGCCACGATCAACGATGTGCTCACAAACACAGGCAATGCAATTACCAATGTCAGCTACACGGTCACACCGACCGCAGGCAATGGCTGTACTGGAGCGCCCTTTACGGTGATGGTTCCGGTAGATGCAGTGCCAGCAGCTCCCGATACAACTGTCAGCATCTGCGGAACAGGTGCTGTGGCCTTCGACCTTGCAGGATATTTTGCTGCCAAAGGCAATGCGGGAAGCTCCACCTTCAGTTGGGAAGGTGCTACTGTTGCAGGTGTTAGCGGTGTCACGACGACATCGAGTAGTACAGCTACGATTGCTGATGTGCTGAATAACAGCTCGGGCTCTACTCAAACCATTGTCTACACGGTAAATGCGACGAATGATGCCACCAGCTGTATTGCACAGAGCTTCAAGGTAAACGTTACCCTAACTACACTCGCGCCTCCATTGGCAGAGTCGGGTTGTACAGGCTGCGGCGAAATTCGCATCAGCGCGACACAAAATGGAACAGCACCGAATCTGGAAACGGCCGTGATGGGGAATCCCAACTATGTGACGGGCGCAAGCCTGATTTGGTACGACGATAACAGCGGGAGCCTCGGTAGCCAACTGGCTGCAACGCCTGTTGTAAACACCAGTCTTCCCGGTGCAAGGGCATGGTGGGTGCAGCAAGCGACTGCTCCTGGCTGTGTGAGTAATCCGATCAGAGTGGAAGTCAATATTCCGATGGCGAGCCCTCCGGGAGTGACCGCGTCGATTTGCCCTGGCCAAAGTCTCAATATTGCGAGTTTGGTACGAGACTATACTCTACAGGCTTCTCGTTTTGATTTCTATACCACAAATCCGGCTTCAGGTGCAACCCGCTTTGGAACATCGACGGCCTTTCGTGGAGTTGCGCGTTCCAATGTCATGGTAAGCCCTACCGTGGCAACACTGTACTGGGTGCGTACACGTTATCGCAATGGCACCTTTGCAGATGGCAGTATTCTCGTGAATATGAGTGCCAGTTGTGGTGCGCCGGCACCTGCGGCTATTGCCCTTGAAGGTGCCTGGGATGCCAGCAGTGGCAACCAGCGTGCCTCGCTTCAGGCCGCCAACTTGTTGCCAGCGCAAGAGCCATATACCGGTCTCGGTTACAGCTTTGTTAATGGCGGCGGCGAGCAGATGCTTCCCGCAGCACAGCAGCGCACTGATCTGGTTGACTGGGTGATTGTGGAATTGCGTGATTCGGCAAATGCTACGAATGTCGTGTATAGTCAGGCGGCACTGCTTCGTGCCGACGGCATGATCGTCGACATGGATGGTACCAGTTCATTGTATTTTTCTGTACCAAATCAACAAGCATACTACCTGGCAGTGCTTCACCGTAACCACCTTGGCGTGATGACTGCTACCGCGCAGCGTCTGGGTACCCTGATCGACTTCTCTGACCCGCATACAGCGACCTATGGCTCCGCCCAGAGCAGGAGCGTCGTGAATGGAAAAGCGCTGCTCTACGCTGGCGACGCCGACCAAAACGGTCAAATCCAAAACACCGACAATATCATGCAGTGGATTCCGCAAGTAGGCAGCTCCGGCTATCAGCAAGCGGACTTCAACCTCGACGGGCAAGTCCAGAACTCTGATTTGCTTCATCTTTGGAAACCGAATACGGGAAGGGGTTCGGCGGTACCACGATAGGGAATTAAAATAGCAGTGAGATGCTTAAAAGCGGTATAGGCCTAAGGTTTATACCGCTTTTTGCTTTGTAAAAAGCATATCGCTGCTCATTCAAAAAGTCGATTCTCTGGTGTGTGAACAGAGTCGAAGCGGCGGTGGCTGAGCGGTGGCGGTGGCT
>JBGCFB010000392.1:0-4382 GCA_045106685.1 Bacteroidia bacterium | reverse complement strand
GTGGAACAAAAAAGCACGCCTCGGACTAAAAGGACGAAAGGGAAATTTGGTACGAATAGAAAAAGCCATCGCAGCAAAGCCAGGAAAATGGCTGTGGCTCCATGCTGCCTCGCTAGGCGAGTTTGAGCAAGGCCGACCACTCATCGAAGCGATGCGAGAGAAGCATCCAGAATATCGCTGGCTAGTGACGTTTTTTTCACCGTCTGGCTACGAAGTGCGCAAAGGCTGGGCAGGTGCTGACTGCGTGGCTTACCTGCCTTTTGACACGCCAACAAACATGCGGAAAATCGCCGATCTGGTATCGCCAGAGGCGGTTTTTATTGTAAAATATGAACTCTGGCTCAACTGGCTGAAAGCCTTGCGGCAGCGCGATATTCCGACCATCCTTGTCGCGGCGAGCATGCAGCCCGATAGTGGCTACTTCCGTGGGCCTTTTTCGGGCTTGTACCAAAAAGCCCTCGCTGGCATGGAGGCCATTTTTACCCAAGACACCGAAACAGCTCAACTCTTATCCGCCTTTAGTGGCGAGCATAATATTCATGTTTCAGGTGATCCTCGCTATGACCGCACCCGCGCCACGCGCGAGGCCTTCACGCCTATTCCCGCATTGGAATCATGGATCGACGGACGCTTCTGCCTTATGGGCGGAAGCACCTGGCCCGAAGACGAGGAATTACTTTTTGAAGCTTTTGAGCGTATCCAAAAAGCGCATCCGACGAGCTGTCTGGTGCTCGCTCCGCACGAAATGGACGATGCGCGCATGACGCGTTGGGAGGCGCGCTATCCAGACCAGTGTACGCGCTGGACGCAAGGTGAACCTACAACGGGCAATATCCTTTGGATCGACACGATCGGAATGCTGGCGCAGCTCTATCATTATGCCGGCGTGGCCTATGTGGGAGGCGGCTTTCGCAAGGGCCTCCACAACATCCTGGAAGCCGTCGCCTTTGGCTGCCCGACGGCCTTTGGGCCGCAGCACAGCAACCGACCTGAGGCAGCCGATGTGATGCGCGAAGGCGAAGGCCACGAAGTGCAGCAAGCCAGCGAACTCGCGAATTATGCGTTCCAATTCGTGGCGCAGCCGGAGGCGCGTGCGCTCGCTGCGCAGCAGAATCGTGCCTTTGTGGACTCGCGCGCCGGCGCGACGGCGGGGATTGTGGGCTGGTGGGGGGAGAGGGAATCATGATCCTTCATTCGATACTTGCTGCTTGATACTTGATACTCACGTGTGGTCGATTCCAAATGTCCATCCCTGAAAAAATGGACTTAATCCTTTTCATAAATGAACCCTAAGCGGGCTTGGGTTTCCGAACAGGGTAGTCGGCTGGCGGGTAATCCAAACCTGGTTAAACTCCTCTAAAAAACAGCTATTTCTGAATAATACGACCATAGCCTGTAACATGAAGTGAAGCCGTATCCCCTCTCTTTATACTTTCGCTTGCTATCACAGCTTCCTCCTGGTCCATCTTCAATACTTTTATCTTAAAAACGATACTGGTCGAATCTTTTCCACCAAAATATAAATCATTAAAACCTTTGTGAAGAATAATACCAGTTACACCTAAAGAGTCCACACCCTTGGGATATTTAGGCATATGGGAGGTATAATAATAAGTTGTAATACGACCAGACTCATCCCTATATGGCAAATAAACAGTGATTGTATCACCAATCATGAACATAGAATCATTCGCTTCTGCAATTTTGTACAATTTCTTATTCTTAATGTCATCAGACTTCAACAATTCATAACGATACATTGCTCTTTGGGCCCAGGTTATCTCTTCAATATTGATTTTTTTCTCGTTGCAATAAAGATGAAAAGCAATCGTCAGGTATTCAATTTTCTTTCGATGATGATCTTCAAAGATTGTGTCCAAGTGAATGCCCAGCTTTGATTCTTGAGGAAGATCAAAAAACACCTTCTCCGCATCATAGTAAACTAAATTTAGAACTGAACCAATAGAGTCTATAGGGGCTGTTTTGAATTCTTCTAAACTGTCTTCGATTATCCTTTCTTCTAAAATTTCAAATACTTCTGTCAACTCAGATTCTGGGTTTCGACTATTACCACACCCAGCAATCCCCAATAATAATCCAATGACCAATATAGTCATGAAGCCCATTCTGTATTTATCCTTATTAAGCATTCTTAAATATATCTATGATGAAATTTTCCGTTGCTGAAGTGAGCAACCTAGAAAGGTTCTAATCAAATTCAAAAGTTCGTATCCATGGAAGCCCGCAGGTGGTCAAAAATGGAGCTTTAGTTTTATCTTGACTTTACAGACAGCAGTGTGAGGAGCCGAAAACTAATTTCCCTGTGTCTTGCTTAGTGATTACGAATCCTATCTCATCAAGTGGAAGATCATTTTGGCTTTTTGATTCATTAAGATTTTCTACATAAACCAAATACTTGACACTGTCATAATTTATGATTGATAATGAAGGAATTTTATTCGTTGTCAACCTGTTATCTAATTCCAGCATATTAAGCTCTCTGATATCGTTTTTACCTTCATCCCAAATTTGAAAATAAGAGGTGTCAATAGCGCTGATATAGCCATTCATCTGCTGATATCTATAGGCAACAACATCCGTGATATGGTAGCCGCTCGATAACACTTTGATGGTTTTCGTTTGAGTATCAAATTCGACTTTTTGTGAATTCGGGCATGGGCCTTTACAAGCGCTTTGCAGTAAAAAAAGAAGGAAGATATAGAGGCCTAAATTCTTCATGGGTTGGGGACTTTCTTTCTGATCCAGGCCATAAATGACCTGGCAATAGTGGTAGATATTAGGCGCTAAAGCTTCATGAATGATGATTAAGATTTTCTTTACGCTTCCAAGCTTTAAAAAAGGAAAAATAGTTTCTTGTGGCTTTAGCACGTATTAATTTCACTATTGCATGGTTTTTCAAAACCATGTAAAAATATATGTGATAAATCGAAAAGGTGTCTAACAGTATAAAGATCGAACACCTTGAGCCACAATGATTCAGGGTGCTAAAAAACCTACATCACCCCCGCACCAGCATCCGCTTCAACCGCTGCACAGACTTCTTGTACACGAAATACGACTTATAGTCAGCGTGTGAGGTCGATGGCTTGGCCATGATTGCCTGAAACTGGTATTCGGTGAGGCCGAGTTTTGAGAATACTACTTCTTTTATTTCTGCTAGTTTTTCTTTGCTTAAAATGGGTTCTGCCAACTGGGCTTTTGCTTCCTTTTTGGGCAAATTGCTGGAGCAGATCAGGTTGGAGAGATGCGGAATGCGCTTATCTATATTAAAGAATTCGGGCAGAATATAACACTGAAAGAAGATGGTAAAATAGGACTCAAAGTGCTTGCCACCATGATCTTCCCAGCCGAAGGCTTCATGAATAATTTTACCTGCCCGTTCCTTGTCGTAGTTGATGCTATTGAGCGGCTTGAAGTATCTGATATTCAGGGCCTTATCGATGAAGTATTTCCGGTACGGGCCTAGCTTTGGAAAGGTCTTCATATCGGTTTTTCCAAAACGTTTATTGATATCCTGAATCTGCCTCCAGTCATTCTTGTTGTGCACCCAATGCGGCGGCATAAAGTATTCAGTATTGATATTTTCACCCGTAACCACCCAAGGGATTTTCTCGGTATGAGCAGTCTCGTAGATAGACGCCACATTGACATGGTCGCTGAGGAGCTCTATATCGACGATGCGCGCTTTGATAAATGCTTTTTGAGCTTGATAAAAAGCGTCGGTATCCAGCTTGCGCACTAATAGATCAAAGCCTGTCTTTTTCCTGATCTTTTCCAGATTCTCAACGGCGAGTTCCGTATCCCAGCCATTGTCACAATGGACCATCAAGACCTTGAGATTTTCCTTTTTGAGCAGATAAGCCACATAACTGCTATCTGTACCTCCGCTCACACCAAGAATACAATCATAGCCTCCTTGGGAAGCGCCTCTAATAGCCTCGATCTGGCTCCGAAAGTGGCCCTTGAATATTCGCTTTCGCAAAGCCTCATGAGCCTCGTAGTAGCCCAGACAATAGTGACACATCCCTTTCTCATCAAACCGAATATGGGGATCAACAGATGTGTTCATTAAGCAATTGGTACATTCCTTCATGGGTGATATTTCTTGAATGAAATAATCCCAATGTAGAAAACGCCCCCTGTTCAAAACAATGTAAAACGCTTTGCACTGTCGTCATTCGCTAATGACTAACCATGATTTTCTGACTCAAGAAGGTGCTATTTCGGAGCTTCGCATGCACGAGATATAGGCCTTCAGTAATCGAAATTGCTTGCCATAAACCACCTTTAATTTCTGTAACATGTTTTCCATCTTGTCAACTTCAAAATCTGCCAGGGCGGGTTATTGAAGTTGCCAGCAT
>JBGCFB010000391.1:0-27851 GCA_045106685.1 Bacteroidia bacterium | reverse complement strand
TGCGAACTCAAAGGCGCCGTATTCGTCGAATCCGTCGCAGGCTTCGCCGATCACAAGATCTACATCGAGGAGATGGAATCCTTTTCGAATATGATCATCTACAAAGAAACCAACCCCGCATTCGCCTCGGAGGCGGGCCATTGGTACATCACCGAAAACCGCAGCGAAGCAGATTTTACGATTTTTCTCGAACCCGTGAGGAATTTTGCCGACTTTAGTGTCTTCTATACAAACTTCCCCACAGCTGCGGGATGTCGGTAGTCTCATTGGAATGCTTATAATGATGAATGATTGTATGAGTGAATGATAGAATTAGCTCTGCGGGCTGCTTATAATGACAAATGACAGTATGAGTGAATGATAGAATCCTATTCTCTCATTCCCTCATTCCCTCATTCAACATTATCAGAAGCAGCACGGGCCTATTCCCTCATTCAACATTATAACAACCGAAACATATCCGAAAAACGTGTTCGAAAAAACTGATTATATATGCCTCCGCATCGACGCGGACGAGTCTCGCCAGGAAACCTTGATGGCCTGGCTGGGAACCCTTGGGTTTGAAGCCTTTGAAGAAGGGCAGGATATGCTGAAAGCATATACGCCTGTACCATCCTACGATCAGGCTGCAACTAAGTCCATCCTGCAAAGTCAGGGCGCAAGCTTCTCAGAGGAAGTGATCAAAGCCCGCAACTGGAATGCGGATTGGGAAGCTTCATATGAGTCCGTCGAGATTGATGACTTCTGCCAAATCGTTCCTTCCTTTCATACCCCAAAGGAAAACTTTGCGCATACCATCCATCTGGACCCTAAAATGTCCTTCGGTACAGGGCACCACGAGACCACAAGGCTTATGGCGCGTCAAATGAAGGACATGGACTTCGTCGGAAAAACCGTTTTGGATATGGGCTGCGGCACAGGCGTGCTTGGCATCCTGGCACTCAAGCTCGGATCAGCATCCGTGCTGGGGATCGACATCGATGCCTGGAGCGCCGAAAACGGCATGGAAAATGCGCGCCGTAATGGCGTCGATATGCCGATCGCACTTGGCGATGTACGCACCATTCCTGCCGATGCGCAGTACGACGTTATCCTCGCCAATATCAATCGTAATGTCCTGCTCCAGGATGTTGCGGCTTACGCCAAGGCGCTCAAGCCAGGAGGAAAACTCCTTGCGAGCGGCTTTTTGACCACCGATCTTGACCTGATAACCAAAACTTTCAAAGAATCAGGCCTTCAACCAGGCAAGCTTATACAAGAGAACAACTGGTTGTCGTTATGTTTTGACACAGCTATAGCGCAATAACAATAATATGATTCGTTCCCTAACGATGCTCCTTTTCGGAGCCCTTCTCTGTATCCAGTCCGGATACTCTCAAACCTTGTCCGACGACCCCGCTTTATTTATTCAAGAGCTACATAAGCTTATGGGTAAAGCCGGAGGCGAAAGTGCCCGTACATCCAGTGAGCGTCTTCGCTTTCTTTGGGTGAGCCCTGAGGTCACTGACGAAGAAAAAGGTGCCATCATTCGCCATGTCAATATCATGCTGAGTCGCAAGATGGCTCCTCGTGGTACCATCGACCGCTACTTGCTCGCTTACACCCAAACGAGAGAAAAGGAATGGCATGGAACCGTCGCTACAGACCAGTACCTCGAGGTGAGTCAGCAATGTCTGCTCAATCTCAAAGAAGACAAAATTCAGAAGTATCTCATTGACCTGACTTCGTATATGCAGACAGGGATTTTGAGTGCGAAAGAAGGCTATAACTTCAAAAATACCTGGGAGGCTTCCCAAAAAGATGCGACCCTTCATTTTATAGAAATCCCTCGCAAAAAAGGAAAGCCATACATGGCGCCTGTGCTGCGCTTTACAGGAACGGAACTCTTTTTTGAATCAAATAGAGATTCTACCCGCATCTATAATACTGCGGGTGATTACAACCTTGTTTCACGTGCATTTTTGGGTATTGGGGGGAAAGTTACCTGGGAGAAAATGGGACTTTCGGAAAGTGACGTTTTTGCTGTTTTTCAAAATTTCAAAATCAACTTGAATGACGGGAGAATGGTGATGGATAGTGTAAACTTTTTCTACAAAAGCTTACTCGATCAACCTATCGTAGGCCGTTTTGAAGACGCAAACCTCGGCTTTAAAAACAAGGCCACAGCGCGTTATCCGTATTTTAAAAGCTATGGCGGCGGTATCGTGATAGAAAATATCGTGAAGGACGTACGCTATGAAGGTGGTTTTTCACTAAAAGGAATTCGCAAGGTCGGCTCCGCATATAATGTCTGGGTAGACTACGTGCCCGCGCCTATGGAAGAAGGCGACTTTATCGAAGATGAATATAATGAGGTGGATGTAGATGCTGCCACAGAGGAGCTATATGATGAATTTGGTGGTGACTATTTTGAAGCAGACGAAACATATGACGATGACTGGGGAGATGACTACGAAACGGATGATACGTATTTTGAAGAGGCCGATGAAGTAGAGGAGGACCCTTATAGTGAAGACGATCCTTATGTAGAAGAACCTTATGAAGATGAAATAGATGAAGCTCTCCTTGAAAAGGTGGAGAAGCATGTTCTAGCCACTTTGCAGATTCGACGTGGAGATGAATATGTGATGAAGATGGAAGGGGAAGAGTTTGTGTTGGATGAAATTAAAATGGTAGCTCGGAGCTTAGGCGTGACGGTATACCTGTCTGAGAATGACACATTGTACCACCCGGCGATGGACCTGCTTTATGATGTGGCTGATCGTAGTATCGTTCTCAAAAAACCCCGAAGCAATATGTTGGGGCGTATGCCATTCACCAGTTCCTATCATGAATTTTACCTTTACTTTGAGGCCATCCAGTGGGACCTCGATGAGGATGATATAGAGTTTACCGCATTTGTCGATAAAGAGAATAAGGTTTCCGCAATCGAGTCTTTTTCATTCTTTAAAAAAGAGCGCTTTAGGCAGTTTAGAGGTGTCTTGAAATTCAACCCTGTCGGAGCGGTGTACCGCTACGCCGTCGAAAATCAAGGCTCAACGATTTTTGCTTCTGATATAACTGATAGCTATAAACTCCCAGACCAACTGACTGCTTTAGAACGGATACTGCCTTTGATGGCGGGCTCTGGCTTTATTCGCTACAACCGAAAAAGTAAAGAGATCACTCCTTTGCCCAAACTCTTTGACTGGGGACAATTTGCTCGTGATAAAAAGGACTACGATGCCATCCAGCTTACCTCACAAGTGCTGGAAGGCGCTCACGCCAAAATGAATGTAAACGACAAGCGCCTCAAGCTCCAGGGTTGTCAGTTCTTCTCATTGAGTGACTCACAGCACCTCAAGGTCGTTCCTATCGATGAGCAAGTGAGTGTCGGAAAAGGACGTTCGCTGATCTACGCCGGGGCGATGGCTGCTGGTAAATTGAATTTTTATGGAAGTAAAGAAAATAGCTTCACCTTTGATTACGAGAATTTTAGTATCAGATGTGATACGCTCGATTCTTTGAAATTTGTGCTCGTGCGTCAGCCGCCCAAAGGCTATGTCATGACCCCGCTTCAGCGCGCCTTGCGCAATACGGTCTTTGAGAAAATGACCGGCTCCATTTATATAGATGCCCCCGATAACAAAGGCGGAAAAAAGAAAACCAAACACACCTCCGAGTTCCCTGTCTTTGACAGTTATACCGGAGCCTACGTCTTCTGGGATCGCCCGGAAGTTCAGAGTGCGATTTATCACCGGGACAGTCTGTACTTCTCACTCGATCCTTTTGTACTCGATAGTCTGGATGACTTTGATGAAACTAATTTGAGTTTTGAAGGGGAGTTTTATTCTGCAGAGATATTTCCCCGGTTCCGGCAAAGTCTGGTGGTGATGGAAGACTTTAGTCTCGGTTTCAAAGAGACCACCCCCCCTAACGGGTATTATGTATATGATAACGAAGGTATCTATTATGATGATATCGTGATTGATGGTTCTGCATTATGGGGAGCAGGAAAGCTCGAGGTGCTCGATTCGGATGTTCAGGTATTGAGCGATTCATTCATCTTTCACTTTGACTCTACCATGGCTGAGATTCGCGACTTTCACCGTGATCGCGGTTTTCGTAGTGGAAACTATTATCCAGAAGTAGATGCCAGTAAAGCACAATTTACCTGGTATACTAAAGAAGGACGGGTTACCCTTCGCTCACTAGACGAGCCGATTAAGATATTTGGAGGAGAAGGCGATTTTGAGGGCGAAATAACAATCCGTGAAGATGGGATGATCGGAAATGGTGTCATGACTGTTGGCCAAATTCGTATCGAGGATGATAGCATCCTCTTTAACGAGATGGACTTCTATGCTGACGATTCCAAGTTTATTATCATCGACGACGACAATCCGGAAGAGTATCACTTCGTCGCGGAAGATGTGCATGTCGATTATGACATTTACAGTCACTCCACGACTTTTGAAACTAAAAAAATAGGAAAGGCACTTGCCTATTTCCCACTGCACCACTATCGTACTTCCATGTCCAAGGGTACCTACACGAAGGAGCTCAACGAGTTGAAAATGGAAGGTGTTTCATCGTATGTGAAAGATAATTATTTCATCTCCACAGCCCCGGAGGCAGACAGCCTCAAGTTCAACGCCAAGGAGTCTTATTACGACGTAACTACTCGTTCTATTTTGGTCTCTGGTGTGCCATACATCTATGTGGCTGACGCTACCGTTACGCCAGACAAGCTTGAAGTGACGATCCTACAGTCAGGTGTTATCAAGAAGCTAGAAAATGCAATTGTCGAGGCCGATCAGGAAACCAAGTTACACCGTGTCTATGAGGCCGATGTGAATATCTTCTCTTCCAATGACTATAAGGGTGTCGGTAAATACGACTATATCGAGATCAATGGCCAAAAGCAGCACATTCTCTTTAATAACATCCAGGTCAATGCCGACACAAATACCTATGCGAGTGGCGAGATTCCCGAATCACAGGATTTTTACCTCACAGAGCGTATTCGTTTCAAGGGTACTGCCTGGCTGGATGCTTCGCGTCGCTTCCTCGAATTCAAAGGAGAGGTAAAGATCGAGTCTGATAATCCTGCCTTTAAAGGAGCCTGGCTTGAATTTAAAAGGGCAATTGTTAATCCAGACTCTGCGTACATTCCTATTCCTGCTCGCTTGGTTGATATTAAAGGCCGCTTACTTACTGCCGGTCTTAACTACCAACGCGACAAGCGAACCTTCTACAGTAACTTCCTTCAACCACAAAAAGATGAAGCCGACAAAGTGGTATTGTCGGTTGCGGGTGGTCTAACCTTTGACCGTACGACTAAGGAATTCCGTATTGGTTCGCAGGAAAAACTGACAGGAAAAACCCTGAAAGGATTTACAGCATCGTTTAATGATGCCGATAATACAATTACAACCAATGGGCTGTTCGATTTCCCTAAATCCTTCCCCAAAGGAACACTCGATCTGATGATATCAGGAAAATGGAAAGAAGACCTTCGAAATCAGAAGCTTTCTACAAATCTGATGCTGGCGATTGATGCGCCGATCCTGCCGGAAGGGCCGTATGAGAAAGTTGCTGAGAATATGCGCTTCCTCACGACTTCCAATCCCGATGTAAACTTCCGACTTCCTTCTTTCCAGGAAATCGCTTCTGAGCTTTTGGATAAGGATAATGAGGGCGATGAGGAAACAAGGGACTTTGTGGCGGAAGTGGAGAAAGAAGTGATTACTTCTGATATCAAGCTGGCTCGCCGCTTGCCTGTGACGCTGCTGCTTTCTAACGTGGACTTTAAGTTTAGTAATGAGTACCGCTCCCTCTATACTGATGCCGATATTGGTGTGATCGGTATGGGAGGGGAAGTTGTGAATAAAGAAATTCCTGGAAAGATCGTCTATAGCTTTGGTAAAGTAGATGATGAAGGAAAGCGCAAGCCTGATAAGCTGGAGATCTATCTTGAGATCGATGACTACAACTGGGTCTTCTTCCGCTTTGAAGGCGAGGTCCTTCACGTTGCTTCATCCTATTATGATGACTTCATTGTGCCGCTGCAGGAGGAAATTGACAAGCGTAAAAAGGAGGAGGGATTCCGTTTCGAACTTGTTTCTGAGAGCGAAGTGAATACCTTCAAACAGGAGTTTATCAAAAAGTTCATTATCCGATAATGGAAACGAGTTTCAGGTTTCAGGTTGAATGTTTCAAGTGGCTGCTTATAAAGCGCTTAAACTTTCAACTTGAAGCTTTGAACTTTAAACTGCTCTTCCTATCTTTGCAGTCCAAAATTTCGAACTAACGTATTTAGAATAACATAATGGCTAATCACAAGTCAGCAAAGAAGCGTGCACGTCAGGACATCGTTCGCCGTGAGCGCAACCGCTACAAAGCAGTAGGTATGCGCAAAGCTATCAAGACATTGCGCGACACTGAAGACAAAGAAGAAGCAATGAAAATGCTTCCTGAAGTTATCAGTAAGATTGATCGCACTGCGAAGCATAATATCATTCACAACAACAAAGCTTCTAACCTTAAGGGTAAGCTTACTCGTTTTGTGAATGGCCTTTAGGCTTTAGCGTAACATGATATAGCAGGAATTGCCTGAGCACCCACGTGCTCAGGCAATTCCTGTTTTTGTAGATTGAGATTTGTGTATATTTGGGAACAAAATAGTATTTCACCCATACTGCACCCATCCATGCAAATCTTATCCTTACGATGTAATAATTGTGGGGCTAATCTCGAGATAGCTCCCAAGATTAAATTCGTCACCTGCACCTTCTGCAATTCTTCACTCGCGATCAAGCATACTAACAATGCTGCCTTCACAGAAGTGCTCGACGAAATCAAAGATAATACAGGCGCAATCCTTCGCAATACTGAACTCATACGTGTGGGGCAGCAACTGGAGCGCCTGGAGCAACAACTGGAACGACTGGAGCAGAATTGGAAATCAAAACGGGAAACATTTTCAAAGGCCAATAGCAACGTCGGAGAAGGATTGGGCGGTCCTTTCGTGCTCGTTGTTGGATTTATGGTACTGCTTGCCGCATTCCTTGGTGAAGGGCCTTGGTTCACCTATCTAGTAGGATTTGCTGTAGTAGGAGCTGGAGGTTACTACATACATTATTCATGGGGCCTACCTTCAGAAAAAACGCCCTATCAGCGCGCTCAAGGCCGCTATCTTAGTCAAAGACGAGCCATTTTGAAAAAAATACAACAATACAAATCTCAATTACGGTGATGGCTGACAATGCGAACATGTCATCATTACAAGCGACACTTCACAACCTTGATAAGGATTGGGAAGAAAAGGATTCTCGTGTTCTAAAAGCGAAAACCTCCCGAAAAAATCTCCTCGCTTGCCTGCTGGTATTTTTCCCCACACTTTTATTGCTGCCTGTGATTATTGAGAACGAAGCAGTCTTATTTGAACTAGGCCGACTGATCCTGATTGCCGCGGTCGTGAATGGCCTATTTATGTATTTTGAAAAGGAAGCCTTTATCCGCAAGTCACCCTACGGAAAAGCAAAGGCCCGATATGAGTCAGAACGGCAAGCCATCCTTCACCAAATAGATCAAGCTGAAGACTCATGACTACAGATGAATTCCTCAGCGCCATTCAAAGTAAAATCATAAACCCACGAGGAGGGCAAAGCTATTCAGAACTTTTGAGCGAGTTTTTTGAGAATAGACCATCATATGTTTTACAGGAGCTTTATCCTATTTTGGTAGAGATTAAGTCTATAGAACGCCACCAAATCCACGGCACCTTACGTGAAGAGGAAGTAGTGAAATATGAACGCGAGCAGAGCAAGCTCCTGGAAGCTTGGGGAACTCGCCTGGAAGCAGAGCAAGAAATGCTCAAGGCTCAGCCAATCAAGCCCCAATCTCTAAACGAAAAGGAAATTAATACCAAGATTGCCACGGGTGATATAAAAGGAGCTATCGAGTTGCTTGGGCAATATTTTAGCACATATAGAAGCCGGTTAACACACAATTTTGAAAAACTTAAACGTGATGGTAAACGCTTTTTGCCAGCGGAAGAGGCTATTGGGAAAGAAGATAGAGCCTATACTTTGATGGTAATTCGAATTCAAGAACTACAGTTAGCAGTTCAAAAGGAGCAAGCGGTTCTATATGAAAACCATCTAAACGATCGCCTTGCTAAATATCCTTTTATCCAAGAATTGTTAGAAATTATTCTCAGGAATAGAATAAAACATGCCCTATCTGAAATAGAGAAAAAGGTCCCGCTTACATCTCAAGACTTGAGGAAGCTTCATCACATACAAGAAAACCAAAAGCAGCTTTCCAGAGAAAACCGAATGAATCTTATTCACTATCCGGTTTTCTTGAAAAAGCAACATACATTAGTAGCTGATGTAATCGACTTCTTGTGGTGGCAGGATTTTTCAATCGAAGGTGACGTAAGTGAAATAAAAATTGAGCGTCGACCTGTTTCTGAGTATCAGTTCGAGTTTAAAGAGCCATCTTTTTTTCAAAGGATCTTTTGGTGGTTGTTAGGGTAAGAATCAGTAGCGAATCACCCCAAAGCTAGTAGCTATATAAACACAATCTGAATATTTCCGTATCTTCGCGCATGGCTTTATCCGTCCTCATGTGGGCCTTGATGGTGCAAGCGGTGCCGGCAGTCTCTGCCAGCACGGAAGCTGTACACGCTACCATCGCCATTCAGATAGCTGAAACCGTCGAATTTTCCATTCTGGAAGAGCAGACTTCGCTATCCCCATCTTTTATTCGCCCGCTGCTTTCAGCGAGGCCAGCAGCTCATCGTGAGCCACATTTCTCTATAGAAGAGTGTGCTTCTGCGCGCATCCCTCGCGCTGGGCCATTATGCTAGTGCCAAAGGCACTAAATCTGCAATCGTCATTCTGCAATCTGATTTCCTTCTCATTTTGAGTAAAAATCAGACCGCGCAGACATATTGCCTAGTCTCATACCTTCTTGAGTTGATGCGTGTAGTATACGCTACCCTTTTTTTATCAACTCCAAAACACAAAACCAACAAACTAAATCATATTCCCATGCTGGGTTTTCTCAAAAAATTACTTCCATCAAAAAAGGACAAGGACGTCAAAGACCTTCTCCCAATAGCAGACGAAGTGAACGCGTCATACGCACAGCTTCATTCGCTCAGCGATGACCAACTTCGCGCCAAAACCGATTCGTTCAGAGCGATCCTTAAAGAGTCTACAAAAGAGATTGAGACTGAACTGGAGCAGATGCGCGAGCAGGTTGCAGCAGAAAAGGACGTAGATCTCAAAGAGGAGATGTATGCCAAAATCGACGAGCTAGACAAAAGCCTAAACGATGCGCTTGAAGACGCTATGGCCGATCTCATGGTAGATGCTTTTGCTGTGGTAAAAGAAACTGCACGTCGCTTAACCGAAAATAAAGAACTTCGCGTCATAGCGAACGACTATGACCGGGAACTTTCCGCGACTCGCCCACATATTATTATCGATGGTGATAAGGCGATTTATAAAAATAAATGGAATGCTGCCGGAGCCGACATCGAGTGGAATATGATCCACTATGATGTACAGCTTATGGGTGGAGCCGTGCTTCACCAGGGTAAGATTGCGGAGATGCAGACGGGTGAAGGTAAAACGCTCGTGGCGACTTTGCCGGTGTACTTGAATGCGCTTTCGGGACAAGGTGTCCACCTCGTGACCGTGAATAATTATCTCGCACGTCGTGACGCCGAGTGGAACGCTCCGTTGTTCCAGTTCCATGGCCTTACAGTCGACTGTATAGACCTGCACCAGCCCAACTCTGAGGAGCGTCGTAAAGCATACCGCGCTGATATCGTGTATGGAACGAACAATGAGTTTGGTTTCGATTATCTCCGTGATAATATGACCACGCACCCTGAGTATTTGGTGCAGCGCAAGCACTTCTACACCATTATTGATGAGGTCGATTCAGTCCTGGTTGATGAGGCGCGTACGCCATTGATCATTTCGGGTCCTACCGACCGTAATCAGGATCGTCAGGAGCTGTATGATTTGTATAAAGGGCGTATTTCGGGTTTGGTAAAAGAGCAGCGTAAGCTGGTCGAAGGTTATCTCAAAGAGGCTAAACAAGCGTTTGATAAGGGTAAAAAAGATGATGCTGGTGTTGCGCTTTTTCGCGCGCATCGCGGTTTGCCTAAATTCAATCCACTCGTAAGCTACCTTTCCGAGCCTGGAAACATGACCTCCATGCACAAGGCCGAAGCCTACTTTATGCAAAACAATTCGGAGAAAATGCATGAAGCGGATGATCCTTTATACTTCACCATCGATGCCCGTAATAATCAGGTAGAGATGACCGACAAAGGCCGCGAGTTCATTACCCGCGCAGGCGAAGACGTTAACTTGTTCGTACTTCCCGATGTCGCTGGAATTTTCTCTGATATCGAGCGCGACGACAGCCTGACGCAGGAAGAGAAGGTGATGAAAAAAGATGCACTGGGTAAAGATTATGCTGACAAGTCAGAGAACTTGCACGCAATCCAGCAGCTCTTAAAAGCTTATACCCTTTTTGAAAAAGAAATAGAATATATCCTCGAGGACAATAAGGTCATGATCGTGGATGAGCAGACAGGTCGTGTGCTTGCAGGACGTCGTTATTCAGACGGTCTTCACCAGGCGATTGAGGCGAAAGAGAATGTGAAAATCGAAGCCGCGACTCAAACATATGCGACGGTTACGCTTCAGAATTACTTCCGTATGTATCACAAGCTGGCCGGTATGACCGGAACAGCGGAGACGGAGGAAGCAGAACTGTTCGAAATCTATAAGTTGGAAGTTATTGTTGTTCCAACAAACCGTCCGATCGCACGTGATGACCGCGACGATCTCGTCTTTAAAACAAAGGGAGAAAAGTACGGTGCGGTAATTCGCGAAATCGAAAACATGAGTGAAGCTGGAAGGCCGGTGCTCGTTGGTACCACCTCGGTTGAATCATCTGAATATCTCGGTCGTTTGCTTAAACAAGCAGGCGTTCCTCACGAAGTACTCAATGCCAAGCAGCACCAGCGAGAAGCTGAAATTGTTGCGGTAGCAGGCCAGACCAATGAGGATGGTCACGGTAATGTAACCGTAGCTACGAACATGGCTGGACGTGGTACCGATATTAAGCTCGGCGCCAGTGTGAAAGAAAACGGAGGCCTTGCCATTATTGGTACAGAACGCCACGAGTCACGACGAATCGACCGCCAGTTACGTGGTCGTGCAGGTCGTCAGGGTGATCCGGGTTCTTCACAGTTTTATGTGTCCCTGGAAGATGATCTCATGCGCATGTTTAATGCAGAACGTGTCGCCAAAATTATGGACCGACTCGGCCATAAAGAAGGCGATGTGATTCAGCACGGTATGATTACCAAGTCTATTGGAAATGCGCAGAAGAAGGTGGAGGAAAATAACTTCGCGATGCGTAAGCGCTTGCTTGAGTATGACGATGTCATGAACATGCAACGCGAAGTGGTTTACGCTCGCCGTCGCAATGCGCTTTACGGTGACCGTATCAAGGTTGACCTCGACAATATGCTCTATGACTTGTGTAAAGCATTGACTAAGAAGCATATTGACTTTACGGATGCTCAGGGCTTGAGTATGGACTGTATCCGTCTCATGTCTACCGATCCTGGCATCACTGCGGATGAACTCAACGACCAGTCGATCGAGCAAATCGCAGACAGAATCTATGCTGCGGCGAAGAAGTTCTACGGCGAGAAGACGGGCGCCCTGGCGCGTCAGCTCCTCGGTGGCATCACCAATATCAAAGAGCAAAACCCTAAGGTTGAGCGCGTGTTGATTCCTTTTACCGACGGTCATGTAGAAGTACAGATTGTGGTTGGGGTAAAAGATGCCCTTGACACAGAAGGGCAAGCCGCCGTAGATGAGCTGGAGAAAGTTATTACGCTCAAGATCATTGACGAGAATTGGAAGCGCCACCTGCGCGAAATGGACGACCTGCGTCAGGCGGTACAGAATGCTGTATTTGAGCAGAAAGATCCGCTCTTGGTATATAAGCAGGAAGCTTTTGACATCTTCCAGTTTATGCTGAACAAGGTGAATGAAGAGGTGCTTTCGGCGATTTTCAAAGCTGATATCAAAATGGAGCAAAGCCAGACTGGTGCTGAGTCTACGCCTAACCGTGATGACTTCAGTAAGCTGCGCACGCGCCACGATGAGATCGAGCGTCAGCAGCGCAAGCAGAAAGACGAAGAGCGCCGCATCATGGCAGCTGCCAGTGGCGGCGAGGCACAGGACAATCGTCCTGTAAGCCGCCAGCAGCGTCGTGCCCAGGAGCGAAAAGCAGGCAAAAAGAGCACATTCCCGCGTCGCTAAGCAAACTGCGCTTTTTAAAACTATAAACCCGGCATCTGGATTTCAGATGTCGGGTTTTGTATGAATTGAAAACCCTATCTTCGCAATATGAATTTGTTTTCACTTAGCTGGAACAACCTTAAGGCAAAACCACTTGATACCATCCTGAGTCTGATGCTATTGGTACTCGGAGTAGGAATCATCTCGCTGGTGCTGATCCTCAATACGCAATTGGACGAGCAGTTCAAGCGCAATATTCGTGGCATAGACATGGTTGTCGGTGCCAAAGGAAGCCCCCTGCAGATTATCCTTTCTGCGGTCTATCACATCGATAATCCGACAGGGAATATTTCTCAAAAGGAAGCCCAGAAGCTTGCGACCCATCCATTGATAAAGAGTAGCATTCCGCTCGCTTATGGCGACAATTATAAAGGCTTCCGCATCGTCGGATCGGAGCATAGCTATGTCGAACATTACAAAGGCGAACTCGCCGATGGGCGACTGTGGGAAGAAACGCTCGAAGCGACGATCGGCGCAGGCGTCGCCAAGGCCACAGGCCTCAAAATCGGCGACACTTTCTTCAGTGCCCACGGCCTGGAAGGCGATGACGATATCCACACCAATGCGACCTTTACCGTGGTCGGCATTCTCAAACCAAGCGGTACCGTACTCGACCAACTGATGCTCACCGAGATCAGTAGTTTGTGGGCGGTGCATGGTTATGCTGTCAGTGATACTGGCGCTGCCGACACCGTGGATCATCAGATCACCGCCATGCTGGTAAAGTTTCGCTCGCCGCTCGGCATCGTCACGATTCCACGCTATGTGAATACACAGACCAATATGCAAGCTTCGATGCCTGCTTTTGAGGTGAACCGCCTGTACGATAACCTGGGTCTCGGCATCAAACTGATGCAATATATAGCCATCGCGATTATTGTGATTTCGGCGCTGAGCGTATTTTTCTCACTCCTCAATTCGCTCAAGGACCGCCAGTACGAACTCGCGCTGATGCGTACGATGGGCGCTTCGCCCAATAAAATATTTGGCCTGATTATGCTGGAAGGCATTATCCTCGCGATCCTTGGATTTGTACTAGGGCTTGTTTTGAGTCGTTTTGGACTATGGCTGATGAGCGTAAGCCTCGAAGATGGCTATCACTATCAGCTTAGCATCTGGGAATTTTTACCTGAAGAAGGCTATCTGGCAATAGGCACCATTTTGCTCGGTGGACTTGCGGCGCTTGGGCCAGCGATCAAAGCTTCTACGATTGATATTCACGAGACGCTTGCGGAGGGATAAGAGATTGGTTTTGTGTTTGGGGTTAAGTGTTTTGAGTTAATAAAAACTAAAACGCTAGTCATGTCGCATTGAACTCTAAACACCAAACTCACAACTCTAAACAATTACAGAGACGGAATGAATCCATGACTTTCAAAACAACCATATCCAGCCTCATTCTAGCATGCCTGTGCATGCTGGCGGGGCCTGCCCTTTTTGCTCAGAAAAAACCAATCTCCATCGACTGGCTGACCCTCGCAACCACGGTTTATGAAACGTCTGAAGAGACACAGGAAGGCTTTACCTACCAAAAACCAACCTTCAATGATGCCATCCTCGCACTTGAAGGCAAGCGCGTCCGACTGACTGGCTATATGCTGCCCCTTACCGTCGATCAGGACTTGTATATTTTGTCCCGCTATTCATTTACAGAATGCTATTTCTGCAACCCAAATTCTGGAAAAGCTTCTGTGATAGAACTTAAGCTTCGCAAAGACGGCAAGCGCTTTCCACTCGATAAAACCATGCGCTGGGAAGGAACACTTACCTTATCAAAAGACCCTTTTGGGCTTACATTTATTTTGGAAGATGCGGTCGTGGTAAAAGGATGAAACGCTTCAGTTTTATAGTACTCTGCATGTTCTCAGCGCTTGCGCTGCAAGGGCAAGACACCATGAAAGTTGAGCCGTCTATTCACTATTCTTCAGTAGAACACCCTCACCAGGGCAAGCGCTTTGTTTCGATGCTGCGCTACGCACGCGAAGACATCGTCTTTTCAGACGGATCGAAACAGGTGGATTACTGCTACTATTACGATCAAAAGCGCCACTGCCATGGCAGTCATTATCAACTGATCGGCGATTCTCTATTATTGATCAATGGTAAAAAAGCCTGGAACGTAGCCTGGCTGCCATTGGGTGGCTTCTGGATTTGGCGAGACAGTATTTGGTACACAGAAGCTGGATACGCCGAAGGCCTTATTCCTTTTGATCCAAAAGGAACAATTACCGCTACAGAGATAGAAACGGGAGCAGAATTGTGGGTTGCTGATTATCGTGACTATGGACCACGTAATTGGCTCTCATCTCCCCATTTTTATATTTCAAGTACTCTTTTTTCTGCAAAAATGTATGAAGAAGGTGAGATTGACTCATTGCCACGACTAGAGAATGGGGAGCCGTTGGACACTTCATTCACTTGGTATCAACAATATTTTCGATTCGGTGCTCCGATAAACGGTGTTTGGTATGTAGATTTTGTCATTGGTACAGATAGTCTTATCTACAATATTGTGCCTTTTCCACCACTAGATCCCTCTGAAAATCAAGTCGACTTTATAAAACGCTTCAAAGCAATGGAGCCGCTTATTCCAGCAAAGCGCAAAGGGGAATCTGTGCCTGTTCGCTTGCGCATGAAGGTAAATCCGCGGTCATGAAGTATTTCGACATCCACTGCTACACCTGGGTATTTTTTGCGCTTGCACTGGCCTATCGCGTATGGGAAACGAAGCGAGACTTGTTCAAAGAATTGTTTATTTCGGCAAACTGGGTAATGTTCGTCATGAGTATGGTGGCAGCCGTTGACTTTTATGAATATGCGATGGGCTTACTGGCTTTGCCGATGACCGGTGGATCAATGTTGTCTTCGCTTATTCCGACACTGCTTCTGTCTCTTATCATTATTCTAATGGGGTTTTTGTTTGTTTTTCCTTTACTGCGAAAAAACTGGATATATGCATTAATATTGGCAATCGCCTTGCAAACAGGATGGCTATATGAACGATTTGTCATCATAATAACCAGTATACATCGAGATTTTTTGTCGTCAAGCTTCTCTTCACCTTTTAACATTGATTTTGCAGAAGTGCTACTGAAGCTCAGTATATTTACAGCACTGGTTATCCTTGTCTTTTTTATTAGAAATAGAAAACAAAAGCTATGAATAAAATATCGTTGCTGAACCTCTGTCAGGGCAAAAAGTACGCTGCTGATGCCCTGACAGAGGTGGCAACATACTACATAGCTTTTCTCCTTTTCCTAATCATCCCATTTTGCCTCAACGCCCAGGACGCCGGCATCCGAAGCTGGTCCGTATCCGAAGGCCTCGCCCAGTCGCAGGTCTACTGCATGCTAGAAGACAGCCGAGGCTTTCTCTGGTTTGGAACGCAAGGCGGAGGCCTGAGCCGATTTGATGGAAAGCGTTTTTCAAATTTCCACCAGCGCGACGGCCTCGTCAATGACTACATCCTTTCGCTTGCCGAAACACCCGACGGAAACGTCTGGATAGGAACGCGAAACGGCATTTCATGCTTCGACGGCGAAGCTTTCACGAAGGTGCAGTTCGCTGACAATCAGTCTGTTGCGGTCAATGACCTTCATTGCGATCAAGCTGGCACATTGTGGGCGGCGACGAATGTAGGTCTGTTCCAAATTGTCGAAAAAGTGGCTTTACCAGAACCCACAACCGAAGGTATCGACTTTAGCCGCGTTCGTATGCATCCTGACGGATCGCTTTGGCTAGGGTCAGGAAAGCAAGGCGTTTTCATACTAAAAAACGACAGCCTGTTCAAAGACCTTCCTCAACTGAAAGGAATTCGTGGCCGCAACATCAGTGACATTGCTTTTGCACAAAATGGAGCAATATGGATATCGACCTATGATAGCGGTTTATTTTTGGGAGATGAAAACGGCTTCCGGCGTTTTCGCCCAGTTGCAGCATTTCCACGAACCTTGATTTTTGATATTGAACTGGAAGGAGAAGACGCGATCTGGTTGGCTACGCAAAATGCCGGCGTATGGTCCTGGCGATTCCGTGATAGCAGCCTGAGCCATTTTGGAGAAGCAGAAGGCCTCGCCGATGATCATGTGCGTTCGCTTCTGATCGATAGCTGGGCCAACCTCTGGATGGGAACATCCGGCGGTGGCGTGTCACGATCGCAAGGCCAAAGCTTCGCCCATTACGGACGCCGCCAAGGCCTCCATGAACAAGTATACGCCATCACAGAAGACGCCGATTGCCGCCTCTGGCTAGGCAATGCCGACCGTGGAATCGCAGTCTTGCAAAACGACTCTTTAGCATATCTCACACCCGCCCCACTTCGCAACACCAAAGTAAAAAGCATCCTCAGCGGACAAGCTGGAAACATCTGGGTTGGCACTGAAGGGAATGGTCTTGGGCGTTTTAATGATGCAACATGGTCCTGGTACAACACTGCCAACGGCCTCGGCGGAAACTGGGTTCGAAGCATTGTCGAGGATAAAAGTGGGAATATATTTGTGGGCAAAGCAGGCGGAGGACTCAGTCAGTTGACACCTGATAGCACCTGGAATCGTTTCGAAATATTGCGCTATCGCAAAGGCGATTTTAACTGGGCGAATCGTATCAACACGCTCGCCTTTGATCGTTCCGACAGGCTGTGGCTAGGAACGTATTCGCGCGGAATGGGCTATCTCGCAGCTGATAGCACCCTTGTGCAAATTGAGGTCCCGGGCGGCCCTACTGCGAAGCTGGTTCGCACGCTCATTTGCGGTCCGAAAGGATTTATCTGGGCGGGAACTGCCGCGGGCATTATTCGCATCAATCCCAATATTGAAGAGACACAGAAGGCCAAGCTCATTAGTGATAAGCTGTACTCTCAAAATGTCTATTCGCTCGTGTTTGACGAAGCAGGAAACCTGTGGGTAGGTACTGAATCTGGACTTGATCAGGTTATTCTCAATGACGCTGGCGATTGTATCGAGTCAAAGCACTTTAGTGCGGCAGAAGGCTTTACCGGAATTGAAAATTGTCAGGGCGCGGCCCTGCGTGACCGCGATGGCAAACTCTGGTTTGGAACGATCGGCGGCCTTACGGCCTACACGCCGGGAACCATGAATACCAACCCTGTGCCGCCGCGCATCAGCCTCACAGGCGTGCAGCTATTCTACGCTCCCATCGGCAACACATCCTACGCCGACTTTGCAGATCGCAACCTGGGCATCGGATCCAATCTCGAACTTCGCCCCAACGATAACCACCTGAGTTTCACCTTTATAGGTATCAATCATAGTAACCCCGAGGCTGTGCGCTACAGTTGGCGCATGCTAGGCGCTGAGCGCGATTGGTCACCAGCGACCGACAGAAGTCAGGCGACCTATTCACAGCTTCCTCCCGGCGAGTATCGCTTTCAGGTGCGTGCCAGTAATGAAGATGGCGTTTGGAGCAAACCCATTTCGACACCACCCTTTATTGTAAGTCCGCCATTGATAAAACGACCTTGGTTTCAGTTGCTGGCTGGAAGCATATTGGCACTGTTAATCATCGGTGGAATCGTGCTGTATATTCGTCGTCTGCGACAAAATGCCCGACAGGCTCAGGAGCGATTGTTATTGGAGAAGCGGCTGATTGAGTTGGAACAAAAAGCCTTGCAGCTACAGATGAATCCGCACTTCATTTTTCATGCACTCAACGGCATTCAAGGCTTGATCCAGCAGGAAAGCCCCGAAATGGCGCGTAAGCATCTGGGCCGTTTTTCGACCTTGATGCGTCGCGTTTTGCAGCATGCACGCCAGGGCACGATTAGTCTGGAAGAAGAGATTGAAGCGCTGGAAGAT
Source organism: Bacteroidia bacterium (assembly GCA_045106685.1). Taxonomy (GTDB): domain Bacteria; phylum Bacteroidota; class Bacteroidia; order J057; family J057; genus JAUIGE01. The sequence goes on along the minus strand of JBGCFB010000391.1, from coordinate 9,646 downwards.
TACCTCGCGATTGAGCATATGAGCCGTGGCGAGAGCTTCGATTTTAGGATTGAAGCCTCCGATGATATTGAAGCTGATTTTGTAGAAATTCCGCCGATGATGCTCCAGCCGCTTATCGAAAATGCGCTTATTCATGGCCTCGCAGGCCTGGATGGCCGTCGGGGTAAACTGGAGGTCGAATTCTCCATGAAAAGCGATGACGTACTCTTGGTGCGCGTGCAAGACAATGGCCGCGGCCGTGCCGCTGCGGCTGCCGCATCGGGCTCTGGTCGCGATGGGCACATTTCTACTGCGCTCAATGTCACGCGCGAACGCCTTGCCGCCTTAGGACCAGAAGGAGAGTTGCTATTTGAAGATTTGACCGATGCAAATGGAAATGCTGTGGGGACCGCTGTGCATGTAAGTATTCCGCTGGCTTAGGTTTTTCTCTCAATTAATTTGGGGATGCGTGCACTACCTCTGTCAGCGCCTCACCACTATGCTTAAAGCGCTGACAGAGGTTAGCAAGCCTGAAATTTAAGCAATAGACATTTCGATTTCTACATCACTTACTTAAGAATAAAGTGCTGCTTCTCCTGTGGCCTTTTTACAAAAGCAATCCCCAAATGAAAGAGATCGATTGTAACGCTGAGTTCTGGCATTAGAATAATTTCATTCCAGGCTTTTGTCATCCCTTTTGACCAATACATATCATCCATAACCAAAATCGACCCGGCGGGCATATGCGGAAGAATTGCGCGCACGTACGCAAGCGTAGGCTCGTAACGATGGTCACCGTCAATAAAGACATAGTCCGGACGATATGCTTCAAGATTGATTTTGGGAAGGCTTTGGGTAAAAGCTCCTTCGACGATGGAAGTGCGGGCGTGGCCAAACTGGCGGAGGTGCTTTTGCGCGAGTGCCGCAAGTGCTGGGTCACCTTCTAGCGACATGAATTGTGCGGTGTCGCTCATGCCGCTTGCCTGATACAGTGACGAAATTCCCAGGTGACTTCCAAGTTCGAGGAGCCGCTGAGGCTGATAATGCTTTACAAGATGGTGTAACCAGTTGCCTTCACGCTTTCGCCGCGATGAGCGGCGAGCCGTCTCCTGAATAGAGGATTCATACGTACCACCACCTTTCCCGCTATGCCCAGCACCAAAATCTGTTCGTGTGAGTGGCGTCTTATCGTGGCGCAGACTGCGGGCAAACTGAGCCACCTCTTCCACCTCTAGTGAAGTCGCGGCTTTGTAGACGTTTTGATAAAAATCAAAAACAAAAGGCGAGTGCAAGAGATGACTCCCTTGCGCTCGCCGAATATATCGAAGATACTGTTTAAGCTGCCAGATCAATCGCTCACCTTGTAGTCAAAGAGGATGTACTGATCAGCAGGTGCGCCGTCTGATACAAATTCTTTGATACGCATCAGCGCGTAGTGCTTATTCGGATTAGTGAACTCTTGCGACAGACGTACGATGACCATGTCGCCAACCTCAAAATCAGTTGGCAATGTGCCGTAGTATTTCTCAGCAGAAAGGTATCCCTGTTTGATAATACGGTGGTCAGCTTCGTCAAAGTTGATCTTTTCTGGTCCGGTTTTTACAAAGATCATCGTGTCGGTGCCCTTTGCGATAGATGCCGGAGAAGTGAAGAATTTACTTGTAAAAGGACCTGGGCGGCTGTCAACGATCATAATGTCCTTGTTGAGATCATTATTTGTTGGGTAGCTACGACCGATAAAATAAAAAGTCGAGCGCTGGTCTGCCAGATCATTCGGGTGCGATAGTCTGATATCAGAATAGCTACGCAGGTCGAATGCCGGAGGCCCAAGTGGATCGGGAAGAATGTCGATATCGACAGTCACCGATGATGAAACCCCTTTGCTATCAATCGCATAAAACGCCAGGCGTATGCGGTAATAATCACCGAGGTTAATACCTGCAACATTGCTCGTAATCGAGTAGTTGTAAGTATAGACAAACAAACCATTCTGGTTTAAAGGAATATCTTGTTTGATTTGATCTGAAAGGAGCGGCATGCTATCCTGATCAAAGATCGATTCAGTGATGCGAAGCAACTTGAGATTCTCATTGTCTCCAATGCGTAAGTTGATGTCAGCTGTGCTGCCTATACGGCGTAGCAACTGAGCGCGGCCTGTTTCTGCAAGAGCAATAACAGGATCTTGATCCTTAGGTACTGGGCGTGTGTCGATGTTACGATCACAGGCACTTATAAGTACCAGAAGAATGATGGTCGGGATAAGTAGAAAACGGCTTTTCATTAGCAGTTTTTAGCTAAAAGGTTATACGATAAGCGGCAAAATACACAATTGGTTGTGCAAGTGAAAAAGTCTGAGGAAATTGAGGGCTTAATGAAGCACATTATTTCCATATTTATCCTAACGAGTACGCTCCTTGTGGGGTGTGCCCCTAGCCCTCCAAGTGACCGAAAAGCGCTAAAAAAGGCGATTTGGCAGCATGATTCGCTTGCCTCGGTTGCCTTAATGGATAGCATCCGAAAAATTCGTATTCCGCAGGATTCTTTGCAAGATACTTTACTAAAACCCTGAAATTATGGCTGAATTGAAGACAAAACTCAATGATGGGAGTGTAAATGACTTCCTGAGTAGCGTTGAAGATGAAAAGAAACGTGCAGACGCTTTTAGCCTTTATGCGATGATGGAAAAAGCTACTGGTGAACCTGGTAAAATGTGGGGAGATTCCATTGTAGGTTTCGGTAGTTATCATTACAAATATGCCAGTGGAAAAGAAGGGGATTGGATGCTGACAGGTTTTTCGCCTCGCAAGCAAAATATATCAGTCTACTTCATGGATGGCTTTGATAAATATGAGGAACCACTCGGCAGGCTTGGCAAGCACAAGACCAGTAAGGCTTGTCTCTATATCAAGCGACTATCTGATATTGATGAGGCCGTATTAGAAGAAATGGTCGTTGCTTCAGCGAAATATATGAGGGAGAAGGTGTGGTAGGGGTTGGGTGCTTGACCTTGAAAGGTTACTGATTACCCACATCTTTTCAGTTGCTCATATTTGCAGATGAATTGTATTTTCCTTTGTGCCAGGCCATAAATGACCTGGCAATAGTGATAGAATTAGGCGCTAAAGCCTCGTGAAATAGATTTATGACGCTTTAGCACTTGCCTTTTTCATTATTACGTGGTCTTTCAAGACCACGTAATGTAATAAGATGTGGGTAATCGATAGCCTTGAAAGGTCAAGCAATAGTAAAAACATAAAACGCTAAAGCATTGAGGAACAATTTTGCCTTATTGCCAACAGCCCCCAAAAAGCTGCTTACTTCTTCTTAATCTTCAGCTTCTGACCCACACTAATGGTGTTGCTCTTCAGGCCGTTGAGACGCTTGATCTCATCGACGGCGACGCCGTAACGGCGAAATAGTGAGTACAGCGTCTCGCCTGCAGCTACGGTATGATAGGTCCAGCTTCCTGATTCGGAGGAGCCTGTGTTAGGCGTTGTATTCGGCTTCGGCTTAGTCGTCGTGGTCGGCTTTGAAGCAGGCTTATTGACGACAACAGGTTTGCCGCCAGGGACTTGTGATTTCAAATACGCGACAAGCGCTTTCGTATCCTGCATCCGTCTTACTTTGGCGTTTTTGTCTACTATAAAAATCGCTGGAAGGCTGTTGTGACGAAAAGCCGTTTTCAGAAAATCATAATCCTTTGTGCGCGGGGTTCGTGTCTGAGCCCAAGGCATATTATACTGACCAAGAGCGTTTTTCCAACTTGAGTTCACTTTATCTGTAGACACACTTATAATCCGTACAGGCTTATTCAAGTAGCTTTCATATACTGCTTCCAATGTCGCGATCTGCTGTTTGGAACCTGTGTGCCAGCTCGCCCAAAAGTGAATAACCCAAGTGTATTCGCCCTCTCCTTTATCCTTTACCTGCCGAGAATATTTAACCAAATCTCCATAAAACTGCTTATAGGGAATGGCGTTTTTCTGTGCTTGAGAAAAAGAGAAACACATGATAAGCGCAAGGGCCAAAACGGTAATACGGGAATAGGTACGCATGAATATTTGGGTTAATTGAAGGTGTAAATTTCTACAATCTGAATGGCAAGGCCAAGCACAAGGGAATTTTCGTAGGTTTGTATAGACTTTACTATTGCCTGGGCCTTAAGGCCCAGGCAATAGTAAAGTGCAATATTAAGACTCAATATGTTGCCCTTATGTCACTGAATACATACACCATATTCTTTATAGCCTGTTGTTTTGTGCTGGCTTGTGGAAATAATACCACTCCAAAAAAAGAAAAAGCGGCTTCTTCAACCTCTGGGCTTTCATTTGAAGAAGCTCGTGCTGAACTAGCCGAAGGCCGAAAATTAGTTGAAGAAGCTGACTCTCTTCATCAAGCTGACGCTAAAATTTTGTCGGAACAAGTTGCAAATCAGGGCTATGACCGCCTTATCAGATTAAGCAAAGTCGCACCAAATTACCGCAACGCTGCGGCAGGGCTTATTGGGCAAGCGGCCTATTACGGTCGTAATTACCCTGCAGCTAAAGAATGGCTTAAGGAAGCAATGGAGCTTGATAATCGTGATGTGAAAAGCCTGATGTGGCTGGGACTTGCGCACCTTGCGACTAGTCAACCAGATTCTGCGCAGTCATATTTTGCCAAGTCTATTAACTATTACGATCACCCTGCTCACCGGGCCAGACTTGTAAGTGAAATTTATGCTGTGGGCCAAACTGCCTACGAATATGGTGTGAGTTACGACCAGGATGGATATCCTCAAAAAGGCTTTGACTACAAAGTTTATGGAACCTATGTCACCTCCATGGCATATGAGCTTGACAAGGAAGACAGCAAGCCTGAATCTAAAAGTCAGGTGCTGACATACGCACAAACTTTATTGCCGCAGGCGATTGAGCGTAAGGACACTCCTCGCGTTCAGTTTTTTAACAATATCATCAATAATATTAAATGAGTACTGAAAGAAGCCGAAAGAAATTTATTCGGTTTGAAGACCTGATCCTGCATCAGGACGATGATATATTACTGATCAACAAGCCTCAGGGAATCTCCAGTCTTGATGATAAGGGCAATCGTAATATCCAGGAAATGGCGGCTGAGTACCTTCCAGGCGTGCAGCTTTGTCACCGCATTGACAAGATGACTTCGGGTATTTTGGTCATAGCTAAGCACCCGGAGGCCTATAGGGCAATGAGCCTCAATTTCCAGCATCGCAAGGTTGATAAGGAATATCACGCTTTAGTGAAAGGAGTACATCATCTGAGTGAGCACATGATCGATGTGCCACTGCTCATCACGTCCAACAAGAAGGTCTTTCCACACAAAGGTGATGGAAAACGGGCCGAAACGGTCGTCTCGACACTGGAGCAATTTAGGCGCTATACCTTACTGGAATGCAAGCCTATCACGGGGCGCATGCACCAGATCAGAGCGCACCTTGCCTTTCTGGGTTCTCCCATTGTTGGTGATGAACTATATGGCGGCGAGAATCTTTTATTGTCCCAAATAAAGCGCAACTACAAATACAGCGGCCGCAAACTGGAAGAGTCTCCCCTTAACCTGGGTTTTCTTCTGCATGCTTTTCGGATTAGTTTTCCTCACCCTGGTACGGGCGAGCCATTTTCTGCAGAAGCTCCTTATCCCAAGCACTTTCAGGTTACAATGAAGCAGTTGGGGAAATTTGATGTGTAAAAAATAAATCAGCATAATCATGACACCTCCTGGAAAAATTCCTTTTTCTCCTTTTGATATAGATGAAATAAACCGCCTGATCCAGCAGCGCCGGTCCGTATTTACGCGTGATTTTTCAGATGAGGTTGTCGACAAAAATGCTATTGAGCAAATTCTGGAAAATGCTCACTGGGCTCCGAACCATGGCAAAACAGAACCCTGGGGTTTTGTCGTCATGACAGGCTCGGCGCTTGAAAAATTCGGTCTAGCACATGCCGAGATGTATAAGGAACACACTGCCCCAGAGGCATTTTCGGAGGAGAAATATGCCAAGCTCGCCAAGCGTCCTACTGAGTGCAGTCATATGATTGCGATCTGTATGAAGCGTGGCGCAAATCCCAAAATTCCGGCAGTAGAAGAAATCGGTGCTGTCGCCTGCGCCGTCCAGAACATGTACCTCACTACTTGCGCGCTCGGCCTCGGCGGCTATTGGAGCAGCGGTGGCATGACCTATCATCCCGCCATGAAGCAACTCTTCAACCTGGGTGAAGAGGACATGTGCCTAGGGTTCTTCCTCATAGGCAAACCCAAGAACAGCGAGTACTATCCTAAGGGCTACCGCAAGGCGAAGTGGGAAGACAAGGTGGTGTGGATGGGATAGGGACTTAGACAAAAAAATCTCCAATCCCACAGCCCTAACAGCATGTGAAATTGGAGATACAAAAAGCGTAAAATCAGTGTGATTAGCCGTTCGCCTTAGCGTGATCAGCCAGGAACTTGGCGAGACCTGCGTCGGTAAGTGGGTGCTGAATCATTTTATCGATTACGCCGAATGGCATCGTGGCGACGTCAGCGCCGGCGAGCATGCAGTTGAGGAGGTGCTGGTTGTGACGCACAGATGCTGCAAGAATTTCGGTGTCGAGCATGTAGTTATCAAAGATGGTGCGGATGTTATGGATAAGATCCATTCCATCCTGGCCAATATCGTCAAGGCGACCGATAAACGGACTGACGTATTTGGCGCCTGCCTTGGCAGCCACAAGGGCTTGCGCCGGACTGAAGATCAACGTACAATTAATCTTGACACCTTCATCGGCAAGCGTACGAATCGCCTTCACACCTTCGCGGATCATCGGAATCTTCACCGTGATATTCGGGTGGATTTTCACAAGCGCTCTTCCCTCGCGTACGATACCTTCGTAGTCGGTGGAGATCACCTCGGCGCTTACGTCGCCATTCACCAATTCACAGATGGCGAGGTAATGCGCATTCACATCGGTAACACCTACCTTGGCCATCAGCGAAGGGTTGGTGGTTACACCGTCGAGTACGCCCATATCGGCGGCTTCACGGATTTCGTCTAGGTTGGCAGTATCAATAAAGAATTTCATGCGAAGAGAATTTTGGGCGCAAAGATAGGGCTTCACGTGATACCTGCGTACATTTAGAAAGATTTTTTAGAAAACTGAAAAGAAGCGGCATGAGGTTCTTTTTGCCATTATTGGGCGTAGCAGTATTAGTTGTATTGGTGATTCGATATTTTCTTAGGCAAATATCGAAAGAAAACGAGGCGCGCTATGGCGATGGAAGTCGTATTATTCCAGGCTCCATGCAATCGAGTCAGCCAAAAGCCAAGATCATCCCAGGCATCACGGCTGCTGAGCACGCTCAGGCTTCCAGAGATGAAATCGTATTTGACCAGGAAGAAGAAAAGCCTGCACCACCCGTTCAGAGCCGTGCTAAAAAAATCAAAGGCAGCAAGGCTGATCTCAAGCGTGCCTTTATGTTGAGGTGGCTACTGGATCGGTATGACAAATAGTTCGAACCTGAAAATCGAACAGCGAAGGCTTTTTACATCAAGTTTTGTACCTAAAGCCTCGAACCTAAAAAGCGAAGATCGAGCATCAAGGATCAAGCAGCAAGGCTTTTTACATCAAGCTTTGTACCTAAGGCCTCGAGCCTAAAAAACGAAGATCGAGCATCAAGGATCAAGGGCATTATTACCGCTGAAGGTTAAAGTCGCGCCCCAAGTACGCCTCACGCACCATCTCATCGGCGGCTAGGTCTTCCGGCGTGCCGTGAGCGAGTATCTTGCCTTCGCTCAAAATGTACGTGCGATGAGTCGCTGCCAGCGTAGCATGTACATTATGATCAGTGATCAGTACACCGATATTTTTCTCTATCAATTTTTCCACCAAATCACGAATCTCCTTTACTGCAATCGGGTCGATTCCTGCAAATGGCTCATCCAACAAGATAAACTTGGGATCAACAGCCAGGGCGCGCGCAATCTCGGTACGGCGGCGCTCGCCTCCCGAGAGTACTTTGCCCTTATTGTTGCGAATATGCGTAATCCCGAATTCCTCCATCAACTGCTCGGTGCGCTCCTTCCGTTCGGCTTTGTTTCTTTTGGAAGTCAGTTCAAGGATCGACATGATATTATCCTGTACCGTCAGCTCACGAAACACTGATGCTTCCTGTGGAAGATATCCGATACCAAGTTGGCCACGCTTATACATCGGCAAGCGTGTGATATTTTGATCATCGAGGAAAATTTGCCCATCATTCGGGCGAATCATTCCTACGATCATATAAAACGTAGTGGTTTTACCTGCTCCGTTTTTTCCTAACAAGCCTACGATTTCGCCTTGGCCCACTTCCAGCGAAACCTCGTTTACCACGCGGCGCTGCTTGTAGCTCTTGACGATATTTTGGGCTTTAAGAATCATTATCCTCCAATTTTTTCAAACTGCTTCAAAAAGCGAACATCGTTTTGTGAATACAGTCTCAGGTCTGGTACGCGATATAGCAACTGCGCGATACGCTCCACGCCCATACCAAAGGCATAACCTGAGTATTGGTCCGGATCAATACCGCAGCTTTTGAGCACGTTAGGGTCGACCATGCCGCAACCCATAATTTCGACCCAGCCAGAGCCTTTGGTCATGCGATAGTCATCTTCAGTTTCAAGTCCCCACCACACGTCTACCTCGGCAGAGATTTCGGTAAATGGGAAATATGAAGGGCGAAGCTTGACTTTGGCCTCCGGGCCAAACATCTGCATGGCAAAGTATTGGAGCGCTGCTTTCATATCAGCGAAGCTCACGTTCTTGTCGATTACGAGGCCTTCGATCTGGTGGAAAAAGCAGTGTGCACGTGCCGAGATCGCCTCGTTGCGATATACGCGTCCGGGCGAAAGCACGCGAAGTGGCGGCTCGTTTTCCTCCATCACCCGCACCTGTACAGATGAGGTGTGCGTACGCAAAAGCCAGTCTGGCTCGCGCTGCACAAAAAAGGTGTCCTGCATGTCACGCGCAGGGTGGTTGTCGGGAAAATTGAGGGCGCCGAAGTTGTGCCAATCGTCTTCTACCTCAGGCCCTTCGGCTACGGTAAAGCCGATGCGGCTAAATACTTCAATGATGCGCTCGCGCACGATCGATAGCGGGTGACGAGCACCAGCCATAAACGGATCACCTGGTAGGGTGAGGTCTTGCGGCTGGTCTGCCTTGCGGGCAGCGCTTGCGAGCCCTTGCTCAAATTCTTTCAGGCGTGCTTGCGCGCGTTGCTTTAGCTCGTTGAGCGGCTTTCCGATGCTCCGCTTCTCTTCACCAGGCAAAGCTCTAAAGTCCTCAAACAGCTGGTTGATACGTGCTTTCTTATTCGTAAAGCTGCGTTTGTACGCATCAAGCTCATCGGCATTCGATACCGTTGCGGCATTCACACTCGCCAGTAAGGATTGTATTTCTTCCAACATGCCGCAAAAATAGGCAATTGTAGCGGAGTTGTTGATACGGGATTCAAATTGGTGTTGTATCTTTTCCTTGTGTCAGCATTATGTCTTTAAAAAATCTCATTCCCATATGCCTTTCCCATTTTTTAAGAAAAAGAAAACCCTAAAAGCCAGTAGCCCGATCGCAGGCAAAAGCATGGCTTTTTCACCAGTCGTATTTGCCGCGGTGCTGAAAGCCGTTGAAGAAGA